>NZ_JBYEIR010000010.1:0-146262 GCF_058386985.1 Fodinibius sp. GM108
GGCCGTTAAGCCCGGCAGCGCCGATGGTACTGGCCCTCGAGGCCGGAAGCGTAGGTCCCCGACTGCTCTTTAAATTAGTTAGCCCTCTGTGCTATGCGCAGAGGGCTTTTTTTGTTGATATACTGCTTTGGAAAGTTAAAATACTTTGCCAAGCCTTGATATTAAATCTTGGTAGCCAAAGTCGCTGCCTTCTCTTTATACCAGTTATGAAAGCAATCATTTGTTATGCGTTCTCTGATCTCTTCCATCAGCCATAAATAAAAGGTGAGATTATGGAGCGAAGCCAAAGAGAGGCCTAAAAGTTCATCATTTCGGAAAAGGTGATGGATATAAGACATCTTATACTTTTGGCACAGGTCGGTTGGGAAATCAGGATCGAGTGGTTTGTTGTGATTTTTCCATTTCGCATTTCGAATATTGATATATCCGTTTTTTGTAAAGATCTGACCATTCCGCGCATTCCGGGTCGGTAGTACACAGTCAAACATATCAATGCCGCGGGCAACACAATGGAGCAGGTCCGCCGGCTTCCCCACACCCATTAGGTAGCGCGGCTTGTCAGCAGGCAGATAATCAGTATTCAGATCTGCCATCTCCAGCATAAGCTCGATTGGTTCTCCTACACTAAGTCCGCCGATGGCAATTCCTTCAAAATCGAGGTCTGTTACATATTTAGAGGATTCTATTCTCAGATCTTTATAGGTGCCGCCCTGTACGATGCCAAATTGGGATTGCTGATGACCATATTTGGGATCCGTATTGCAAAAAGCCTGACGTCCACGTTCTTCCCAGTCATGGGTCAATTCCATAGACTCTTTGGCATATTCATAACTGCACGGGTAGGGAGGGCATTCATCGAGGACCATCATAATGTCTGACCCCAGGGTGCGCTGGATATCGACAACATTTTCGGGAGTAAACATATGTTTAGAACCATCAATATGGCTTTTAAACTTTGCTCCTTCCTGGCTGAGTTCACGATTATCTGAAAGTGAATAAACCTGATATCCCCCCGAGTCAGTCAAAATGGGCCGATTCCAGCTCATAAATGAGTGAAGCCCGCCCGCGTTTTCGATAATTTCACAGCCGGGACGCAGATAGAGGTGATAAGTATTACCTAAAATGATTTGAGCTTTGACTTTCTCAATCAATTCATCTTGTTTTACTGCTTTTACTGTTCCCAAGGTACCAACGGGCATGAAAATAGGAGTTTCAATTTCTCCGTGATCCGTAGTTAAAGTACCTAGTCGGGCTTTTGTTGAAGGAGCTGTTTTATTGAGTTTAAACAAAGGTAGAACGAAGTTTATGAATTATACTGCTGTTAGAAATGTTGGTCGGAAGATAGCAAAATTATTTATGCAACATTAATCAGCTATTTTGTATTCTTAGAGATAATTTTGGATAATGACATAATTTGAAAAAGTAAGACTCATATATGTCTAAAGAGACGTTGGTGATTGTCCCTACATATAATGAAGCCAATAATATTACCCGGCTCATTGAGATGGTTATGAATGTAGGAGAAAATATAGATTTATTAATTGTAGATGACGGTTCTCCGGATGGGACGGCAGAACTAGTAAAGAAAGGAATGGATAGATTTCCCGATCGTGTTCATCTTATTGAACGTACCGGTAAGCTGGGTTTAGGTACAGCTTATGTAACTGGATTCAAATATGCCCTGGACAACAATTACCAGTTTATTTGTGAGATGGATGCTGATTTTTCTCATGATCCGAATGATCTTCCCAAGCTCATTAGTGAGGTAAGGGAAGGACGTGCTGATGTTGCCATCGGCTCACGATATGCGAATGGTATCAGCATCGTAAACTGGCCGTTGAGCAGATTGATACTTTCCTATAGCGCCAATCTTTACGCACGCTTCATTACAGGATTGCCCATTTTTGATACTACGGCCGGTTTTAAATGTATCCATCGTAAAGTGCTTGAAACAATTTCGGTTGATAACATCCGGTCGAATGGATATGCTTTTCAAATTGAGTTGCATTTTAGGGCCTGGCAAAAAGGATTTAAATTGAAAGAAATTGCTATTATTTTTCGTGAACGAGAAGAGGGGGTGTCAAAAATGTCAAAATCTATTGTTTGGGAAGCTATTTGGCGGGTTTGGACATTAAAGCTGCAGAGCATATTTGGCACACTTTAAGAATTCCAGATAACTTCTTCATATCTTAGCTTTAGTTCTTATATTTGGTCTGACTTTTAAAGCGATAATATTTGTACATGGAGTATTTAGATTTTGAACAACCTATTGCAGATCTGGAGCAAAAAATTAAAGAATTGAGTGAACTTTCGGTTGCGGATGATGATGTGCTTACACCCGAAATTGAGCGGCTCGAAAAGCGTGTTGATGAGCTGAGAGAATCGATTTTTACCAATCTTACTCGTTGGCAACGCGTACAGCTAGCACGTCACCCCAATCGCCCCTATACTTTGGATTATATTCACAAAATCACCGAAAATTTTATAGAAATTCATGGTGATCGCTATCACAGTGATGATAAGGCTATTGTGGGTGGTTTTGCCACCATCGATGGACAGTCAGTGGTTATTATAGGTCATCAGAAGGGTCGTGATACAAAAACACGGAAGTATCGGAATTTTGGGATGGCAAATCCTGAAGGGTATCGCAAAGCATACCGACTGATGAAACTCGGAGAAAAATTTGATATTCCCGTAATCACACTGCTTGATACCCCGGGTGCCTATCCGGGTTTGGAAGCCGAAGAACGTGGTCAGGCCGAAGCGATCGCCAAAAATCTGAAAATGATGGCTACGCTAAAAGTACCTATCATTTCGGTAGTAATTGGTGAAGGAGCCAGCGGCGGTGCTATTGGCATCGGGATGGGCAATGAAGTGTATATGATGGAAAACACCTGGTATTCGGTGATTTCGCCCGAATCGTGCTCGTCAATTCTTTGGAAAACCTGGGATTATAAAGAACAGGCAGCGGCCGTTTTAAAGCTTACCGCACCGGATCTAAAAAACATGAATATTATTGATGGCATTATTGATGAACCTCTTGGCGGTGCACATCGGGATCCGGATAAATCTGCTGCTTCTGTAAAAGAACAGTTACTGGAATCACTGGAGCGACTTAAAGATTTGTCGGCCGAAGAGCTGGTCGAAAGGCGGATCGAAAAATATTCCAAAATGGGTGAGTGGGAAGAAGCTCCCCAAAATTAACTCAGATCCGTGTTACCTGACAGCAAGCCAATTTACACATATACGCATCAGTTGAGGAGTCGCTACGGGGAAACTGATCAGATGGGATATGTTTATTACGGGCGCTACCTTGAATATTTTGAAGAAGCGCGTACAGAAATGATTCGTTCCATTGGGTTCCCTTATAAGCGTTTGGAGGAAAATGGCATCATGTTGCCGGTCGTTCATACAGAAGTCGATTATAAAGCTCCCATTTTTTACGATGAATTAATGCGCATCAAGGTTAAGCTTTTCAATATTCCCACAGTTAAATTAGAGACATACTACGAGGTGTTCACGGATCGGAAAGAAAAGCCGCATATTTTGGGTAACGTTACACTCTGCTTTATGAAAGAAGAATCCCGCAAACCTTGTCGTGCGCCTGCTGATTTTATTGATAATCTAACAGCCAGTGTCAACTCCTGAGCTATGAAAATCCATCAACATAAATTATACCTGTTGGTTCTTGGCTCTGCTTTGGCAGTCATCATAGTTGCTTTGGGTGGGGGACTTTTTAATCAACAGTCATCCTGGCAACTGCAATGGCAGCATTATCTTTTCTCTGATTTATGTCATCAGGTAGTTGACAGATCATTTTGGCTGAACGGCCAGCCGATGGCTGTATGCAGTAGATGCCTGGGTATTTATTCCGGTTTTTTCATAGGTTTACTGCTGATACCAATCCTGAGTAAGTCAATTGCCGGTTGGCCGGCAAAAAAATTAGCCGTACTGATAGTGCTTCTAAATTTTATTGATGTTATTGGCAATAGCTTTGGTTTTTGGCAAAATACATTGATTTCACGGTTGGCTCTGGGGTACATGATCGGCCATTCTGCTACATTTATTTTAGCACAACAGTTTCTTAACACAACCACTGAATCAACGGGAAACTATTATGGAAAACTTACAGCAAGAAGCAGTCACTGAAGATCCTTCATATTGGAATTCGGTCTTTATAGCATCGGCGGTTTTTGGTGCCATATTGGCTATTGGACAGTTGATGGAAGGTTATTATGCCATTAATACTAGTGCTGAAGGAGGGTGGATTAGCACCGTCGTTTGTCTGATTGGAATTTTCGGCGGACTAGCAGCTGTTTGGCATTATGCTGCGGATAAAAATATTGTGATATCATTGGGAAAGGGAGCCTTGATAGGGTTTTTAGCAGGCGTTGGTGCACAGCTGATAAGCTACGGACTGATAGAAATTTGGGAGCTGATGAATCCCAGTTATGCTGAAGCGTATAAAGAGGCGCAGATTTCTGTTATTGAAGAGAATCCTAATTTGCCGGAAGAGTGGAAACAGAGTTCGATTGACTTTTTACATGACCCGAGCTTGGGCTTCACAATCATTATGGTGGTAGGTGGTGCATTGTTGAATGGCGTTTTGAATATGTTTACCGGCATGATTGGCGCAAAAACTTTCAGTGCTGAAGATTAAATTTTCGATTAAAGAATTTCAGAAAATATATTGTGAATACAGAAACTTCGGCTGACAACACATTTTCTAATAATCAATCCTGGGCCGAGCGTAATGGCTTTGCAGATTGGGCTCTGGCAATATTATGGATTATTGGCGCTTTTTTTCTGTTCCAGTTTACCGCCTATATTGTGGGATTTGGTCTAATTGCTCTGCAAGAGGGAGTCAGTGATGATCCTGCCGAAATGATGGCGATACTGGCTGATAATCTTGACCTTCTCTTTATCGGTAACTCAACCGGACAGATTTTATTTTTGGGACTGGCAACATGGGTCTTTGCACGCTTACATAGTTCGAAAAAGCATCGTCCAGAGTTTTTGCGTTTTAGCATTCACAGTGATACAGCCCAAAAAATTATCATTACCGTATTATTGATTCTTGCTATCCAGCCTGCTATTTGGTTTTTATCCTGGATCAACTCCTTTATACCAGTTCCGGAAACATTTAGTCAGCTGCAGAATTCACAAATGGAGATGATAGAAACTTATCTACGCGGTGACCACTTGATATTGCTGACTTTATTTCATGTGGCTCTGGTTCCGGCTATTTGCGAAGAAATGCTGTACCGCGGATATGTTATGCGGGCTTTCCAAAAAAGTTGGGGCATCTGGCCGGCTATTATCATTAGCGGTTTGTTATTTGGACTGTATCATGTACAAATTAGTAACTTACTGCCTCTGGCCGCACTGGGAATATTATTCGCATACGTTACCTGGGTTTCAGAAAGTATTTATCCCGCAATTGTCGCACACCTGGTAAACAATGGCGGGAGCGTGCTGGTTGGAGCCTATTATCCCGAATCGGCCTTTGCGGAAATCACTCCCGAAACAATGCCTCCTCTTTGGGGCGTATTTATTAGTCTGTTAATTACGGCTTATATTGTATATTGGATGTATACGAACCACACAAAGTCATCAGCTTAAGGAGGTAGTATTATGTTTAAAGGTTCTGAACCAAACGATATTGAAAACTGGGTATGCGTTATGGAACGAGGCACAGAATATGAAGTAGAAAGTGCTAAGAATTATCTGGCTGACCTTGATATTCCTGCGAATATTCTCTCAAAGCGAGATTCTTCATTTAGCGTCAATTATGGTGAAATGGGAATGGTTTACCTGTATGTACCTAACGAATTCGAGGACGAGGCGCGCGAAGCACTTAAAGAGTTAGAAGGGCAGGACGATGCCGATTACGAACAAGAATAACTGATTTGTGAGTGAACTGACCAAACGAATCCTATTTGCTGTCCCGGCTGCAGCACTTTTTTTGTATCTAACCTGGTTGGGCGGGATATATTTTCTTGGTTTAATAATCCTTATTACGCTTTTTACTCAGTACGAGTTTGCAGGTCTTGTTGAAGCAGCTGGCTATAAGGCGGATATCTTTTTTCCATACACCATTGCACTATGGATATTACTAGCTCCTTTTATACCTCATCCGCTGGTTATAGGCTTGGCCATATTCTTAATTTTTGTGGCTGTTCAGGTTTTTAAAACAGGAGACCGTGCACTCAGAGAGCTTATTTCAACTTCATTTAGTAGTATCTATGCCCCAATCGGTTTTTTAACTCTGCTATTAGTTCGTGATACCGGAGCTGCCGAAGTTGGATTTTTGCTGACAATAAGTTTACTGTTGATGGTCTGGGGCAATGATATATTTGCCTATTTTGGGGGTAAAACGTTTGGTAAACATGCTTTGGCTCCGTCGGTGAGTCCGAATAAAACGTGGGAAGGTTTTTTTTCGGGGATTATCGGAGCTCTGGTAGGGTTACTGTTGGTGATGTATGCTATTCCTCTTGACTTTCCCGTCCCTTTTGTTGCGATGATCCCGGCTGTTTTGCTAATAAGTTTTTTTGGTCCCATCGGGGACCTTACGGCAAGTCGAATAAAGCGTGCTGCAAATGCCAAGGATGCTTCCAACATCTTGCCCGGCCACGGTGGTTTTTTCGATCGCTTTGATGCACTAATTTTGGCTGCTCCTGTTTTTTATTGCTATCTCTATTTACTCAGAATATTAGAACATGTCTCATTTTAACTTTCAGGCAGAAGTTTGTGAACTCGAACTCGAAAATCCCTTTACTATAGCGCGGGGCACCAAAGAAACGGTGCCCAATGTAATGATTACATTGTCAGCTGATGGTGTAACGGGCTATGGAGAGGCCGGTCCGAACAAGCGTTATGATGAAGATGCTGATACTGTTCTGCGCTACCTCGATCAGTTGCCTGCAGATTTTTTTGAGGGGATTGAATCCGCAGATAAAATAGCTAAAAAATTGGACCAGTTATCAGCGAAATCTGTGCAATCAGCTAAATCAGCTGTTGAAATGGCGTGGCTCGACTGGTGGGGAAAGTCAGAGCAGAGGCCGCTCTGGAAACTCTGGCAGGCGCCATCCCAAAAAACGCCGCCGACCTCATTTACTATTGGACTGGACGAAATAGACGTGATGCAGCAGAAAGTCGAGAAGGCTGAGGAGTATCCCATATTAAAAGTAAAGCTGGGAACAGATCGCGACAGAGAAATCATTGAGGGGATCCGTGAAATAACGGACAAACCTATTCGCGTGGATGCGAATGAAGGATGGGAAGATTTAGCTGTCGCAAAAGAACAGATTGCTTTTTTAGCGGAGCAAAATATTGAGATTGTTGAGCAGCCGATGCCGGCGGCTATGCACGCAGAAATGGCAGAACTAAAAAACTGGTCGTCGCTGCCGCTGATGGCGGATGAAAGTTTTAAGGGGGATGAAGATCTCGATCACACAGCTAAGGCTTTTGACGGTATCAATATCAAGCTGATGAAAATCGGGAGTCTTGTTAAGGCCCGGCGGGTGATTGAAGAAGCTCATAAGCGTGACTTGCAAGTAATGATCGGCTGTATGATCGAGAGCTCGCTGGCTAATGCTGCTGGGGCTTTACTGGGAACCTGGGCTGATTATGTAGATTTGGATGGTCACCTGCTGATAAAGGATGATCCATTTAAAGGACTGAGCCTTGATCAGGATAAAAGAGTGCTTTTGAATGACAGACCGGGATTGGGGATTGAGAAGCGTAATGAGTGATTAGGAGCCGAATCAGAATCACTAGTGCGGGAATTAATTCCCGCGCTAACACATGTAGCTCTTGTTGATATAACCAACAAGATGAGCAGTATCTTTTAATATGGGAAGAGGGTTTTTCTAACTCTTTGCATTTAACCCCGTCTGGTAAAAAGATCTGCGCAAACCCGCGGCAAAATTGATATTAACCTGCGGCTGAATCTTTGTCTCCTTTACTCTTCACCGATAAAGCAAATGCTCCCACAACCATCAATCCCAGCACGAGATTCCGGAGGAGCGTAAATTCAATACCCGATGCGAAACCGAAAGCCCCGAAGCACCCGCAACTCTCGACGCTCATTCCTTGTGAGTAGAAGTAGCCTAACACTGAAGAAAAAGCCAAGAGCATGACCAGAGTACCTGCCAAAGCCCATTTAAGATATTTACCCCAGAGTAAAAATACGGCTAATATTAGTTCGACAATGGAGATTGTCGTAACAATAGGGCCGGCGTATTCAATGAGCCAGTAAAACACGGAAGCCAACAGTTCAACGAGGTATTGGGCATCCGAGGCGTTGATAAGCTTACCGATGCCGGAAACCAGAAATACCAGCCCCAGAATTATCCGTATTGTAGTCAGGGCGGTTTTCTTATATTTGGAATTCATTTTTTCTTACTTTGGTAGCAAGTGATTGTTAGATGATATAATCTAAATAAAAATTGAACATCAAGATACCACTTCCTAAGGGTGGCATCTTTTTACAACTGGTGATAGTAAGGAAAATAAAGAAACAAATTAAGCAATGAACTTTTTAATCAGCGGCGGAACGGGATTTATCGGAACGGAATTACGAGATTTCTTACTGAAAAAGGGGCATTTTATCACCGTCATCACCCGTTCACCCCAAAAATATAAAAGCGAGACGGCAAAGAATCAGCAGTTTATAAATTGGGAACCCAACTCTTTAATAACAGCCGCCGAAAAAGCGGATGTGGTTGTCAATCTCGTTGGTGAAAATTTGGCTAGGCGATGGACTGAAGAGAATAAAAAGCGGATCTATGACAGCCGGATCGAGTCAACAAATATGCTCGTAGATGCGATAAAAGAGGCAGAGTCGCGGCCGGAATTGATGATATCAGCGTCGGGAGTCAGTTATTACGGCGATCGTGGTGATGATTTGTTGGATGAAAGTGAACCCGCGGGGGATGGCTTTTTGCCTGATCTGTGTATCGAGTGGGAAGGTGCGGCACGGAACGTTGAGGAAGCAGGGGTCCGGCTGATTATTTTTAGAAATGGTGTTGTACTGGAAAAAGGGGGAGGAGCCTTGCAGTATATGTTGCCGGTGTTTAAGCTCGGCATTGGAGGATCTATCGGTGATGGGTCACAATATTTCCCGTGGATACATATGCTTGATGTGTGTCGGGCGATCGATTTTGCCGTTACAAAGAAAGAGCTATCCGGCGTGTGCAACCTGGCGGCTCCCAATCCGGTAACGATGGATGAGCTGGCTGATACGATGGGGGAGGTATTGCACCGGCCATCATTTTTTAAGGTGCCGGAATTCGCTGTTAAAACGGCACTGGGAGAAGCGTCCGATGCTTTGTTGGATAGCCTGCGTGTTCAGCCCAAGAAGCTGTTGGATGCCGGATTTGAATTTAGGTTTAAATATATTCGTGAAGCATTAGGTGATATTATTTAAATAGCTAATACATGATCCGTAATGCGGAAGATTATGCCCGCGGATAACGCTGATGGCGCAGATTCTTTCTCTGGATGATCAGCCGGATTAAAGATTTGGATTACGCATTATGAATCACGCATCACTCATCAGACTCTCCAAAAATCGTCCAGGTACGTAATCCCTCCCGTGTTTGTGCGATAAGCTCATTATAACCGTTTCCGTCTAGATCAGCGACAATAGGATACTGCATGGCCGAAGTGGGTACCGAATAAATGCGATCGCCGCTATTAATCTCCCAAACATAAAGTCGTCCAAAGTTGGCAAGAGCAATGATATCATCCTGGTTATTCTGATCGATATCTGCAATAAAAGGAGAAAATGAGCTGGCTGCCGGCTGTCCCATATTTTGTGTGAATTGAAGCTGGCCTGACGAGTCGATAAGAAACAGAGAACCATTAGAGCTCATTGACAAAATCATAGAGTTGCTGATTGTTTCGTCCTTACTTGTAATGGTTATATCATGAACCGAGGGACTCCCTTCCAGAGCTGTGTTAGCGACATAAACCGCTTCGATATCTGATGCTTCGGATGTACTTTCATATACATTCAGAGAATCAGAAAAAAGTTGTTGATCACCAATAGAATACAGATAACCATCTGCACCGTTACCCAGAATGTTATCTTCATAGATAACCGGAGATCCGTTTAAAGAAGCGTTAATGAATTTAGGAAAATCCTGCCGTTCGGTACCGCTGGCTTGCCAGGCATGAACGGCATTTTCAGAAAAAGCGATAACCGTTTTTAATCCTCTATAATTTCCAATGGTGGGAGAGGAATTAATTTCGGCATTGGTAGTTGTCGGCCACCCGTTGATATTTTCACCGCGTCCGTTTAAGACATGCAGTCTTCGATCTGCCGTAGCTACAATGGCATTAGGCAATCCATCTTGATCTATATCATCAACAATCAGCGGAGAGATAATCTGCTCATCCAGCTCAAAAGGAAATTGGGGCAGGGACTGGCCGTTATCATCCCAACCATAAACTTTATCGCCTGCCGGTACAAGTATTACATTTTGATTAGTGCCGTACCAGTCATAGACAACCGGAGGTCCTATCGGTTGATCAGTGCCAGTGTTTGCTTCCATAACTACCGTTCCATCAGCCGCCAATGCATATACATTACCTGCTTCTGTTGCAAATATCACTTCTTTGCGATCACTGCCGCCGATGTCTGCCAACGCTGGTTTGCCGGATAAGTCAGCGCCTGTAGGAAACAGCCATCTCTCTTCATAAGGTTCTGCATCAGCGCCGGTTTGATAGCTGCGCAAACTAAACGCCAGACTTTCTTCATCCTCATTAAGTGTGGTTGATGCAAAGAGTGTATTAAATTTGGAAGTAATGGCATTAAGATAATTGTTCTGTGAAAGGAATGGCTCTAAGAAAGAATAAAAATCGGGATTAGTAACAAATAGACTACTTATTTCATCCGGTAGATCTTCTTTACGATCTCGATAATCTTGCTCATAAAATATTGTTCGGCGGCGATTCCGATCTGATGAAATGACATCCACCAGTCCTTTACGCTTAGATATGACTACAGCTTCGCCGGTAATATCCAGGTAGAAATCGCGGAATGAGCAGAGCTGACTGCCAATAAGTTTTGCTGCGGCAGTGCTTTGAACAAAATATGCACCATCCCGCGCCTCGATATATCCTTCTGATTCCAAATCAGATAATTCCCGACGCAAGTCATCGGGATTCGAAAGCTTTCGCAGAAACAGATGTTCTCCGGTGGAAAGAAATCCGGATTGAGCATACAAAACAAGTGAGTATTCCGAATCCAGTGTGCGGGCAAGATCCATATATTGTGGTCCATTTTCCATCAGCATAGAATCCAGCTGTGTAGTATCAGGCAAGGATGTGGGGGGTGCCTGGCGTGGTGGCTGACGAAACAGACCAAAGGCTGCAGCGTTCGATGAGATATATCGATCGAGGGTAATCGGAGCATTTTCACTGGCAATCGATGCCACGAGCTCACTCGGAATACTGCTATTCAAAGGAATAGTCCCTGACAACTGAACACTGCTGTTTTGACTGTCACTTATTTGATTCACTGAAAGAAGCGCGGCCTCAGTCCCTGTAAAAGCCTCCTGAATGGCTGGGCGATGTGTAACATTAGTCAGTTGCTCTACCCATCCATCAAGTGAGGGAGTATTCATTATGATATGGCCCGGTTCCAGGGATAAATTGTCGAGTTTGGCCCTGGGAAGTTCTCCCAGATAAGCGCGTATAGCATCTTCAACACCGAGGCTTGACTCCGAAAACAGCAGGTTATCATGAATTTGAGCGGCAAATAAACGCCGATCTCCCATATGGAGTATATGGATTATAGTATCATTGAAGATGTATTCATTTTGGGTAAACTGCTCATAAAAATTTTCTTGTAAACGCTGTATGATATCTCCTGCGTTCTCGGCTATCCAAACCGTTTCTAACTGGTTACTAGCACCGGGATACAGTATAATCCCCTTCAAGTTAATAGATTCGTTGGCAGTTGAATCTATCGGAGACAAAAGCTGGTTGGCAGAGGCAGTGATATCATCCAGAAAGGGAGCATAAGGCGACTTCAACACAGAATTAAGCGTGGCATCCTGCTCGGGTATAATCACAAAGGGGGTTTTTTCCGGTATTGCATCAGACCAGGGGCGGTCGGGAACTGACGAACAGGTGGTGATAATAAGTGCTAAAACAAGCAGTCCCGGATGTTTGAAATACTTCATGTATGAGATAAAATTTTTCTCGGTAATAATGTTACTAAATCGATGTTAATTTAATAGTTTACGTACAGGGAACCAGTCTCACTGGCGGCACTAATCTAATAAATTTACCGGAAATGAACTTCTTAAACCCTTTTTTCTTATTGGGATTATTAGCGGTAGTCTTGCCGGTAATTATTCATTTAATTAATCTGCGCCGTCCGCAGAAGGTTGCGTTTTCAACCCTGTCGTTTTTTAATGAGCTACGTAAAAGTACGATTCGTCGCATACGAATCAAACAATACCTTTTAATGACACTTCGGGCACTGGCCATACTGTTCCTGGCTCTTGCACTGGCTCGTCCTTTTTTACCTCCAACACTTACCGGCTCTATAAGTTCCAGCGAGTCAAAGTCTGTTGCTATCCTTATTGATAATAGTGCCAGCATGAACCGCATTGGAAGCAGTGGACCGTTGATCGATCAGGCCAGGGAAGTAGCCGGTCGCATTATTAGAAACGCACATTCGGATGATAAATTTCTTATAGAAACGACGAATGATAATGACAGAACAAGTGCGAAGTTTATGAGGGATGTACAAGCCCTGGAAATTATTGACGAAATCTCCGCTGCCAACAGTGCTCATTATACCAAAGAGAAGTTTCGAGAGGTTTATGAACAGCTTCAGAATACACCAGAATCGCAGGCATTAATTTATGTTATATCGGATGGACAGGCCAGCCAGCTTCAAGATCTTCAAGAACTGGAATGGGCAAATGAGGAAAGAGAGGAAAAGCAAGTTTCTGTACAACCTATAACCCTTGAAGACGCCAAACAGCAAAATGTAGCTGTCTCATCTGTATCATTGAAAAGCCAGATGTTGAGTGGAGGATCCCCCCTCACATTGGCAGTGGAAGTCGAAAATACGGGTGATGCAGCAGTGGCCAACCAGTTTGTGTCTCTGGAAGTTGAGGGAGAGCTTTCGGGTCAGCATGAGATATCGCTGCAGCCGGGGGAAAGTAAAGAACTTTTGTTTCAGGTTGTGCCCGAGACAACAGGGGATATTTCCGGCCAAATTATAGTAGAAGGTGATGAGGTGGATTTTGACAATACTCATTATTTTTCTATACGTATTCCTGAGACAAGATCTATCTTGTTGATCAATGATGAGCAAGAACAGTCTTCGTTTTCATCATATTTGACGCCCGCTCTTGAAGCTGCACGCGAGACTAATGCACAGCTTTCATTTGAAGAAACGCAAGCTGCGGATGTGGATCAATCCCGGTGGATGGATTATGATGCTGTTATTCTTGACGGGCTTAATCAGATCCCGGAATATTGGTTTCAGGATTTACGCCGATATGTTCAGAATGGAGGCGGGATAATATTCTTTCCTTCGGAGCAGGGAGAGATCCGAAATTACAATAACTTTTTCTCACTTTTTAATGCCGGTAATTTTGATGATGTGATTGGGGAGTATGCTTCGTTCAATTCGGTGGTCCAGATGGCTGAACTGGAAGAGGGGCATGCTGTTTTGGATGAGCTTTTTGCCAAAGAAGAGGATGAGAGAATCAATGTAGAGCTGCCGTCGTTGTTCTACTACTACCATTATCAGGTCCCACCTAACTCGGGTGCTTTAAATATATTGGAAGCAGCTAATGGTGATCCTTTGCTTAGCGAACAGCAATTCGGACGGGGTGTATTACTATTATCGACGCTTGGAGCAGATCCGGGCTGGTCGAACTTCCCTGTTAATCCTTTATTTGCTCCATTCTATTATCGTGCTGTTCTTTATGCATCATCATCAGAAAATGGAGGATTACAGCAACATCGTTTGGGCCAGTCATTTGAGTGGGAAGGGGCTATAGAAGGTTCCGAAGTGACACTGCAGATAAACGGGACGGAGTACAAACCCGATGTACAACGTCGTGCAGAAGGAGTTCGAATTACGTATGGCGGGCGTGAATGGGAGCCCGGAATTTTGACAATTAATGCGGACGATAAGAATTATAAAATTTCTGCTAATTTAGACATAATGGAATCACGGTTTCATACGTTAGATGAAAACCAGTGGCGAGAATTCTTCAATGGAACCGTGAATGTAAATGAAATTATCAGTGCGCGGGATCTGACAGCTGAAAGTCTGGAGGACAAATTGAATACTGCTGTTTTCGGAAAAGAAATTTGGAACTGGTTTATTTGGACAGCATTGCTTTTTTTAATTATTGAAACCTTGGTATCGCGCCTTTATAAGGCAGAATCCATATCTTAAGGATGATTATGGAACTGGATTTAAATCTTATTTTTTTGGCTATCCTGGCCATATTTACCATAGGAGCTGCAGTACTGGCTACTTCGGCACTTGTGAATGTTATCCGGTTGCGGAATGTACGGCTCAGCTGGAGAGCTGGTAAACTATGGGGATTTCCACTTTTTTCGACACTTTTTCTAGTCACTGCTCTGATTGTTGGAGGAATCGCACTGTATCGTGGAGTAGTTGAAGAAATAGTTGCAGCGGGATTGTATTTATGGCTGGGGCTGGGATGGTTCACTGCAAGTTACTACGCAACCAAGCGATTTATTACGGATTATGGAATTGTAAAAAATGTCAATGAACCCTCACAGACAGTAGCATGGCATCAGATACGCGATTTTGTTGAAAAGGAAGACAACCATCGTACGCATTATATTTTCATTTACAGCCTGGATAAATCAGAAACTCCGCATGAGTTAATTCGTTTGGAGTTGGATGTTCCGAACAAAGAGAGAGAGTCTTTCCAAAAATTAATTTCACATAAACTCGGCAACCGAATTCGTTGTTATATGAAGGACGATATAAATGTCGAACAGTTTAACCAATAGAAACTTTAATAATCATACCTTACACATTTGTTTGAAGAGATACGAAATTCTGATATAGTACAAGAACGAGCCCTGCTCGTAGGTGTATATGGACCTGAAACGCCTCGAATACAGGCAGAAGAGTACTTAGATGAACTCGAACTGTTAACATATACAGCGGGTGGTTTTACAGTAGATAAGGTTTTGCAAAACCGGTTGCACCCTGACCCTGCCTCTTATGTCGGATCGGGAAAATTGCGTGAGTTGAAGCGCATGACTGGCGAAAAACAGATCGATACGCTTATCTTTGATGATGATCTTTCTCCCACGCAGATCCGCAACATAGAGAAGGAGACGAAAACCAAGGTGTTGGATCGCAGCGGTTTAATCCTCGATATCTTTGCCTCTCGGGCAAAAACATCGGCGGCTAAAACACAGGTTGAACTGGCACAATTGCAGTATTTACGTCCGCGACTTACCCGCTTTTGGACGCACCTCTCACGACAAGAGGGTGGAATTGGCACAAGAGGTCCCGGAGAAACACAGATAGAGATGGACCGCCGCATGATCGACAAGCGTATATCTACGCTTAAAGACAAGCTTGAGAAAATCGATCAGCAGCGGCATACCCAGCGCAAAGGTCGTTCGGATAAGGTGCGAATTTCACTTGTAGGATATACCAATGCCGGAAAATCTACACTGATGAATGCGCTGACCGATACGGAAGTTCGGGCCGAAGATCGATTGTTTGCTACACTCGATTCAACGGTACGGCGGTATCACGTAGATAATCACGAAGCACTGCTTTCAGATACAGTCGGATTCATTCGTAAGTTGCCACACGACCTTATTGCCAGTTTTAAATCCACGCTGGATGAGGTACGTGAATGCGATATACTGTTGCATGTTGTAGATGCTTCCTCAAAAATGGTGCAGGATTACATCGATGTTGTTGAGGATACTCTTGATGATATGAGTGTTAATGACAAAAAGGACGTGCTGGTTTTTAATAAGATGGATGCCATTGACAGTGAGCGCATTACCCAGCTGAAGCGTTCTTATCCCGACGCAGAATTTATCTCCGCAGAACGGAGTATAGGATTAGGGAAGCTCGAAGATCGTATCCAGGAACTTATTGAGGAGGATTTCGTTACAAAGACAATGAAAATCCCGGCTGCCAAATATGAAGGTGTAGCTTTTTTACATCGTGAAGCGAATATTTTACAAAAAAAATACGTAGGCTCGGATATTAAACTTACATTTAGTATAGCAAAGGATGATCTTATGCGTTTGAAAGCCTTGTTAAATGGTGCAAAAGAATCAGTTGCTGATATTGAAAATTCCTAATATAACTATCAATGCTTGTAGATAAATCCATAATAGAAGAGAAGTTCCAGCCGCTGACGGCAGATAATACTGTTGAAGAGGCACGGGATCGTATGGCGGAACAGGGGCTTGAGATATTTCCTGTTGTGGACAGCACCACGCAAAAGCTTATCGGGCAGATTACCTATAAAATTCTTTCAGATGCTAATGACAAGGCTCCGATTTCGGATATGGAGCTTGAAGAGGCAGTAAAAATTTATAAAGGTCAGCATGTTTTTGAGGCAGCACGACTCATGCTTCAGTATGAATTGAACAGCCTACCGCTGGTAGATAAGCAGGGTGCCTATATGGGCATTATCACCAAACAAGAAGTGCTGGAGTCACTTTCCCGGATGTTGAACCTGGCACAAACAGGATCTGTAATAACCATTGAGCTGGATCCGGTCGACTTTACGCTATCAGAAATTGTGCAGATTATTGAAACCGAAGGTGCAAAAATCCTCGGTGTTACCGTAGAATCTCCTGACCGATCTCCAAAAAGTTTTGAAGTCTCCTTTAAACTCAACTTAGAAGACGTATCAAACATAACTGCAGCTCTAAGACGTTACGACTACAATATCGTTGTTGAATCCGAAAATACAGTCTTTGGAAAAGATCTGGAACATCGGGCCGATGAACTGATTAAATATATAGATATGTAGAAGATCTACGGATGATATAACATCCCCTCTTTCAGGCAGAAGAAGAATACAATTCTTAATATATTCAGGCATAACAGAAACCGAAACGGCTTTCTTTATCAGATGAAAAATACGCGCGGAATTTTGGGTCTTTTATTAATAGGAGCATTGTTTGTCTACTCTCCCTTGCAGGCCCAAGGGATCCAGGAACCGGATTCAAAACATTATAACGAAGGAACTATCCTCTTTGACCGGGGACTTTATGAAAGGGCCGCTAAGGAATTCGAACAATTCTTGACTCTCAACAAAGATCATGAACTACGACCCGCGGCCGAGTATTATCTTGCCCGATCCCGCGCACAAGCCGATTCGCCGAACAAGTCGACCTATTACGAAGAATTTATTGCCAACTATCCCCACTCGGATTTTTCTTCTGATCTTCTTTTTGAATTGGGTAAGAATGCCGAAGAAAAGGAACTGTATAGCCAGGCCCATGACTACTACAGCCGCGCACTAAAGCTGGGGCTTAACGATAAACAATCAGCCCGGGCATATTATTGGATGGCAGAAGCGGAAGCAGAAAACGGAAATAATCAGCAGGCGCGGGAACACTTTCTAACATTGGCCGATGAATATCCGCGTTCTGAGTGGGCACCCAAAGCTCTTTATGCTCGCGGTCGGTTATATCTTAGCGAGAATAGATATGATGCTTCTACAGAGGCTTTTGAGATACTTAAAGATCGTTATCCCAATAATGAAATGACGCGTCGAATCGGGACGGCTCTGGGTGAATCGTATTATCAGCAGGAGCGTTATGAAGAAGCGATTGAAGCATTCAGGAATGCAATGCCTCATCTAGACGATGAGATGCGATCAAAGGCCGTATACCTGACAGCAGAGAGCTATAACTATCTGGGTAACTTTGATGAGGCTTCGGATTATTACCTGCAGTATATCAATCTCAATAAAGGTACAGACGAAGTAAGGGTGGCTCATTATGGTCTGGGATGGGTCTATCACAAGCAGGAAATATATCATTGGGCAGCCGATGAATTCGGAAAGGCGGCTAAAGGTGATGATGAGACAGCCCGCAAGGCTCTTTATTACAAGGCGGTAAACGAGAAGCTTGGATCACGATATCCTGAAGCTATCGAAACTTTTCGGGAATTTGGAGAGCGTTTTAAAGAAGGCCTTTGGGTTGAAGAGGCCTATTATGAATGGGCAATTACTGCCTATGAAATGGGGCGGTACGGTGAAGCCATCGAAGTACTGTTGCCTTTGGTGCGCAGCGATGAAAATTTGGAATGGGCCGGTAAAGTCTATACGCTGCTCGGTGAATCCTATTTTGCCAATAAAGAGTACACCAGGTCAATACAAGCTTTTGAAGCCGCCGAAGAAGTCACAGATATTGATCCAACGATAAAGCAACAGGCACAATTTCAAAAAGCATGGGTACAGTATAGTAACCAAGCGTACACAGAAGCACAGAAGATTTTTGAGTCGCTCCACAGGGAAGCTCCGGATACTGATTTTGGGAGTGAGGCTTTGTTCTGGAGCGCCGATTCCTATTATCATATGAACCATTTTGGTCCGGCCAGCGAACAGTTTAACCAGTTTATTCAAAGATATCCCGATCATGAACTTGTGGGAGCTGCCAATTATGCTCTCGGTTGGAGCCGGTTTAAAATGGGCAATTTCCAGGGTGCTATTGAACCATTTGTAACATTCAAGGAAGAATATGAACCGCCTGAAGTGGCACTTTACCCCTATGATACGGATACACAGTTGCGCATCGGCGATGCTTACTACGCCATTGGGGATTATGACAACGCTATTTCATCCTACCAAGAGGCGATAGGCGCCGAACCGGGAGGCGATTACGCCATGTTCCAAATTGCGAACAGCCATTACCGGGCTGAACAGACTTACGATGCAGTTACCACATTTAGAAAATTCTTACGGATCTATCCCTACAGTGATCTGCGCGAACAGGCGCAATACAATATCGGGTATATCTATTTGAATACCGGTAATTATTCTCAGGCGGTAGAAGAATTTCAGAAAGTCATTAATAAATATCCTAATACCAGCTGGGCCGCCCGGGCGCAATATAATATCGGTGATACTTACTATAATGCCGGTGATTACGAACAAGCTATTGAAGCTTATAAAACAGTCATGGAAAAATATCCGGACAGCGACTATATTCTGGAGGCTGTTAACGGGATTCAATATGCACAGATGTCGAGTAGTGGATCCGACTCAAGTACAAACGTGCTGGAAGAGTTTTTAGCTGAAAACCCGCAAACTTCTATGGCTGATCGCTTGCGTTATCGACAGGCTGATAATTATATGCAGTCCGGTGATTATCAGGGTGCCATTAAGGAGTTCAGGCAGTATATCCGAATAACAAACAACAAGGAGCTACTGCCCGATGCGCACTATAACTTGGCGGATGCGTATGAAGAAACAGGTCAGTTGAATGAAGCTGAAGAGACGTATCAGACCATCGTATCAAAATTTCCCGATTCCGATAGGGCGGCGCCATCACTTGCTGCGCTGGGTGAAATTGCCTACAGCCAAGAAAATTACCAGCAGTCTTTCAACTATTTCAACGAGCTCGCTGATAAGAGCAGTGAGTATCAGCAAGAAGCTTACATCGGGATGGGAAATGCCCAGCTGGCAATGAACAACGCTGATGAAGCAGCGGAATATTATCAGGCGGCGTTGAATCAGGATGAAAATTATGATGCCGCCAATGTAGGACTGGCTAAAGTGGCTATTGAAAAAGAAAATTATCGGAAAGCCGAAGAGTTGCTGAAACCCGTTGCAGATTCAAACAGCCGGGAAGTTGGAGCAGAAGCACAGTACCTGTTGGGAGTCACAAAATATGAGCAAGGAGACTATGAGGAAGCAACTCAGGAATTGTCCAATGTGAGTGTGCTGTTTGAAGCGTATGGTAAATGGGTAGCCAAAGCATTGCTGCAACAAGGCAAAGCGTATATACAGTTGGGACAACGTAGTGAAGCCCGCTCCGCTCTTAATACACTTGTCGATGATTATCCCGATGCGCCGGAGGCAGAAGAAGCAAAGCGATTATTGAATAGGGATTCGTGATGAATAAAGAAGTTAATCCTGCCGACACTTTAAGAGGCTCTCTGAAACTTCCGGCTGATAAGTCTATTTCTCACCGTTCTGTGATGTTCGCATCACTACATCAGGGGACGTCTTTCATATCCAATTTTTCAGAGGCTGCTGACCCTCATAGCACGATCGACTGCTTCAAAAAATTGGGCGTTGTCATACAAGAACAGCATGATGAACAACATACTATCGAGGTTCAGGGAGTGGGCCGTGATGGATTACAGCAGCCTGATGAAGATTTAGACTGTGGTAACTCCGGCACAACCATGCGTCTGCTTAGCGGCATTATTGCCGGTTCTGGTGTATCGGCCCGGCTGGTAGGTGATGACTCTCTTTCTGCCCGTACAATGAAGCGTATTATCGATCCGCTGAGAGAAATGGGTGCGCAGATAAAGGCTCGTGATGATGATTTTGCTCCGCTGCTTATTAGCAGAAACACAGCCATAAAACCGCTGCACTTTCCGCTGCCCATTCCCAGTGCACAACTTAAATCCTGTGTATTGCTGGCCGGTTTGTTTGGGGATGAAAAAACCAAAGTCATTGAAACGCTTCCCAGCCGTGATCATACCGAACGCTTGCTTGATTTGCCGATTGAGAAGAAAAACGGGCAAAAAATTATTACTGCCTCGCGTGATGATGAGATTCCCGAACAGAGTTATCGCATTCCCAATGACTTTTCGGCAGCGGCTTTTTGGCTGGCTGCCGGCGCGATACATCCCGATGCAGAAATTACACTGCCGAATGTGGGTATGAATCCTACCCGAACGGGCGCGCTGGATATCCTTAAAAAAATGGGTGCCGATATATCAATTAGCAACGAGGGGAGTGAAGGAGCCGAGCCCGTGGCGGATTTAATAATCACGAGTTCGGATTTGCAGCCAGTTGATATCACTGAAGAGGTCGTCCCAAACTGTATCGATGAAATACCTATCCTGGTGATTGCTATGCTGTTTGCCGATGGTACATCACGTATAACAGGTGCCGAAGAGCTTCGTCACAAAGAAACCGACCGGCTGGACGCTATGGCTGAAATACTGGATAAAGCAGGTGCCGATTTTACTGAGTACGAAGATGGATTTGAAATCAGGGGCAATCCCGATTTTCAACCCAAGGCTGCTGAATTTGACAGCTGCCACGATCATCGTATTGCAATGTCGGCTGCGGTTTTGAGTGTGATGGGTGAGCAATCTGCTTGTGTTATCGATGCAGAGTGTACTGCCATTTCTTACCCTTCTTTTTGGGATGATCTTGCAAAACTGACGAATTGATCCCTTTCTCCGCAAATCTGACAATTCCCTTCTTTTGATAGCGCAATAATGCCAATACGTCATAATTAAACCCCGCCTATAGAGGTTGGCATTGTGATTGCTCACATATTAATGAATTTAAACAAATGGGTAATATCCATGGGTGAATTTACAATTGATATAGAACGACAGTTGAATAAACTGGGAAAAGATATCCAGGATTTTGTGGAACGTATCGTTCCACTTGAAGACAAGGGACATGACTTTACTCCCGAATGTGACATCATCGAAAGTGATGAAACGTACGTGCTTAAACTGGATTTACCCGGACTGTCGAAGAAAGAAATTAATATAGCTCTTAAAGAGCATGTATTAACGGTGAAGGGCGAACGAGCCCAGGAACTTGGCGAAGACGCGAAGTATCGCCGACAAGAACGAGCTACAGGCGTATTTTCGCGCTCGTTTGCGCTGCCTGAAAATGTCAATACGGCTGAAATTGACGCCGTATTCCGCAATGGTGTATTAACGATTACAATGCCCAAGTCGGATGTTCTCAACGATGCAGAATCTATTCCGATCAAATAAATAAAGAATGTCATGCTGAACCCCGACAGCAGTCGGGATTCGGGATGACATGAATTTCGAGTTTCATCAAAGAATTAAAACTGCTAACAAAAATCATAAACTACTATTATGGGAAAGATTATAGGAATTGACTTAGGTACTACCAACTCCTGCGTTGCCGTTATGGAGGGTAATGAGCCTACAGTGATTCAAAACTCAGAAGGCGGACGTACCACTCCATCGGTCGTGGCTTTTTCGAAAGAAGGCGAACGCTTGGTTGGTGCACCTGCTAAACGACAAGCTATCACAAATCCGGAAAAAACAATTTCTTCGATTAAACGCTTCATGGGCCGCTTCTACGACGAGGTAGAAGAAGAGGCCAAACAAGCGTCGTACAAGATTGTTAAAGGCGAAAACAATACGGCTCGCGTTCAAATCGAAGACCGCAAGTATGCGCCTCAGGAAATTTCTGCAATGGTGCTTCAGAAAATGAAGCAGACCGCAGAAGAATACCTGGGCGAAGAAGTTACAGAAGCGGTTATTACGGTTCCGGCTTATTTCAACGATGCGCAGCGTAAAGCTACGCAAGAAGCCGGAGAAATTGCCGGGTTGGATGTCAAGCGAATTATCAACGAGCCAACTGCTGCTTCGCTGGCATATGGTCTGGATAAGAAGGAAGAAGATCTGACCATTGCTGTTTACGACCTTGGTGGTGGAACGTTCGATATCTCTATTCTTGAACTCGGCGACGGAGTTTTTGAAGTAAAATCTACCAGCGGTGATACCCATCTTGGCGGTGACGACTTTGACTCTCGTCTGATTGATCACTTGGCCAAAGAGTTCAAGAAAGATGAAGGTATCGACCTGCGCGAAGATCCTATGGCAATGCAGCGGCTGAAGGATGCTGCCGAGAAAGCCAAGATCGAGCTTTCCAGCTCGCAGAAAACAAATGTGAACCTGCCGTTTATTACGGCTACGGACTCGGGTCCCAAGCACCTGAATATCGACATCACCCGTTCGCAATTTGAGAAAATGATCGATGACCTGGTGCAAAAAACTGTGGATCCGTGCAAGAAAGCTCTTGACGATGCCGGATTCAGTAAGTCAGATATTGATCAGGTAATTCTGGTTGGTGGATCAACGCGAATTCCGAAGATTCAGGAAGTTGTTAAAGATTTCTTCGGAAAGGATCCCAGCAAAGGCGTAAACCCTGATGAAGTTGTTGCCGTTGGTGCCGCTATCCAGGGTGGTGTAATGTCTGGTGATGTTGATGATGTTGTACTGCTTGATGTTACGCCACTGTCACTCGGAATCGAGACACTTGGCGGCGTTTCAACACAACTGATCGAAGCTAATACTACCATCCCGACCAGCAAGACGGAGACATTCTCTACCGCTGCCGACAATCAGACCAGCGTAGAGATCCACGTGCTGCAGGGAGAGCGTGCCAAAGCACAGGATAACCGAACGCTTGGCCGCTTCCACTTGGATGGTATTCCTCCGGCACCGCGCGGCGTTCCTCAAATTGAGGTTACGTTTGACATTGATGCCGATGGTGTTCTGAATGTAAGCGCCAAAGATAAAGGCACCGGAAAAGAGCAAAGTATCCGCATCGAGTCTTCTTCCGGACTGTCCGAAGAGGAGATCGAGAAGATGAAAGAAGAGGCCGAAAAGCACGAGGAAGAAGACGAGCGAATTCGTCAGCGTGCCGAGAAGTTGAACAAGGCCGACAGCCTCGTATTCTCTACCCGCAAGCAGCTTGATGAGCACGGCGACAAGATCTCTGACGATAAGAAAGAACGCATCGAAGCCGCACTTGAGAAAGTGAAAGAGCTCCACGATCAAGAAAAAGTTGATGAGCTCGATGATGCCATGGAAGAGCTGAATAATGCATGGTCCGAGGCTTCGCAAGAGATCTATCAGTCTGCTGCTCAGGGACAGGGTCAGCCCGGTGCGGGAGCCGCTGGTCCGGGAGCGGGCGCAGCTGCTGGCGCTGGAGCTGCTAACGGAGCCGATGCCGAAGCCCAGCAAGGCGAAGAGGAAGACGATGCTGTTGATGCTGACTTTGAAGTCGTCGATGACGAGGACAAAGAATAACAGATTGTTAATCGACAGCTGAATCTGCAATTAAATTAAAGCCCTTCACCGTACGGTGAGGGGCTTTTTTGTTGTAAGAAATATCTGTTGTCAAACATGGTTATTTTAAGGTATTCTTCCTTTGAAGGGAGTCCGGCTTTAGCCGGGAGGGATGCTCCAACTATAAATTAATTTGGTTGTGAGGGAGTTGAACTCCCGAACATCTCCTGATCTATCTATGCTTAACGAATCATTTTCAGGAATGGATTTTTTAAGATTAAGCGAACCAAAGCTGACTTAAGGCACGAAATAGAAAACTGCTAGCTTAAAAATGGGCATGTTTCAAATAATTTACCCAGTATTTCGAATAATTATATTTGGGGCTCGCACCATCAAAACCGTATATTTGAACCCAACTTAAGTAAACACAAGTTTTGATCAGCACTTCTTTATCAACAGATTTTATTGTAATAGGCAGCGGAGCGGCTGGCCTCCAGGCAGCATTGCATGCCAGTCGGTATGGAGAAGTAACGCTGGTTACGAAATCCACCCTCGAAGCTAGTAGCAGTTATTGGGCACAGGGTGGTATTGCAGCGGTTTTAAATAATAAAGATAGTTTCCAAAGTCACAAGAATGATACGCTTGATGCTGGTCGAGGACTTTGCTATGAGGAAGCTGTTGACCTTCTGGTGGAAGAAGGAGCCCGATGTGTACAGAAATTGATCAATCAAGGAATGAGGTTTGATCAAACAAATGGATCCCTTGATATGGGGCTGGAAGGAGGACATTCCGAGCGACGCGTGTTACATGCCAATGGGGCGGAAACTGGCAAAGCACTGGTTAAATTTTTGGTTGATCAAGCAAAAGCACGAGAAAATATACAAATTATTGAAAACGCTTTTGTTTTTGAGCTGCTGGTATCGAAAGAAAGTTGTCACGGAGCACATGCTTACCTGTATAAGAGAGAGCATTTGCTTACCGTGCAAAGTCCGGTAACAATTTTAGCTACCGGAGGTTATTCAGGATTATATCAGCGAAGTACCAATCCGCATACCTCTACAGGTGATGGTCTTTGGCTGGGATATAATGCAGGAGTTAAGTTGCAGGATCTGGAGTTTATTCAGTTTCATCCCACTGCATTTTATTCCGAGGATGGATCAACTTTTTTAATAAGTGAAGCTGTTCGGGGTGAGGGGGCGCATCTATATAATGCTAATGGAGAGCGTTTTATGCTGGAGTATCCCCTGAAAGAGCTCTCACCACGTGATGTGGTTTCAAAAGAGATTTTCCGACAGATTAAGCAGACAGAAAAAGATCATGTTTATCTGGATATTCGCCATCTGGATACAAAAAAGATCAGCACGCACTTTTCAACGATAATGGATAATATTGAACAACAGGGAATCAATATTAAAAAAGAAGGAATTCCTGTTGCTCCGGCCGCCCATTACTGTATCGGGGGCATCTCCACAGATTTAAATGGGCATACATCGGTGGATGGATTATATGCTTGTGGAGAAGTAGCGGCTACCGGAGTGCACGGCGCTAACCGTCTGGCAAGTAATTCATTGTTAGAATGCCTGGTTTTTGCCAAGCGAGCTATTGAACACGCAGCTGATAAAAATGCAAAAGATACAGCACAAAATAAGTCAGCAGAGGTTAATTTCTTAGTAAACAAAGATATTCAGGACGAGTTTATTCGTTTGCAAAACTTTGTTTCTGCAATTTTGAGTCAATATGTGGGTATTGTTCGCGACGGCAATGCAATAGAAGATGCCTTGAACCACCTTAATATGTGGAAGGATAAAGTCCCGAATAGTTCTGATGAATATTTTACCATTCGTTCCCGGGGACTTTTACAGATAGCTGAAATGATTGCGAAATCGGCTTTGCATAGGGAAGAAAGCAGAGGTGTACATTTGCGAAGTGATTATCCCAAACAGAAATCTGATGTAACTCCTATAGTACATAAAAGGGAAAACCAGCATGTGCCGGAAGTCATATAACAGATTAAGGGTTTAAATCGGATGAATGAATTAACAAATTTATCAACAGTAGATAGTTTGCAAGAGCTATTAGATCGCGCTTTTAATGAGGATATTAAAAGTGGTGATATTACAACAAATGCTATTATTGATAAATCCGCTGATGCTGAAGCTGTGTGGAGATCCAAAGAAATGGGCATCGTTGCAGGACTAGACATCGCGAGGTCAGTATATGAGCAGTTGGATTCACAAATCGAGTGGTACCCAGAAGTTGAAGATGGCGATGCCGTTGATATAGGATCCGAGATTGTTACATTGAAAGGTTCTGGTCGAGCAGTTTTGACAGCTGAACGCATCGCTTTGAATATTGTCCAGCGGATGTCGGGCATTGCTACCATGACCCACAAGTTTGTTGAGGCCGTTGAGCCTTACGCTGCACAAATTTTGGACACCCGCAAGACAGTACCTGGTTTGCGTGAGTTGGATAAGTATGCTGTTAAGGCAGGTGGAGGCATAAATCATCGAATGGGGCTGTTTGATTTGGCAATGATTAAGGACAATCATATAGTAGCAGCCGGCAGCATACAAAAAGCAGTAGAAAAAGTTCGAGCATATGATCCTAAAATTCGGATCGAAGTTGAAACTACTACTATTGAACAGGTTAAGGAAGCGTTAACGTCCGGAGCCGATATTATTATGCTGGATAATATGAATGCCGACTTGATGTCGGAAGCTGTTAAGTTGATTGACGGCAGGGCAGAGACCGAAGCTTCTGGTAATATCACGCTGGAAAGAGTACGTGAAGTAGCAGCAACCGGTGTCAATTATATCTCCGTTGGAGCGTTAACACATTCGGTAGATGCATTTGATATTAGTCAGCAAATACAAAAAATTTTTCATTAGAAGAAAAACAGAGTAACCGTTATGAATACCCAGGAACTTATCGATGGGATAAAAAAACTAAAAGAAGAACGTAATGCCGTTATTTTGGCCCACAACTATCAGGTACCGGAGGTTCAGGATATTGCCGATTATATAGGTGATTCGCTGGGGCTTTCGCACCAGGCGGCCGAGACTGAGGCTGAAGTCATTGTTTTCTGTGGCGTGCATTTTATGGCGGAAACAGCCTCGATCATTTCACCCGATAAAAAGGTGTTGATTCCTGACCTCGATGCCGGATGTTCGCTGGCCGATAGTATCACGGCCGAACAGCTGCGTGAATGGAAAGCTGAACATCCTGAGGCGGTGACAGTAACCTATATTAATACCACGGCGGCAGTTAAGGCCGAATGTGATTACTGCTGTACCTCATCCAATGCGGTAGATGTCATTAATTCCATCCCCGAGGAGAAAGAGATTCTGTTTCTCCCAGACAAGTTTCTTGGTGGATATATTGAGATGGTAACAGGTCGCGAGCTCAACATTTGGGACGGCGCCTGTCACGTTCACGAGAAAATAGGGGAGCTGAATCTGTCGGAAAAGCAGGAAGAGTATCCCGAAGCAGAAATGTTGATTCATCCGGAATGCGGCTGCTCTACCTCATGCATGATGAAGTCGGCCATGTATTTTGACTGTGAGGATGGCCATATCCACTCTACGAGCGGAATGCTGAATCGCGCCAGTGAGTCGGATGCCGAGGAGTTCGTTGTAGCCACAGAAACGGGCATTCTACACCGGATGCGCAAAGAAAATCCCGATAAGAAATTTTATCCGGCAAATGAAAATGCAGTATGTGAGTATATGAAAATGATCACGCTTGAAAAGCTGTACGATTCGCTCAAGCATGATCAGTACGAGGTAAAAGTAGACGCCGAACTGGCCGAACGAGCTCACTTGCCGATTGAACGAATGCTGAGTATTGCGTAAATATAAGTTCTGGCCAGTCAAATAAATTTAATTGCGTAGTGCGTATTTGGTATATTCAGAATCTTAAGAATTACCACTACGCAATACGAAATACGAGATGAATATTCTGGGTATCGAATCATCGTGCGATGAGACGGCAGCCGCCGTATATACTGATGAAGGATTGCAGTCCAACATTATTGCATCACAGGCGGTTCACGAACAATATGGTGGGGTAGTGCCCGAGCTGGCTTCGCGAGCTCATCACAAGACGATCTGGCGTACAGTACAACAGGCGTTGGATGAGGCGGAGATCGATCTCAAAGAAATTGATGCTGTAGCAGTAACCCAAGGCCCCGGGCTTATGGGATCGTTGCTCGTGGGGCTATGCTTTGCCAAGGGGCTGTCTCTTTCGCGTAACATTTCGCTGGTAGGTGTAAACCACATGGATGCCCACATCTATGCCAATTTCATTGATGAGCAGCCTGAATATCCGTTTGTAGCGCTTACCGTATCGGGTGGACATACACAGCTTGTGCATGTGCCAGCGCTTTTTGAACATAATTTACTGGGGCAGACCCGTGATGATGCCGCCGGTGAAGCTTTTGACAAAATCGGTAAGATTCTTGGCCTGCCGTACCCTGCTGGTCCGGTTATTGATGAGCGTTCAAAGCATGGAGATCCTCATTTCTACGACTTTCCGCAGGCAATGCTGGATAACGACTTTGAATTCAGTTTTTCTGGCTTAAAAACGGCTGTTAAATATTTTTTGGAGGATCAGAATAACACAGAACAGTTTCTAGAAAATCACCTGAATGACATCTGTGCCAGTGTTACACATGCTATTACTGAAGTTCTTGTTAAAAAGCTTCGAAATGCTATTGAACATACCAAAGTAAAAACCATTGTTTTGGCGGGAGGCGTTTCGGCAAACTCGATGTTGCGCAGGAAAACCGAAAAATTGGCCAAAGAAAAAGGTTGTCAGTTGCATATCCCAAAGTTGGTTTACTGTACCGATAATGCCGCAATGATTGCTATTACCGGATATTTAAAGGCACAGCGTCAGGAATTCTCGGATATGGATCTCAAACCCTTTGCCAACTATAAAGCGCTGGCGCGTATGCGTGATGCGTAATGCGCGGAAGAAAATAGTTTTCAAACTAACTTCTTGATGCAGCCGAGGATTATATTGATCTGCGAATTCTGCGCAATCAGCGGGAGTTAAAATAAAGTTGTTCTATATCCTGTCAATTATCTAAAAAAGCTACGAAAATGGTTGAGCAAAGGTGAGCTATTTATCCTTTGATTCCTTGACGAGACGCGTTATACCCCAGATAAGCAAAAGAACAACAAGTACGGATACTATTACAATAGTCATAATCTCTCTGAATTTATTGATTTCTCTCTCTTCGATTTCTACAAACTTTACCCGCGAATGTTTCCCCTGGATTTTGAATTGCCTAAAAGGTTAAAGCTTCAATAACCTTCTACTTTCTACCTTCTGCTAACTACAACAACTACTGAAACTTTTTTGAAGCTTCCACTGCCAGCCGATCCACACGGTTATTCCGCTCATTATCGGCATGTCCTTTTACTTTGATCCATTCCACATCATGCGGCTGCATTGCGGTCAGCATTTCTTCCCAGAGATCCTGATTTTCTACCGGCTTTTTGTCAGACTTTTTCCATCCCCGTCTGATCCATGCATTTACCCATCCTTGTTTAAAAGCATTTACAATAAGGGCGCTGTCGCTGTGGATTTTTACGTGGCACGGCTGATTTAGAGCGTTCAAAGCCTCAATCACAGCTCTCATTTCCATCCGGTTATTCGTGGTGTGCGGTTCTCCGCCGGTGAGTTCTTTTTCTTTTCCCTGCCATTGTAGAAGAGCTCCCCAGCCGCCCGGACCGGGATTACCGCTGCAGGCTCCATCTGTAAATACAATAACTGTTTTCTTTTTGTCAGGCATATCGTGTCGTAATTGGGGATAATCTATTTTTCAGATTTTCTGCGGATTGGGCAACGGCCCTTTCCCAGTCAGTGCGATCCTTGCCGGCATAAATGATACTCCGGCTGGAATTAATAAGTGGAATTCCGCTGTGATTGACAAGGCTTTTGGCAAGTGCGTCAACTGAACCGCCCTGTTTGCCTACGCCCGGAATGAGCAATGGCGATTCGGGAAAGTTTGATATCACCGAATCCAGCTGCTCTGCTTTTGTTGCGCCTACAACCATTCCGATAGCTGTTTCGCTTTGTTGCTGCTTTTCACTGAGGCGGTGCGAGATATAGCTCGAAACAGATTCGCCGCCGGCCAATTCTTTTAGTAAAATATCTCCGGCACCGGGATTGGAGGTAAGCGTGAGCACATAAGTGGCTTTTGAATTATCCTGTAAAAATGGATCCAGCGTTTCAAATCCCATCAGCGGATTCAAGGTTACCGCATCCACATCCAATTGTTTGAAAAAAGCTTTGGCATAGTGTTCGGCCGTCGAGCTTATATCACCGCGTTTGGCATCAGCAATCACGATTTTTTCATCGGGGATGTAGTCCAAAATTGTCTCAAATACGTCCCAACCGTCTGCTCCTAGCGCTTCAAAAAATCCGAGATTTGGTTTATAGGCTGCGCAGTGTTTACAGGTCGCATCGATTATTTTATTAAGAAAAAGCTCTACTTGTTCAGCCGGAGAGTCATCCCTTTTTTTGATTTCATCAGGCAGAAGTTCAAGATTTGGATCAAGTCCCACGCATAGGGTGGACTGTGATAGTTTTACTGCAGACTTTAGCTTTTGTATAAACGTCATTCGCTGTTCTATTTTAAATTCAGCAGAAGATACAAACTGACCACAGGGATTCGAAATAACAACGAAAAAAATCCGGAAACGAATGTTTGCAATACCTTTGTATTTTTGCTTCATTCGTTTCAGTATATCATTAATATTTAATCAAATTTTTTATGGATTGGTTTGAGGAGTGGTTTAACAGTCCGCTCTATGAAAAGTTATATTCGAATCGTGATGAGGAAGAGGCGCGTCGACTCATTGCGTACCTGGAACAGACGCTTCAAAGCAATGACTGTTCCTCCATTCTCGATTTAGGATGTGGACGGGGGCGCCATTCGATTACTCTTGCCCAAAGAGGATACGATGTTAAAGGTATTGATCTTTCCGTTGAAGCTATTAATACGGCTAAAATTCGGGCACAAAGGTTGGGCATTGATAATGTGGATTTTGAAGTGCGGGATATGCGTGATCCTTTGCCAAATACCTTTGATGCGATAGTGAATCTGTTTACTACTTTCGGTTATTTTGAACAGGATGATGAAAATGCACTTGTGCTGGATGGCGTGGTCAAGATGCTCGGGAAAGGAGGAATTTTTGTCCTCGACTATCTCAATGCTGAAAAAGTAAAAAGAAATTACAATCCAGAAGAGGAAGGAGAATTCCAGGGCATTAACTACCGAATTAGACGATATATCCAGGATGGGGCTATTCATAAGGATATCGTTTTTACCGGTGACAGGCTAAGTGAGGAGCGCACTTATTCTGAGCGGGTGAAACTTTATGGATTGAACTGGTTTAAGAGTGAACTATCTAAGCGAAATTTGCGGATATTGAATGTGAATGGCGATTACCAGGGTCGAGCTTTCGACCTTGAAACCAGTCCCCGTTTGCTGATAATAAGCAAGTTGCTATCATAAGCAAATAAAAAACAGGCTACTTCATAGTGAAATAGCCTGCTTAAACGTAAAAGCCCGTAGTTTATCGCACCAGTGAAATGTTATAATTAAGATTGCCTACTACCTGTTTACTTTGCTGTTGCTGGCTGACACAATTACCGGCGCAGAGCTGTACGCTGGGCAAATTCAGCACGTCTACTTCGGGAATGGTTGCACCGAAGTTATCCTCGATGACCCGGATAAACTCATTGGCCAAAATGGCATTGCCTCGTTGATTGGGATGAATGCCGTCTGTGGAAAATATCCCGTTCGGACTAAAGTCCGGCTGCAGCAGTGTCCCGCTTATCCTGATTCCCAATTCGCCGTCAGCGCCAAAAATATCGGCGAAGGCCCCGTCGGCAGCTTGCGTATCGTATAGCGCTAACCGATCGCTGCTGTTAGCCGCTGTCTCAATGATCCCATTAAATTCGGCTGTTCTGGTTTGAATTTCGGCCTGTTCCTGAAGGGTAAGATAACATTCATCTCCCTGCGCTTTTGTACAGCCCAGATCGGGATTCTGTGGATTTGGGAAACCCAGCGGAATTACAACTCCAATGGTTGTAGGACCTTGACTCTGCGGATTATACTCTGTACCCAGAACAGCTCCCGCTGACAATGTTACAAGTTCACCCTGCGTTAGTGGACGAGATTGTTCGTACGGGATCAGCTGTTCTCGCTGTTGCTGGCTTAATGCTCCCTGACTTTCCAGCTGATCAAACTCTTCCTCCAGATCATCGAGCGTAGGGTCGTTTACCAGGATGGGATTATCGCCTTCTTGGTAGGTTACCTTTCGGGCGTTCATATCCTCCTGAGTATGATTTGGGAAGTTTGCGGCCACAGCATCCAGGACGGGATTCAAACTTTGATCGAAACTCTGGTCAAGCTGTTCGGCTTCTTCACCTGTTAGATTTATTGCATTCCATTGTACAGCCTGGAAAAATGGCACAGCTAAAACATTAGGTATATTGGCCACCACACCATCGGCCGAAGTGTTGTTAGTCAACTGATTGATAACCGCGTTAAACTGGGTATTGAAGTCTGAATGGGAGGTAAGCAGAGCCGGGTTCGAGGCCCCGGAAACAGCATATCCCAGCACGTCATTACTTCCTATCCAAAGTGTGAAAAAAGAGGGCTGTGTTGAGATCGCATCACCAAGTATGGTCGATGAACCGGGATCGGAGGCAAACCGCGCGTAAAAAGGATTAAAGGCCGGCTCGGACTCTGGTCCGCCGGTAGCCGCTGTAAGAAGTTGGCCGACCACAACGCCAGGTACGCCAAAGTTATTGAGATCACTGGCATTTCCGCTGTAGTCACTGATAGGATCGCCGCCAATAGTTGGTGAGGGACCCGGAATACTGGTATCGAGCTTATAGCGGCCTAAGATAGTCCCATCATCTTGAGGATTTGGTTCAGCTGAAGTATTGAATCCAAGTTCCGAATTGATATCTGGCTGATTGAACGTGTCAGGAGCACCTGCGGACTGCAGTTGTCTCCCAATGAGTGCTGGCAGAGAGTTTTGCTGTCCATCGTTGTAAAGGGCGGCGTCCATAAAACCCGCCGTAAGTGAATTACCGATTGCCACATAGTTGCTGAAATCTGCAGAGCCGGGATCCCCAGAAACAGATTCATCTGGTACTGGGTTATTCTCCAGCCGCTCATCCACAAGGGAATCAAAACTGTTCTCGCATGAAAAGGCAAAAATAGCTACAAAAAGAAGTATAAATGTTTTTTTCAGAAAAGATTTCATGGTATCAGTTATTTAATTCATGAATTGATCAAACGTAAAGGAGATCATATAGATGCCTCCCAGCCGGGGATTGCCAAATGAAGTAGTGTGATAATTATTGAGGATATTACTCCCACTTAATTTGACAGTAGTGTTAAGCGTGGACACTTTGTAACTGACTTGTGCATCCAGCGTGCCGTAAGCATCTATAACTCCTGCTCCATAAGAAGACTCCCACAGGAAAGCATCTTGCCAGCGGTAAACAACATTAAACCCGAGATTTTGCGTCAGTTTTCGGTTTTCAAGTCTTACATTATATCTCCACTCAGGGGTATTATATTCGGCCCGAAAACCTTGATCGATCAGATCTTCCTGAGATATCAGCTTATTGAAAGCTACATTACCGCCTAGTGAAAAGCCGCCATCCAGCACATACTTGGCTTCGGCTGCAAATCCGTGGGATTCTACCGTACCGTCTGCATTAATATCAAAACCGTAGTTTTGAAGTCGACCGTCATTATTGGGGAAACTATTGGTAATTACAGCATTTTGGCGTTCTTCTTCACTGTCGATACTGGGAACAGGAGCAAATCCGTCACGAGCATCTTCATTTCCTTGTTCGGTGATATCTACGGCTTGTGTAAATCTTATTTCAGCAATGAAATCTTCGTAGGCGCTGTAGTAGTAATAGGCATCAAAGAAGAGGCGATTGCCGATCAGCGTTTTATAACCCACTTCAAAAGTATTAACCTTTTCAGTTTTAAAATCTTCAAATTCAACGGGTTCTAGAAGGTCCCGTGCCTCGGCCAGACTTTCTCCGGCCTCAAATGCTGTGCGAGCTTCTTCTACGCTTTCTACGCGGTAAACAGTATTGGTTTTAAAATTATACCGATCGACAAGAATAGGATTGCTTCCCACTAATCGGCGGGTAACTACATCAAGGTCTATAAACTGTGTTTGCGTATCAGGCATACGGAATCCTCGCTGAAATGAAGCACGTAAATTGTGGTTATCCCGGACTGTGAACACAGCAGAAAGGCGCGGACTGAACTGTCCGTCAAAATATTCATTTTTATCATAACGCATGGCACCCTGGAGATCCAGCTTATCATCTAGCAATATTTTTGAGGCTTGCAGGTAAGCTCCGAACTCATCGATATTAAATTCTTCACCGTTATCTTGTAGCGCAAACAGTGTACCTTCCGAGTTGAGATCGTATCTTCGTACGTTGGCTCCGGCAATGAGCTCGACTGTGGCAGGATCGATTAAATCCGCGAAATTATATTTAGTTTCTGCATGCCAGAGACCAGATTTATCCAGGAATTTAGCTCCACCTTCAGAGATCGGTGTATCTCTGAACTGCTGGAACAGACTTTCAAACTGCTGACTTCCGGGTTGCGGCTGAGCAGCATTACCGGCGGCTCGAGCTGCGGCATGTGCTTCCTCAACGCTGGCTCCCTGAGTTCTGGCGCCAGCAAAAGTCTGAAAATAAGCAGGCACAAAAGTCTCCACGTTGATTAGCGTAGCGATAGTATTTGCAGCATAGGTATCCCCGGCATCTTCCTGGGTGGTGTAAGCGCGAGCAAAAAAGTTGGGGTTTCTTAGCTCCGCTTTTGCTGTCCAGATATTAAAATCATCGAGGACGAACCTGTCGTTGGCTGTATAAACAGAACTTCCGGCGCCCCAGTTAAACTGACCGAGCACCTCATAGTCTTCTGTTAAGCGATAGTGGAGGGCACTGCCCAGTTTCAGACTTTCTGCGGTGTTATCCACAAAAGAAGCTTCGGTAAATCCGGTAGGAGTAAAGGCTCCAGCCTCACCGTCGGGAAGTAAGCTGCGAATGGCAGCCACATCTTCATTTCCGGCAGCTATCTGCTGGTCGGCTATTTGTCCGATCGTAAGTAACTGCTCACCGTACACGTTAACACCGTTATACACACGATTACCGTCTCGCGAGGTGCTGCCACGTTCAACCGCCCCAAAAGTGGCCGGGCCCATATCACGATAGTCTTGTGCTACAAAATCTGTGGCGCGTAAGTAGGAGAAATTAAACTTATAAGCAAATTTGTCATTTACACTATTGGCATAGCGCAGCCCGTAATCTTGGTAAAATTGAGGATTCTCCTCTACATTTGAATCTATATGATTGAATCCTGTCTTGACCTGCGCAGATAAACCCTGATACTCAAACGGACTTTTACTGTTGAGTAGCAAAATTCCGTTCAAAGCATTTGGTCCATATAAAGCAGAAGCTACGCCTGGTATCAGCTCAGCGCTCTCAAGATCCAGCTCGGGAATTCCTACGACATTCCCAACGGGGAAATTTAATCCCGGTGCCTGGTTATCAATACCATCAATAAGCTGGACGAATCGTGTGTTACCGTTGGTATTAAAGCCGCGGGTGTTTACAGAATTAAATGTGATACTTTGAGTACTGAAATCCACTCCCTTCAAATTTGCCAATGATTGATAAAAGCTTGGTGAAGCGGATTGCTGAATTGCAACAGCATCCATTTTTTCAATGGAGACCGGTGATTCAAGAATGCTTTCTTCGACCCGGGAAGCAGAAACTACCACTTCTTCACCTACAATTGCTGCTTCTGAGAGTTCTACAGTCAAGTCTGTAACCGTATTGTCTGTAATTTCGACCTCTTTTGTCGTGTAGCCAATCATAGTGAACACAAGTGTAAGAGGCGGGTCTTGACGCAGTTTCAGGGTAAAAGTTCCATCACCACTGGTAGAAGTTCCTGTTACCTTTCCCTTGACGCTTACATTTACACCGCCTAGCGGGGAGCCAGTACTGGCATCAATTACGGTACCGCTGATCTCCGTTTCTAATTTTTCCCCGGAAGCCGAATGGGCCACAGCATGCTTTGTCCAGAATAAGGAGAAAAAAGCTATAACTGTAAAAATGAATAACCTTTTTAAGATCAATCTGTTCATAGAATTTAAGTTTTGTGGAGGTTGAACTGTCCAAGTACGGGATATAAAAGCCATATTTTTTAAGCTGTAAACTATCTCGAATCCATAGTTAAAATATAAAGGTAATCCTCAATAAAATATTATAAAATTATACATCATTATGACTTACTTAACAATGTTAAGTACTAAATAACGAAAAGAGAAGGTATTTTAAAAATCAGGTTATTTCGTTGCTTTGTTAGGGAAGGGAGGCCTTGCTGTTTTGCTGGTTAGAAACGCAGATGTTACGGAATGGTCTTATAAAACCGTTTCGGAGAAAACCTCTTCTGCTCCGTGCGGAGGCCTATCGAGTGTCCAGGTTTCAAAATAGAAGTGGCGTTCTGATCCCATCCGCTTACTGTTGATGCTGAAGAACCGAAATTGATCATCAACCAGCGGTTTTAGGTTTTCAAAAAGGCGGGGATAGATATTTTCCATAGAAAACAGGTGTAAGTCATATCCGTGATGCGCCTGTTCTTTATATAAGACATACGCCCCGGATTCAAGAATTTGTCGCAGCTCATCCTTTTTATGTCCTACATTTGACTCTTCATCAATTTCTATGCTTTTAAAATCATAATCATTTCTATTGTTACTGATTACCAGTGCCTGACCGATTTCTGTTTGTCCAACTGCTTTCGGCAGGGATTCAAAATCTCCTGTTGGTGCGTAAATGCATCGATCAGCGAAGACGTTATCGAGTTGTTGAAGAACGTTTTTATGTTTGCCTAATGTATTAATTCCGAACTGTTCTTCTTGTAGCCTGGTACCGGTTATGTAAAATTTTGAGTAAGTAGGATCGGGCGACATGAAATCTTCCAGGGAAGACTCTTTTTCTTCTTCTGTTTTATTGGCATTACGTTTTTCCAGTTTATCCAGGCGCAGATCGTGATCGAAAAAAAGTTTGAAAATATCCATAAGATGTAGCGTATTTCGTATTGCGTGATGTTTTAATATACACAATACGCAATACGCAATAAAAAGCCCTGCAGCTTATAATTAACTACAGGGCTTTAAATTTTAAAATTATGTAGCTCAGCTTTTAAATCATTGTAGCGATAACGAGTGCTACAACAGACATCAGCTTAATGAGAATGTTAAGTGAAGGTCCGGAAGTATCTTTAAAAGGATCTCCTACCGTATCTCCAACAACAGAGGCTTTGTGAGCTTCGGACCCTTTTCCAAGCATTTTTCCGTTATACTCAAAACCTTCCTCAATCATCTTTTTCGCATTATCCCAGGCACCGCCGGCATTAGACTGGAAAAGCGCCATTAACACACCCGCAGCGGTAACGCCCGCGAGCAAACCACCGAGCATTTCAGCGCCGCCCCAGAATCCGAAAGCAACCGGTACAACTACAGCCAATACGCCCGGGGCAATCATTTCCCGGAGAGAAGCTGTCGTCGAAATAGCCACACACTCTTCGTATTCTGCTTTCCCAATAGCTGTTTCAAATGTTTTCTGATCCTCTTCCGACCAGTTCTCGAGTTTTACACCTTCATTTCGATTCATGGCGTCTAGCCCGGCGCGTAGCTCCGGAATGTTGTTGAACTGTCGGCGTACTTCTTCAATCATCGACATTGCCGCACGTCCTACTGCGTTCATCGAAAGTGCCGAGAACAGGAAGGGCAGCATTGCACCAATGAACAGCGAAGCCATTACATATGGATTGGTAACGCTAATCGATACGCTTGCTCCCGGATTTACGGCTTCATAAGAAGTTATAAACGCGGCAAAAAGTGCCAGAGCTGTCAAGGCAGCAGAACCAATAGCGAATCCTTTTCCGATAGCGGCCGTAGTGTTTCCAACGGCATCCAGCTTGTCTGTTCGTTCCCGAACTTCACCAGGCAGTTCAGACATTTCGGCAATTCCACCGGCGTTGTCAGAAATTGGTCCGTAGGCATCAACAGCCAGTTGGATACCTGTATTTGAAAGCATACCTACTGCGGCAATGGCAATTCCGTAGAGGCCGGCCAGATAATAGGCGCCAATAATTGAGGCAGCAATAATAACGATTGGTATCGCAGTTGAAATCATACCAACACCCACACCGGCAATAATATTGGTAGCAGCACCGGTGGAAGATTGTTCTACGATATTGGTTACCGGTTTTGTTCCTACTCCGGTATAATACTCGGTGATAAGTCCGATGAGCAGTCCGGCTGCAAGACCAAAGATCGTAGCCCAGAATACTCCGCTCGGGGTATATTCAATACCGTTGAACGTCCAGCTTTCAGGAAGCATCCAGTGAATGACCAGGTACGATGCAATCAACATTACAGCTGCTGAGGTAAATTCCCCAATATTGAGTGCTTTTTGGGGATCCCCGCCTTCTTTGACACGTACGAAGAATGTGCCAAGAATGGAGGTTACAATGCCTATGCCTGCCAGTACGAGGGGCAGAAGTACGGCATTAAGTCCGCCAAATTCATTACCTGCGGCAAATCCGTCAAGTCCGATAAATGCGGCACCCAATACCATGGCGCCGATTATAGATCCTACATACGATTCAAAGAGGTCGGCTCCCATACCTGCAACATCCCCAACATTGTCACCTACATTGTCTGCAATAGTAGCGGGATTTAACGGGTGATCTTCGGGAATACCTGCTTCTACTTTACCAACCAGGTCGGCGCCGACATCGGCTGCTTTGGTATAAATTCCGCCGCCTACACGTGCAAACAGTGCAATAGATGAGGCACCGAATGAAAATCCGGTAACGATTGCTAATACTTTCTTAACGTTTTCAGCCGTCTCGAGACCAAAATGACCTCCAAAAAAGATAAACAGAACGCTTAGTCCTAATACGCCCAAACCTACAACGCCGAGTCCCATAACAGATCCGCCGGCAAAAGCAATGTTTAAGCCTTTTCCAAGGCTGGTTCTGGCAGCGTTTGTTGTTCGGACATTAGCTTTGGTAGCAACGCGCATTCCGATAAAGCCGGCCAGTCCTGAGCAAAAAGCTCCAAGGATGAATGATATGGACACCATCCAGCTTGAAAGTTGAGGGTCGGCACTCCATGCCAGAATAATAGCTACAGCCACAACAAATATGGACAGTACTTTATATTCGGCTTTTAAAAATGCCATGGCTCCCCGTTGAATATGAGAGCTAATGGTTGACATTTTTTTGGTGCCGGTGTCTTGTTTGTTAACCCAAGACGATTTATAAACGGTATACAGTAGCGCAAGTATACCACTAACCGGTATTAAGTAGGTTATTAAGGTATTCATGTCAGCTTTGGTTTGTTAGTCAATGTTTAATAGTGGAGTTAATTATACTCATTCATAGCCTGTTCGATACCTTCCCTGAGAAAACAGGTACAGGCATCAACGGCTTTGTCTAAAGTAGATTCGATAATCTTACGCTCCTCTTCAGTAAAAGGGGATAATACATGTTGCACTTGTTGTCCCTTTGGAAAGTCATTTCCAATCCCGATTCGTAAGCGTGGAAAAGCGTTTGTACCCAATTTCTGTATGATATCCTTTATCCCGTTATGGCCGCCTGCACTTCCACCGGGCCGCAGGCGAATGGTGCCAATATCTAAATCCAGATCGTCATAACATACCAGGCAATTGCCAACATCTTCTTTATACCAATTTATTGCCTGGCGAACAGCATCCCCGCTGTTATTCATATATGTTGTGGGTTTAACCAGGTAAACTGATTGTCCCGAAATATTTCCTTTACCCACATGAAAAGGGCCTTTTCCAGGCCCTAATCGTACTGACATTACATTTGCCAGCTTATCGATAAATTCAAAACCGATATTATGACGTGTACCAGCATACTTACTCCCGGGATTTCCTAGCCCTATCAGTAAAGGCATAAAGCAGGTATGCTGGTTTTATTAGTCAAACTGTTATTCGGTAGTTTCTTCTCCTTCTTCCGGTTCTTCTCCTTCTTCTGGCTCTTCTCCTTCCTCGAGTTCGCCTTCTTCAAGAGCTTCTTCGTCTTCGGGAAGTTCTTCTTCGGTAGGCTCTTCGGTAATGAGGGAAGAAGTAAGCAGAGCTTCGGATTTCGGCGGACGAATTGTTACGAGTGTTCGACTGAGATCGTCCAGCGGAATAATTCCCTCAAGATCGAGATCACGAACGTGCAGTGAATCACCAATCTTCAACTCACTTACATCAATGGTATAAGCACCCGGAATTCTATCAGGTGTAACACGGATGCGAAGGATATGCATAGGTTGGAAAATACGTCCACCCCCTTCGGTAACTCCCACTGGTGTACCTTCAAGCTTGATGGGGACGCTAAGAGTTACCTTTTGGTCTTCAGCCAGAGCATAAAAATCCACATGCACAGGCCGATCTGTGATGGGATGAAATTCTATATCTTTAAGAAGGGTCTTGTGTGTTTCGCCATTTATATTGAGTGCAAGGATCTGGCGCTTACTTTCGGCCAAGATCTTCTCAAGCTCAAGTTCATCAACCGAAAAGTGGATATTTTCATCAATTTCCGGTCCGTACATGACACCCGGAACCCTCATCGCATCACGCAGTGCATCGGCGGCTTTGCGACCTGTTTCTCTTTCCTTTCCTTCTAATTCTACAACTTCTGGAGTAATCATAATCCTAAAAACTAATTTTAATCGTCAAAAAGTGCACTTATTGTATCGTTTGTGTGGATACGCTGAATCGCTTCTGCAAAAATACCCGCCACACTCAAAACCTTAATTTTGCTTGAAGGTTTGCGCAGCGGTATCGTGTCAGTTACCAACAGTTGATCAATAGGTGAATCTTCAATTCGTTGGTACGCAGGTCCCGATAATATTGGATGCGTACATGTTGCTATAATGTTTAATGCTCCGCGATCTTTTAGTGCGGAAGCAGCATTGGTTAACGTGCCGGCTGTGTCAATAAGATCATCAACAATCAGCACATTTTTATCTTCAACTTCACCGACAATATTCATTACCTCGGCTACATTTTGTTTCGGCCTCCTTTTATCAATAAAAGCAAGCCGCGCTCCCAGGCGTTTGGCATATGCTCTTGCCATCTTAAGACTGCCCACATCGGGAGCAACGACAACCAGGTTGTCAATCGGATGTTCACTAAAATGATCTATGAACAGCCGGCTGGCATACAAATGATCCAGCGGTATATCGAAAAATCCCTGAATTTGGGCTGCGTGCAGATCCATTGTCAAAATACGGTCTGCACCAGCTTCGGTCAATAAATTGGCCATCAGTTTGGATGCAATAGAAACGCGCGGTTGATCTTTACGATCTTGCCGTGCGTAACCAAAATAGGGAATAACAGCTGTTACCCGCTTTGCGGATGCGCGCTTGGCAGCATCCAGCATGAGCAAAAGTTCCATGATGTTATTTCCCGGCGGTGGGGTCGACTGAACGACAAAAATATCCTCACCGCGAATACTCTGCTCGTATTTAACATACAGTTCGCCATCTGAAAATGGCTTAATAGTGATTTCCCCCAGCGTTGTTCCGTATTTTTCAGCAATAGCCCGGGAAAGGGCAAGGTTGCTGCGACCGGCAAATATGGCTAAAGGGGTATCCAACGAAGCAGGTTTTCAGGGATTTAAAAATAAAAGAAAAGGATGGCTTTGCAGTCATCCTTTCAGTGTCATTATTATGTGTTGCCCGGGGAGGATTCGAACCTCCACTGACGGCACCAAAAACCGCTGTCCTGCCGTTAGACGACCGGGCAATGTCATACCTTTTTTAACAGATGCAGATGATATGAATTTACTGGTTGTGAATCAAGAAGAAATTGCACTTTTAAAGACTTTACAGTTCTGGCAGTTACGGGGACGACAATACGATCTTAGTTGGTAAATGGTGCCCAATTTTTGGGCATAAGCCGAGGAGGGGAGATCAGTATCTTTAAGACATTTAAGCAATGATTTGGGTATATGAGCGCGGTGCTTGGCCCATAAATGCCAACTTTTGCTTTTGAGTTTGTCAGCGAAGAACAAGTTACCTAGTGAATACAATGCTGGCAGAAAAACGGTACCGAATAGTATTGAAGAACGTTCTTTTCCAACCGAAGGTGTTGTGGATATGGCATCCAGTAAATTTTCCCACAAACTTCGGGGATTTTTCGTCAGCCATTGTTCGAATGGCAGGTGATAAATATGCCAAAGCGCTTCAGCACCTTGTTGGATACGAAGCCGCGGATGATTACCGGGTCTGCACCCTTTATGGTTCCAGTTAAACTTTGAGTGATCATATTCTTTTTCTTTGTTGAGCCCGGATATTTGAAGAGCCCGAACACGAAATTCATAGCGGTCAGAAAAAGAGGAGATCAAATCAAGTAATTCTATAGCTAAAAACTGCATGGGTTCTCGGTTGTGCGAAATCCCCAACCCATTACATAAAGCAACAGAAAACATCTTGATCCAGGCTCGGGAAGGAGGCAGTGATGGGTCATAGAATTCCAGGAGATCATTAACTTTTTGTTCGAAATATTCTTTGTGAGCTTTTTTCAACTGCCTGGTAAAAGCTTCTTCAGATATAAAAGAGAGCTGACCGGCACAGGGTAGCTCAGGTTTATTTTGATATCGATCAAGAAAAGCATGCAGTGGTTCTGATAAATAATTGGATAGACAAAAGGTAGGAACAGATGTCTGATCCTGACGCTTGCTTTTCTTATCGGTGTTCCGAAAAACTACATGCAGTACTACATTGTTATAATTAGGATCTGTATGATGGCCATGGCTCTGCCAATCATAATGATTCCAATGAATTTCTACATCTCCGTACCAGCGAAGCTCTCCAATCATGATTTCAGCTCCCGAAAAATCAGGCCCATCGGATTTGTTAAGCTGACCGGGATGATATATCTGCAGTGATTCGCCATCCGTTGTTTGTAGCTGTTGAAGATCAAAATGCCTGTTTTCCCAGATCCAGTGTAGTAATGCTTCGTGATATGAGGAGTGGCCGCTACTCACTTCCCGTTTCGCTTAGATTTATATCTTCTGTAGCCTCATATAGATCGGGTACATTTTGGTGGATGCCCTGCCGTACATTTTTTCGGAATTCTTGAAGTTCCTTTCTGCTTTTATCGCTTGCAGTTTTCCCGTGTTTTTCGATCCATTTTTTTAGTTCTGTTGAATTATCAGCAAGCCATGAGCGATTTTGAGCTCCCGAGCGGGGCGAAAGTAGAAACCCAACAGCAATGCCGCCGATAAATGAACCAGTAGCTAGAACAATAGATGTTATATTTGATTTCCGTCTCATAAATTTCCCTCATTTAAATGAATGATTTATTTTTGCATGTCTGTAATACATGGTATTAATGTACAAACCCTTTTCTTATTATAAATTATTCGACAGATTTTTAAAATGATAATAAATTTATTCTAATATGGATTCTAACGATGACTTGGTGTTGATGGATGCCGAGCGCATTGACCGCTCTCTCAGGCGTATGGCGCATGAGATAATTGAACAGAATAACGCTAATTATCCAATAATTTTGTTTGGTATAAATGAACGCGGGTATGCTTTGAGTGGTGATCTGGCTGATATCTTAAAGCCGATGATCGAAAATAAAGTTCAATCTATTCAGCTTCATCTGGAAAAAGAAAACTCTGATCAAATTTTTGAAACGTTAAACGATAGATCAGTAAAAGAGACCTTTTTTGTAGTGGTTGATGATGTCATTTTTTCCGGAAAAACGATGTTTAAAGCCTTGAAAAAGATAACTGACCATCTGGATACTGCAGAAATTCATACGGCTGTACTCGTTGACCGCGGACACAGAAAATTTCCCATACAAGCAGAGTTTTGTGGAATAGATTTACCAACTAAGCATAAAGAGCATGTATCTGTAAATGTGGAGGATGGTGATGTAAAAAAAGTGATACTCTTCAAGTAATAAATCATTTATTATTAGTTATATATGTAATATTTTAAGGCACGAGAACTAACGGCGAATATTACACATATCCAATGGATTTAAAGGGCTATTACCCGCTGATTATTTTTGCACTTCTTTTCCTCACATTTTCCCAGGTATCTGCTCAAGAAAAAGAAGAGGCTATTGAAATAAGTCGGCTTATCGAAAATGAAAGCGACATTTCTATCCGTGATATGTCACGGATAAATCGAAAAGTGATTGTGTCGGATACCCTGAAGGGTTGGGCAGTGAATTGGAGCACCGGATTAAACGGTGCACAAGCTTCTTATGATAATTGGAGTCAGGGTGGGGTAAATACGATAAGTGTTACCGCGTCTACTATCTTTGATGCAAAATACCGCAAGAATCGCTTTGCCTATGCATTTGCCACCAATTTAAAGTATGGTAAGGCGCGGTTAGAAGATGAAGGTACTCGTAAGACCGACGACCGGATAGCAGTTAACAACAAATTTAGTTACCTGTTCAATGATGAGCATTGGAGCTTTTTTGCGAATATCAACTTTAGTACACAGTTTGATAAAGGTTTCAATTATGGAGCGGATCCACCAGAACTGATTTCCAAGTTTTTTGCCCCGGCTTATTTTACTCAAATTTCCGGTATTGCATATTCTCCGGCGGATTATTTTTCTGCAGAAGCGGGTTTGGCTGCAAAGCAGACCATTGTTTCCGATACCACCTTATCTGAAAGATACGGACTGGAAGCGGGCGAAAAATTTCGGTTTGAGCCAGGTTATTCACTGGCCATGAATTTCGATAAGACTCTTTTTTCCAACGTTAGATTGCGAAGTTCCGTTGAAACTTTTACCAATCTGCAGAGACATGTCGACAATACAGATGTAAACTTTTCAAATGAAATTATTGGAAAGATTAATGATGTGATGAATATGTCGTTCCAGTTTGTCATAATATATGACAGTGATTACTCCCGTGAAGTACAGATTAAACAGGTTCTTTCTGCTGGCCTGTCTTATAATATTCTCTAATAGCTGGATCTGAAGACGTTCCAATATTGAAAATGAAAAGCCCCGAAATGGGGCTTTTCGTTTTAAGGGTAGGTTTATTTTTATTTCTTCTGAAACTGTACTTCAGAAACTTTCTAAAGCCTAGACATCAAACTCAATACCCTGGGCCAGCGGCATTTCATCACTCCAGTTGATCGTATTGGTTTGTCGACGCATATATGCTTTCCACGCGTCGGATCCTGATTCACGGCCGCCGCCGGTTTCCTTTTCACCTCCGAATGCTCCGCCGATCTCGGCACCACTGGTACCTACATTAATATTGGCGATACCGCAGTCCGATCCGCGGGCGCTTAAGAATGTTTCAGCTTCACGTACATTCAGCGTAAACATAGCTGAGCTAAGACCCTGCTTAACCCCATTATGCTTGCCGATGGCCTCATCAAGATCGCTGTATTTTATGAGATAGAGAATCGGAGCAAAGGTTTCTTCTTGCACGATATCGTACTCATTTTCGGCGACAGCAATAGCCGGACGTACATATTCGCCGCCATCCAGCTTTTTCATGTCCAGTGTTTCTCCGCCATAAATAACTTCTCCGCCGGCGTCTTCAACTTCTTGGAGTGCCTGTTGCATGCTTTCGGTGGCTTGTTCATCAACAAGAGGACCTACGAGCGTATCCTCATCAAGCGGATTGCCAATGTTTATTTTCTCGTAAATTTCGATCAGCCGATTTTTAAGCTCATCAAAAACTTCTTCATGAACAATCAGTCGGCGCGTGGAAGTACATCGCTGTCCGCATGTGCCTGCAGCTCCGAAAACAGTGGCCCGAGCGGCCATTTCAAGATCCGCATTTTCAGTCACAATAATAGCATTGTTTCCCCCGAGCTCAAGAATCGTTTTACCCAGACGTGCTCCCACTGTTTTGGCAACTTCTTTACCCATCCGGATAGAACCTGTTGCAGAGATAAGGGGGATACGCTCGTCTTCGGTCATCCATTCGCCTACCTCGCGTCCACCGGTGATTAAATTAAATATCCCTTCCGGCAAATCATTTCGTTTCAGTACTTTTGCAATAATATTTTGGACTGCAATGCCACAGAGAGGCGTCTTTTCCGACCCCTTCCAGATCATCACATTGCCGCAGATGGCAGCAATCATGGCATTCCAGCTGTAAACGGCAACAGGAAAATTAAAAGCCGAAATAATCCCGGTGATTCCGAGCGGATGCCATTGCTCATACATCCGGTGTTGTGGACGCTCGGACTGCATTGTTTTACCGTACAGCATTCGTGATTGACCTACGGCAAAATCGCAGATGTCGATCATCTCCTGTACTTCGCCCAGACCCTCTTCATATATTTTGCCCATCTCATATGTCACCAGGCGCCCGAGGTCTTCTTTATGTTTGCGCAGTTCAAGTCCTATTTGACGAACGATTTCACCGCGTTTGGGAGCGGGCACCATCCGCCATTCTTTAAACGCTTCTTGCGCTGTTTCAACTACTTTGTCATACTCTTCGCGCGTAGTAATCGTCGCGTCCGCAATAGGCGACCCGTCAACAGGCGTATGGCTCGACATAGTTTCACTGTCTTTTGTCCCAAGAGATTGTTGTCCTGTGCTTGTGCCAAGATTTGTTCCTTCAATTCCCAGCTTCTTCAGAAAATCCATAAAAATTGGTTTGTTGTTTCTTTAAATTTGAGAGGTAAAATAAGTATTGTTGATGAGTATTCGCAGTACTTATTAAGTGGAAAAGTAAGAATAGAGATATTGTAATTAAAGATAGTAACAGATGAATTTATCATCGGCATCCAACCGGCAGGTTACGCTTTTGCGCAAACTTAATCGCAAAAAATATCGCCAGAAAGAGCAGCTTTTTTTAATAGAGGGAGAACGTGCAGTGGAGCAAGTGCTGCAGAATGATGTTATTACAGTTGAGTGTCTTTTTTTTGATGAAGCGCAGCAGTACTGGCAGCAACAGCCGTGGAAATCGTATAGCAACCTGATGGATGCTCATACTTTACCGGAGGATATATTTGCCGAAGTATCGGATACTGACAATCCGCAAGGGGTATTGGGGATGTGCCAAATTCCCGGCGAAACCACGGTCGAGGAATTAAATGAATCCGGTGGAATTGTTATTGCACTTGATGCCATTCAGGATCCGGGGAATTTAGGCACCGTCATTCGAACGGCCGCGTGGTTCGGGGCAAGCGGAATCATCTCCGGCAAGGGCACTGTTGATCTTTTTCATCCCAAGGTAGTCAGGGGAACGGCCGGTGCTACTGGTGTTCTGCCACACATGAATGGAGAACTGTCGGATATTTTCCCTCAACTGGAAGCGAATGGATGGTCTGTGTTTTTGTTGGATGCCGGGGCTGATTCGATACCGCTGGCAGATATCTCATCCACAGAAAAAGTGGTGCTCGTAGCGGGCAATGAGGCACATGGTGTCAATACCAGGCTCGTAAACAATGACCGACAAAAAGTACGCATTTCATCTCCGGTGAAAAATACAGGCGTTGAAAGCCTGAATGCGGCCGTGGCCACTTCGATAGCGCTCTATGATTTTTCGGGAAAAACTGCAAGATGAGTAACAATGTTTCCACCCGATGGCTGGGGGCATCTGGTGGATGAGCCGCAAAATCAACGTGCAGATGGCGGGACCAGAAAACCACTGGAACCCAAAAAACATCGCCGGCCCCATGGAATGCCACATTGTGGCTCTCCGATAAATCGGAGGATTTCACGAGGCCGTCTGCGAAAACTTGGCCTGATTGATAATCATCTCCGCTAAAATCATTTATCTCGTCCGTCCTCAGACAGAAATGATTTTTATACGTTCCGATTCTGATCAATCCTAGCGGCCAACTTTTCTAATGCCGGAATTGCTATAACCGCAAAAGGAACTGTTATCTAATAGAAAAGGGCAGCGAACCCCTGGTCTCGGTCTTAGCGGTTGAGGCGTTTGGAAAGGCAGGGCAGAAGGGTAACTTAACGGTTTAAAAATATCGGGGGTTCGGGGCGAATCGCGGGAAAAATGATGTTAGTATAATGACTAGTGCTGAATAGCTGTCCCCGATTCCCTGTTTCAAAAAGGACAAAATCTACGATTCCCCCGAGACTTTTTTGGTTCATTTTTTGGTCACAAAAAATGAACAGTAAGCATAACTGTGGCTACCGTATGTTTTGTGCCGCAATCCAGCCGGTTGTCCACGCCGACTGAAAATTATAGCCGCCGGTAATCCCGTCAATATTTAACACTTCGCCAGCAAAATAAAGATTTGAGCATTTTTGGCTTTCCATCGTTCCCATATTCACTTCATTCAGCGGAATACCACCGCTGGTTACGAACTCCTCTTTATAGGTCGTCTTTCCGCGGATTTCATACGTGGCGTTGGTGAGCTGTTGCGCCAGCTCATGAATCTCCTGATTGGAAAGTTCCGCCCAGCGCTTGTCAGTTGATATGTCTGCCAATTCCAGAAAGCGCTCCCAGAGTCTGTTGGGGATCTCAAATGTTGCCTGTTTCCGGGCAGTTTTGCGCGCATTATCCTGCCTGATCTGCTTCAATGTTTCACGAACTTCATGGCTCTTTTGCGGATGCAGCCAATTCACCTGGATAGCGAACTGATAGTCCTCATCATAAAGATGGCGGGCGGCCCACGCCGAAGTTTTGAGTACCGCCGGACCGCTTAATCCCCAGTGCGTGATAAGAATAGGTCCTGTATGATGATAGGAGGTACCTTTTATAGCGACCGAACACTGCTCGACTGAAATACCAGCCAAGTCTTCAAAAATAGTATCTTTAAAATTGAAAGTGAACAGTGAAGGAACAGGTTCAACGATGGAGTGCCCCAGCTCTTCCAGCCACTCATACCTGCTTCGCCGGTTTGAACCGCCAGTTGCGATAACGGCTACATCAAATATCTCCGGCTCTTCGCCGCGGACTGAGAGTTCATACTTACCTTTTTCTGTGGGCGTAACAGCCTCAACACGTGTTCGCATTCGAACTGTCACATCGTACTTGTCTGCTTCCTGCTTAAGGCAGTTAATAATAGTAGCCGAATCATCCGTTACGGGAAACATGCGTCCGTCCGATTCAGTTTTTAGTTCGATTCCGCGGTCTTCGAACCATGCTACGGTATCTTCAGATTGAAACTGCTCGAACGCCCAGCGAAGCTCCCGCGAACCTCGTGGATATGCTTTAGCCAATACTTCCGGATCAAAACAGTAGTGCGTGACATTGCAGCGACCGCCGCCGGAAATACGTACTTTAGACATTACTTCCCGGCTTTTCTCAAAAACAGTGATATCCAGTTGTGGATGGATACGGGCTGCATTAACAGCTGCAAAAAATCCCGCTGCGCCGCCGCCGATTACTGCCATTTTTTTAGATGCTGTCATCATATTTACAGGTGAATAGACTCTGAAGTGATCGGCTCGTTCCAAAACACCTTGGCATGGGCGTCGAAATCTTCTGCTGAGTCAGTCGTAAGGAAGCGCCGGGTTCCGCCGGTTGAGCATTTCTCGGCTATTTCGGGGTGCCTTTTCAGATAATCGGCTAGACTTTCGGCGACTATCTCTCCCTGGCTCAATATTGCGATATCACCTCCTACGAACTGCTTTATTTTATCGGAAAGTAGCGGGTAGTGGGTGCAGGCTAGCAACAGCGTATCAATTTTCTCCGATTGTGAGAGGATACCATCAATATGTTGCTTCACAAAATATTCAGCGCCCGGGCTGCTGTATTCCTGATTTTCAACCAGCGGAACCCACATGGGGCACGCTTCTTGAAAAATTTGCAGCTGTGGAAAGTGCTTTTGGATTTCCATCACGTACGATTTAGAATTGACGGTACCGCTTGTCCCCAGAATTCCTACATGTCCTGATTTTGAATACTTGCCGATGATTTCTGCCGTAGGGCGGATAACGCCTAATACCCTGCGTTCGGGATCGATCTCGGGAAGATTTTTCTGCTGAATATTACGAAGTGCTTTGGCCGAGGCGGTGTTACAGGCCAAAATTATCAGGTGACAGTTTAGGCCGAAAAGATACGTGACGCATTCCAGAGTATACTGATAAATGGTATCGAAGGATCGACTTCCGTAGGGGGAGCGGGCGTTGTCGCCGAGGTAAAGGTAGTCATACTCGGGCAGTTCGCGCACAATTTTTTTCATAACTGTCAGCCCGCCATAGCCGGAGTCGAAAATTCCAATAGGTGCGGTGCTCATCTGAATTCAACAAATACAGAGTTATAAATTACCAAATAAGAAAAGATTATCCGCTCGTAATTCCTAATGGAATCACGTGTTTTAATTTAACCTGCGAGCCAGAACGACCGTTTCTTTAAAAGCTTGATCGCTGCCGGAGCTGCTGTCATAGGCTTCAAAAACAACGATGTAAATACCGATTCGATTTCTGCTTCCGTCATCTTTGCGTCCGTCCCAGATCAGCTGTCCTTCGAAACCGGCTTGTTTCCCATCCGCCAGCTCACGGACAGGTCTTCCGTAGCGGTCGTAAATCTGCACATCAATAAGGTAATCCTGATGATCAAGTTTATAATTGATAAAAAGGTTATCTTCGTGGCCGTCATCGTCGGGAGAAAAAGGATTGGGTGTAAAGCTGATGCCTTTTTCCTGCATCTGCTCACTGCTCTTTTGATAGATAGAGTTTTCACTGTTTGGCGTTCCCCCTTTTTCGTTCACGCTGGAGCCCCAGTTCGATTCATCATTACTGGGCCCGTCGGGAGCTACACGTTCGAGGGCGATACCTCGCGTATCTATGATATTGGGGTTATGCCACGCCTCGTCGTAAAAAACGGAGTCGACTACAGCCCCGGTGCTGTCCGCGAGATAGATAGCATCACCGGAAGAAGCCAGACTCAGCGTAGAGCGATCTATTCGCATAACAGATTGTTGATCAGAGGAACTGAGCTCGAAGAAAGTCGCAATTTTACTTTCTTCAAAAGCGGCAGCGCCATCGGCATAAAAAAGCACTTGTCCTTCAGGCGGCACCCACTTTGCTGTGGTAGATACCGGATGCAGTGCGCTCACATCGCCATTTTCATCAGGAGCGTCGTGCAAAACAACGCCTTCCAGTGAAACAGCATAGTCGCGTGTGTTACGCAGCTCAATATACTCGCTTTGATCCGGTTGGTTATCATCAGAATCGGCCAGCGGGTTAAACATGATCTCATTGATCACCAGATCGGACGGTTCAACAGGCTGTGAGAGAGAAACTTCAGAACTGGAGGTTACATTTCCTTTGACATCGCTGATATTTTGAATAGTGATAGCGGTATTGTTGGTCGCGCTTTTTTGTGCAGATTTCGGAGCCAATATGATGATATTTGCATTGGTAGAGTCGAACCGGGCAACCTGTAACTCCTGATCACCAGAAAAAAACCTGGTTTCTTCTGTCAATCTGATGAATTCGCTGAATTGTACGTGGATATCTCCATCGGGCAGCACTTTGGAGAAAATGACTTCGGGTGGATCTGAATCTTCCTGAAAGGTTATATTTTTTGTGCCCGCCGAGTGACCATTTTCCGAAGTGTTAGTTTGCCAGTTTGAAGCATCATTGGATGCTCCCAACGGATCCCGCCGTTCCAGTGAGGTTCCTTCTGTATTACCGCCCCAATTTTGGTGATAATGCAGCGAATCAACAGTTAGTCCCGATCCAGAACGAAGATATATGGCATCGGGCGTATTATTGTTCAGTGCAGGAAAGCCGCTTATGGTATAAACATTGTTATTCAACCGGCGCAGTGTACTACTGCCGGTAAGTACAACATAACTTTTTGCCCGCAGCTGAATGTTTTTTGATATGGATGTTTCTGTACTTGTATCACCAATAATCCAATTGCTAAGATCTACATTTTTATTACTTCGGTTGTACAGTTCTACAAAATCTGCACCATTGGATCCGGGATTATATAGAAATTCATTAATCACAATATCGCCATAATCAGGATCTTCAATCTTTAGGTATTCCTCCTCAGTTTTTGTTTCAGACATCGTATTGCCAAAAATATCAGCAATGCCGGATATGGCTATTTCATACGTTTCACCGGAAGTGAGTTGTTCATCCAAAAACAGGGTAACCGTATCTTTGTGTGCGGAAATTAGCTGCAGATCCCGATCGGGAGTAATTTGGTAATGCTGATTATCGGTGGCCGATGCTGGATCAATGTTTTCTGAGAAAATAAGTTTTAGCGTCGTGGCATTTTCTATTTCGAGATCTGTAAGCGAAGGAGGGGTTTCATCCGGTTTAATCTGATTTTCCTTACCCGGAGTTCCAAATCCATTGGGAGCTTCACCCCAATTTTCCGAGAATGTTGGCAATATGGTTATCGATCTCCGCTCCAGAGCTATTTCGTTGCCACCCCAACTTGAATTGTACTGAAGGGAGTCAAGTAAAGTGCCATTTTGATCTCGAATGATAATTTGGTCACCGCCATTATTGAGAGCGGGGAAGTCGCTCATGGAGATCAGTGAGATATTGGAGTGATCTTCTTCTATGGTATTATCCGGAGCAATTACAATAAAGTTGTCGGGCGGCAAAATAATTTGATCAGATGTGATCGTTTTTTCAAAAGTTTCACGGTTATCGCTTAGCGTCCAGCCTTGCAGATCCAGCGATTTGTCGGAATGATTATAGAGTTCAATGTATTCCGAACTTGTCGGTGAGGGTATGTACATGAACTCGTTTATGGCAATATCGACAGGTTCAACAGGAGTGGGATTATAAAATGTAAATGAGGTATCAAAAGGAGCAATACTGTTGCCAAAAATATCAGTGATATTCTCAATGGAGAGAGTATAGGTCTTAGAATCCTGAAGAGATCTTTCAAGCGTTAAAAGCACGCTTTCGGGTGCGGAAATTTGAGCGTTGTCAATATCAGGACCATCGGACAATGTATAATTTGATTTGTCTTGTCCGATACCGGTGTTCAGTTGCTCCGAAAAAATGACGAGAATTTCAGTGCTGCTTTTGATGGAAAATGTTTCGACGGTGGGAGGTGCCTGATCCGGTTCTATTGTATTACTTGAACCCGGAGTCCCAAAACTATTGGGAGCATTGCCCCAGTTGCTTTGATAGGTGCTTTTAACATCAATACTTCTGCGTTCCAGAGCCATTTCGTCTCCGCCCCAGCCTGAGTTGTACTGCAGTGAATCGAGCAAAGAGCCATTTTGATCTCTGATAACAATTTGATCGCCGCCGTTATTTAAAGCGGGAAAGCTGCTCATCGTGAGCAGCATGATATTCGGATATTCTTCTTCGATTGTATTATCTGGAGCAATTACAACAAAGCTGTCGGGTGGGACAATAAATTTGCTATTTGTAATGGTCTCTTCAAACGATTCCCGGTTATCGCTCAGCGTCCAGCCCTGTAGATCCAGCGATTTGTCGGAGTGGTTGTAAAGTTCCACATATTCTGAACTGGCAGGGGACGGATCGTACATGAATTCATTGATGGCTACATCACCTGAATCGACAGGAGAAGGTTCATAGAATATAAATGAAGTATCGACAGAACTAATTGTGTTGCCAAAAATATCCTTAGTACCTGTTATGGAAAGGATGTATTCCTGTGCATTTTGCAGATTTGATCCCAGGGTAAGTTTAACTGTGTCGGCTGCCGGTTGATTGACAGCAGCTATGCTTGCATTGCTGATGGCATAGGTTCCTGCATTGCCGACCCGCTCATCAAATATGATTTGAAGTGTTTGCTTGGATGGTATTTCGACAGCGAGCAGTTCCGGAGCGGTATTGTCGGCAGCAACTTCGTTTGGAGCCCCGGGTGTCCCGCCATCAGAGTTGGGAGAACTGCCCCAGTTTTCCCGGAATGTAGGAGCCACATCAGACGATCGGCGCTCGAGCGCCACATCCGATCCGCCCCAGTCGGAGGTATAGGTGAGAGAATCAGCCAGGCTGCCGGCATTAGTGATTAATTGAACGGCATCCGTATTATTATTCAAAGCGGGTAAACTGACTTGGTGATAATTCCGATTACCAAATGTATTAAAGAGGGCTGTCGTATCAGCAGAGAGAACTAAAAGTTCATTAGAATCGATGGGAACAAGGTTCGCACTGAGAGAAGAACTACTGTTATTATCAGCGATTTGCCAGTCGGCAAGATTTAGATATTTATTACTGGTATTCTTGATCTCAACATATTCTTCCAGTCCATCTGGCTCATTGTACATAAATTCGTTGATGATGATATCACCATCCTCAAAAGTACCAAAGAGATTAAAGGTTACTGTAGTATTGTGATCGATTGTGTTGCCATCGATATCATCAATATTATTTACAGTAAGAGTATATCTTCCACTGGAAACGGGCGAATTGTACTCCAATCTAACCACGTTGGGTTCGGACAGACTAACTGCATCGGGATTGCCAACCCCATTGTTCAGTTCAAAGTCAGAGGTTGTAATACTGGCGGGACCAATTTCTAAATTGAAAACAACATCGATTGTTTGATTGTCAATAACATCGATATTTTGAATGGCAAGCGGAGGCGTAATTTTCGTCACGGTAATGTCATCGTAGGCAAACAGATCAGAACGGGTGCTGGTATAGTCACTGAACAGTCCAATATAGTTACTGATAGAATAAGTATCGTCTGTAACCGTACCCTGTGGAGTAAAAGAATTTCCGCCGGTCGGATCGGCATATAATTCCCAGTTACCGTCAAGATCACGTGTGGCCCGAACCCGAACGCTCACAGAGCTTGAATTAACCAGATCGTCCGTACCGTCGATGATTTCGGTTGTGCCGGAGTCATCCTGTCGATACAAACTCACTTCATCATCAGTACCACCTATCTGTATATAATATCCCTGTACATCTCCTTTCATATTTTCGACATCAGAAATGATATAAAATCTGGACAAATTACTGCCCGAAGGATTAAAATTAAGCTCAATAAGAGCTTCCCATTCTCCATAAGCAGCCGTTGATTCTGTTGTGATTACTGCCTCACTCGATTCAGAAGGGGCATCCAGCTGGAGTAGATTGCTGCTGTTTACAACGTGTTTGGATCCGTGGTCGGTCCAAGTGGGATTGTTTGTAAAATCTCCGTCGCTGAAATCATCATCAATAATGATAGTTTGGGCAAAAAGTGAAGTACTGAAGAACATCCCCAGTAGCAGGAGTAAACTAGCTGGTGCGTATCTCATAATGAAGTATCCCCGAAAATAATTGAGCCTCATCACTCGCACTAAGGCCGATAAAATATATTGAAAGGCTACTGATTTGATTCCGAATTAGCAAGAAATCGGTTTCTTTACCACTAAGACGCCACCTCCGTCCCGCCCGCTATTGGGAGAGTCTGATGAATTTGGCGCGTGATTTTATTAGCCCTACATCTATAAGTGAGGAAAGAAATGGCTAACACTCCTAAACATTTAAGCAAATATCATCACAAAAAATAAGGTGAACCAGTTATCCACTGGCCCACCCTGGAAGGACATTTGGTTTGCTCTCTTTTCAACGGCTTATACGCTTTTACGCGCTTCTGTTAGTATGACCGTTGCGAAGGGGAATCCTTACAAAATTTTTTAAATTATTTTTATATACTGATTATAAAATGCTGCAATCTTAAAAAAATACCTGAATGAATTACTCCACCGGCCAGTCAATACCTTTTGAAATACCAAATGTTAATCATGGATTTCAGGTAGCCAAGGGGCTTTTAAAATTGCGTGAAGAAGGTATCGAGCTAGAGTTTGAAACCAAGGATGCTATTCTGGGAGTTATCAGCTCGGGAGTGCAGACGAAGATACTTCGTTATGAGGATCTGGACTCCATACGTTTTAAAAAAGGATGGTTCAGTGGCAGGGTAATTTTGGAGGCTACGTCAATGCGTGTATTTGAGGATCTGCCTGGCAGTGAACAGGCTACATGCGAGCTTAAGGTGAAACGCAAACATAGAGAGGAAGCCGAAAAAGTAATTTCAACGGCGCGAATGTATCATTCTGAGCATAAGCTTGATCAGATGAATGGAGAAGATGGATAGATTTTCAGGAGGTGTGAGTAATACTGATCAAAATCTTTTTAATTCCCGCTGATCACGCAGATTTCGCCGAAAAGATATTATAATCTGCGCCATCAGCGTAATCTGCGGGTAATAAAGATTGTGCTCCTGAAGTGATTATCTTAATGGAAATTGGATAAATAAAGCTGATTGAAGGTTGATTTACTAATCCAAATAACCCTTTGCAGCCAGTAATTCAGCATTCAGGATTGCTCCGCCGGCTGCCCCGCGGATCGTGTTATGGGCCATTGTTACATATCCAAGATCCATGACAGTACCTTCACGCAATCTGCCTACCGCGGTTTGCATTCCTCCTTCACGCTCGGCATGCATACGCGGCTGTGGATGCCGATTTTCCGTGTGGAGCCTGATAGGATTTTTTGGAGAGGAGGGAAGATCCAGTTCTGCAATAGGATTATTCCAGTTCGTAAAAACCTTTTGAGCTTCGGTAATACTTTTCAGGGGATTCTTGAGCTTTACTGAAACTGAAAGCAGGTGTCCTTCGATAGTCGGTACCCGGACGGCCGTGGCCTGAATAGTAAAATCATTGAACGTAATGGAATCATTATTAAGTGTCCCCAGCACTTTGGTGGACTCTGTCTGCACTTTGGGTTCTTCACCACCGATATAAGGCACCACATTGGCTACAATGTCGAGGCTGGCTACACCGGGATATCCGGCTCCGGAAGTAGATTGCATCGATGTCACGATCACCGAATCAATTCCAAATGCATCATGCAGAGGTTTTAGCGACATCGACAGCGGAATCGAAACACAATTGGGATTGGTGACAATCCAGCCGCTGCCGTCACTGCTAAAGTCTTGACTTTTGATCAATTCTATATGATCGGGATTAACTTCTGGCACCAACAGCGGTACCTGATCGTGCATCCGGTGATTTTTGGCATTGGATATCACCGGAAAACCTGCTTTGGCAAAACTCTTTTCAATCTCTTCGGCTACGGATGAATCCAGTCCCGAGAATACAAAGTCGACACCGTCGAACTGATCGGGTTCACAAGCCTGAACTTCCATTTCGGCAATATCTTCAGGCAATTCTGTGGATTCAATCCAGTGAACAGCATCTTTATATTTTTTTCCGGCAGATCGCTCTGAAGCACCTAATGTTTTGATTTTAAACCAGGGATGGTTTTCGAGTAAACGAACAAACTTTTGTCCGACTGCACCTGTTGCTCCGAGAATACCAACTTGAAATGACTGCATCTACTTAACTAAGAATTGTTTGTGATTATTGATTGATAATACTTGCGTTATAAACGTGTAATTTATCCTAAAAATTCAGATTGAAATCACCCGGTAAAGCTGAAAATACGCATAAAAGCGTAATTAATTAAAGCAGTATTTTTTTCTATCTTTGGTCATCGTAAAATTCATCTTTAAACAACAACGTACACTACATGTCAGTTAGCGAACTCGAAAGTCTTGATACCCTCATCTCATTGGCAAAAGCGCGCGGACTTATTTATCAATCATCAGAAATATATGGCGGACTTGGAGCCGTCTATGATTATGGACCACTGGGCGTTGAACTGAAACGCAATATCCGCGACATGTGGTGGAAAGAGATGACTCAACGCCATGATAATATCGTGGGACTTGATTCGGCTATCTTTATGCATCCCAAAGTATGGGAGGCAAGTGGGCATGTAAGCGGATTTAATGATCCGATGATAGATGATAAACAGTCGAATAAGCGCTACCGCGCTGACATGCTGATCGAAAATGAAATTGCCAAGCTTCGCAGCAAGGGGAAGGCTGAGGAAGCCGACGAACTGCAGGAGCAGCTTGATACCGCCGGATCCCGCGAAGGAATATGTGAGGATCTCCATAAGATTATTATGGATAATGAAATTCGCGCGCCTGAATCGGGGGCTTTTGACTGGACGGCAGTGCGCCAGTTTAATCTGATGTTTAAAACTCAGTTTGGAGCCACCTCATCCGGCGAAGATGGAGATTCGGTATATCTGCGTCCTGAAACAGCTCAGGGTATTTTTGTGAATTTCAGGAATGTCATGGATACGGCGCGCCAGAAAGTACCTTTTGGTATCGCACAGATTGGTAAAGCATTTCGTAACGAAGTGGTAGCTCGACAATTTGTATTCCGGATGCGCGAATTTGAACAGATGGAGATGCAGTATTTTGTTGAGCCCGGCAACGATGAGGCGATGTATGATTACTGGCTGGAAGAACGTGCCGAATGGCATAAAACGCTGGGTATCCGCGAAGAAAAACTGCGAATACATCCACATCCCGAAGATAAATTGGCTCATTACGCCGAACAGGCTGCCGATATTCAGTACGAATATCCTATTGGCTGGCAAGAGGTTGAGGGCGTACACAACCGCACCGACTTTGATTTGAGTCAGCATATGGAGTATTCGGGTAAGAAGCTGGAGTACTACGATCAGCAAAAGCAAGAAAGTTATATTCCCTATGTAATTGAAACCTCAATTGGGCTGGACCGCACGGTCATGATGGTGCTTTGCGATGCCTACCGCGAGGAAGAGGTGGATGGAGATACACGTACCGTACTGAAAATGAATCCAAAGCTTGCTCCTACGAAAGTTGGCGTCTTTCCGCTGATCAAAAAAGATAAGTTACAAGATCTTGCCCATAAGATTACCGAGGATCTGCGAGAGGATTACAATGTGTTATATGATGATTCCGGATCGATCGGCAAGCGCTATCGTCGCCAGGATGAAGCAGGGACGCCTTTCTGTATCACGGTTGATTTTGACGGCGTGGAATCAGAAGGTGAGGATACAGTGACAATCCGTTACCGCGATGATATGACCCAGGATCGCGTGCCGGTAAGCCGTCTCCGCGAAGCGATCGACGATAAGATGGATAGTTGGGGGTCGGAGTAAGCTCCGGAATTTGGGAGCTGAAACAAATTTTCTTGATTGTTCGGGAGTACAACTCCCTCACAACACTATGATCTCTATAGTTGTGAGGGAGCTCCGCTCCCGAACAATATCGACAGGCGCTAATACAAAATCATTTACGAATGGGATTATTAATCCAGTCGTTAAGCGTCGGCAAGAAATCATCCACAAATTCAGGATCTAACTGACTATATTCTTGAACAGATCCTGTTTCTGCATCTTGAAAAAGATGATTGGCGTTCGGGAAAACTTCTGTGACATAATTGATACCAGCTGATTCCAGGGCAGTCTCTATAGGCGCGCGGTTCATTTCTACTGGAACTTGCGTGTCTCTACCTCCGAATAGAACGAGCACGGGAATGTTAAGCTTTTGCAAATCGTCCGTCGGATCATAAAAAAGCAGCGACTGCATTTGTGGACTGCTAAATGAGTTCGCCAATTGCTGGGCCTGATTTTTGGCCATGGATGATGCTTGGCTACTGTCGACACCGACTGCAATCTGTATAGAAGCAAACTTTCGTTGATAATTCTCCTTTGCAGCTTTAATACTTTTCTGATCTCTGATTGCATTCATGAGTTGTTCGCGACTGGTAATCTCTTGGGCTACTAATGCTGAATCAATGGAGGCATTAGCAAAAGCTTGTTTCACTTGAAAGCGGAGCACCTCTTTAAGCGGAACGCCAGTCGAAGCCATCAGGACAAGTTTATCCACCGAACGATTTTCATTAGCCACTTTTCCGGCAACAGCTCCGCCCTGGCTATGTCCCAGCAAAATTATTTCCGGAAATAAATGTTTGTCACTAATACTAAAATAATCGATGATAGCTTCCACATCTGATGCGAGATCTTCGAGTGTGGCATCCGAAAAGTTGCCGCTGGATTTATTTACTCCTCGATCATCATATCGGAAGACTGCTATACCATGTATGGTTAATGATTCTGCAAGGGCGGCATAGGGCTCAAACGCGGTGATCTGCAGTTTCCCATTTCGATCCTGGGCGCCGCTTCCCGAAATGATGATTACTAGTTTTTCCGAATCCTGTGATTTGGGGAATGTCAACGTGCCACCAATCCGAATGGAATCGTTCTTAATGATCAGATCTTCCTGATGATAAGTACGTTCCGTTTGTTCTTTTGGTTCAGGATCGGGGTCAGATTGCTCTGTCCGTTTTAACTCAAAGGGAAAGCTTTGATTATTTTGATGAAAAATGCCGGTAATACTATCTCCCTTAACAACTCCTTCAAACCTTGCCATACCCAAGCCGGTCATAAACTCAAACTGAACAGAATCCTGAATGGAAATACTAATGTTCTGTAACGGGATATCCTGCCCGCCCTGTTGGGGAATATCAATGGTTCCTTTGAGTTCTTGCTCTGCAGTATGAAAATGCGTAATAATGGTCAATTTTGTGTCTTGGATATTGATAGCTCCTTCCCAGTCTCCCGACAGCGTATCTTGGGCTGACAGGATCAGAGTTTGACCGAGTATTATCAGAAATATGAATAATGCACTTAGCTTTCGCATAATTTTCAGTTGTTATCTGCTTTTTTGTATAGATAAAAAGAATATACGGTGGGAATGATAGCCAGCATTGCTACAACGGTTCCAAAGAAAATACTGTAGGTTTCCAGTTGAAAAAAAGGAAACAAGATCAGGAGTAGCAGTCCACCCGCCACCCAAACATAAGATCCTATCCTGTGGGTCTTCCTCCAGTTTTCGGCATCCTCAAGAGCCCATGGCACACGTATTCCGATAAAATAGTTAGGTTTGATCGTTCTAAGATAGTTGCCTATCACCAGAAAAAAGACTGCCATTCCCAGAAAGAGCCAGCTTTGCGATTGCATCTCAGTGCCCAGGGCACTGAGAATAATCCAGCCGTGAATTCCTACAAGGAAAATGACTGTGAGTGTTCGTAATATTGGAATAGGCTTTTGGTCGATCTCAATTCGTTTTTTGGGATCAATCTTCGGCAGGTATAACAATACAAGGTAGACGGTTAAATTTATTGCCGGTACCAACAGAAGACCAAAGGTTTTACTACTATAGCCGGTAATTTCTCCCTGAAAATTCCACTGCGTTGGAATTCTGGATGGCAATTGATCCCATACAAAAGGAATAATTAAGAATGACGCTAACAGCAATATGAGATTATACCATTCTTTTTTGAATGCGTATTTGAGCGAATTCATGAGGAGGATGATTTATTTATGATTTCGAGAAACCAGTTGGCTGCTTCTTCGAGCACTGTGGTATTAATGGAATATCGAATGAATTGACCCTCGCGCTGACTACTTATCAGCCGTGCCTGTTTAAGAATATCAAGATGGTGTGAGATACTTGGTTTACTGATGTCGAATTCTTCTGCAATTTCACCGGCACTTAAGTCCTTGTCCTGTAGCATCTGCAGGATTTTACGGCGCGTTGGATCGTTTAATGCTTTAAATAATGTATTCATTTAGATATTTAGTTAATCATCTAAATATTAAAAGTCAAACATCGGCAATAAAAAATGATCATAAGAGAAGCCAGACCGAAGAAAAAGTTAAATCACAAAAAGTATGAAGCAGATTCTCCCTGGTAGGTTTCCGATTTCCTCAGAGAGTGTGTTAAATAAGTCCTTTAGTGTTGGCTCTGACGAAGTGGCGGCAGGGAAATTGCCAGCAGGTGGTTTGGATCGAAAACAATAGCACCCACACTTCCAGATCCGTAAAATTGCACGTACTTTCGTCATATTAAAATAAAAAGATGGATCCACCTGCGAGGTGGAATCCATCTATATACTGCTTGATTGAATTTAATCACCAGCTACACCAATAACTCCACAACCGAGGCGTGGACCGGCATCACCGGAGGGCTGGGATTCAAAATCATCTTCGCCACCATGAATAACAACTCCACGGCCCATGATGCTGTTCGGTCCATTGAGCTCAATCATTGAATCTACGTAATCAATGGTTGCATTGCCTTCTTCATCAGCTTCTAAATTCCCCATATCGCCAACATGGCGATTCTCAGCATCGGGGCTGCCGTGATCATTATTTGTAGGATTATAATGTCCACCGGCAGAGGTGCCATCATCGGCAGAACAATCACCGTACTCATGGATATGAAAGCCGTGTAATCCAGCACTCAACCCTTCAAATTCTCCCTTTACCTGAACACCTTCATCAGTTTCTTCAAAAGTAACCGTTCCGGTTACGGAGTTACCTTCAGTCGGATTAATCACAGCGATAGCCTTGCTGAAATCAGTCTGAGATTCTGCAAGCTCCATCTCTTGATCCGGAGATTGTTCTTGCGCACATCCCATCGCTATAAAAACGACAAGCAAACAAGTGGATAGTTTTTTTAATAATGTCATAGAAAATAATTTTTGATTTTAGCTTTAACGTAATTTGTTAACAACCTATAAATTATTGTCATTCATTTGGTTGTCCAAAATATCGTTTTGCCCAGCTTACCACGATATCCGCTACATAAGTGCTATCTTCCTCTTTCATCAGCAGGTGGTCGGCATTATCAAGAGAAACAAAACTTTTGGGATGTTTTGCCATTTGATAAATATGTGCGGCATTATCGATTCCGACCGTTTCATCCACGGGAGAATGAAATATCATGAGTGCCCGATTTAAATTACGGATGTTGTCATCCATCTTTGTTTCATCAAGGTCGTCGAGAAACTGTTTTTTGATCTTAAAATCGCGTCCGGCCAGTGTTACCGTCGCCTCACCTTTTTCTTTAATCTCTTCAAGACGTGCACCAAAATTCTTTTTAACATGTTCGGGACTGCTGGGAGCGGCAATGGTGACCACGGCCTTACTCTCTTTGATTTGTGAAGCTACCTGAAGCACTGCGGCCCCGCCAAGGGAGTGGCCAATTAAAATCTCGGGAGCACTATAATTCTCTTTCATGTAATCCGAAGCAGCAAGCAGATCGTCGATGTTTGAGGAGAAATTGGTATCCGAAAAATCACCCTCGCTTTCTCCCAGTCCTGTAAAGTCGAATCTGAGAACGCCTATACCCCGCTCATTAAGTCTTCGACTGATATTTTTGACCGGTTTTAGGTTTTTCGAACACGTAAAGCAATGAGCAAATAGAGCATATGAACGCACATTATTTTTTGGCAGATCAAAATAAGCGGCTAATTTATCCCCATGTGCTCCCTCGAAAGATATTTTATTAGATCGCATAACATCATTTTGATTTATATTTTTAGCTCATTATAAGGTAACATGTTAATTCTGAAACTAAATTTCTTGCAATGTCTGACAATTCAACACCGCTTTTCCATCTCGCATTTCCCGTCGCCGATCTCGACGAAACACTCACTTTTTATCGCGATGTCTTAGGCTGTGATACCGGACGCAGTTCCGACAGCTGGATCGATTTTGATTTTTGGGGGCACCAGGTTGTTGCACATCTGAGTCCCGAGGAAGCGGGCAAGTCTAGCACCAATGATGTGGATGGGCATGCTGTGCCGGCCAAACATTTTGGACTGATCCTGGAATGGGAACAGTGGGAAGAGCTGGCTGAGCGTCTTCAAAATAAAGACGTGGATTTCATCATCGAACCGTATGTTCGTTTTGAAGGCGAGCCGGGTGAACAAGCTACTATGTTTTTTAAGGATCCCAGCGGTAATGCCCTTGAATTCAAAGCCTTCCGCAACAAAGAGCAGATCTTCGCAACTTAATTTTTACCACTAAGGCACTTAGCCACTAAGAACCGTAAAAATATAAACTTAGTGTTCTTAGTGTCTTAGTGGTGAATAACCTAGCTAAATTCTTCTTCGATTTCACTGATCTCCATTGCCAGTTCCTCCCACTCGGCATAGACCTCAACGAGCTCTGCCTTTAGCTTCTCGTATTCCATTGAGATCTCCTTCACCTGTTGCTCGTCATCATAGAAATCCGGCTGAGCCATCAGCTCTTCGATCTCATCTTTGCGGGATTCCATCTCGTCAATACGTTTCTCCAGCGGATCGATCTTCTCCTTAAGCGGTTTTAGCTGCTCATATTTTTTCTGACGCTTCCGTGCAGCAATCCGCCGCTCTTCTTTGCGCGACAGACCCGAGCTATTGCGATTATTTGAGGATGCCGTCGCCAAATCTTCACTTTTGTCCTCTTCGCGCTCCTCTACTCTTTCCAGATAATAAGAGACATTTCCTAAAAACGTATTGGTTTCATCGGGACGGACTTCCAGCACTTTGTCCACAATGGGATCCAAAAAATCACGGTCATGCGATACAATCATATATGTGCCCTCATACTGATCCAGTGCCTGCTGCAGGATATCCTTTGATTTCATATCCAGGTGATTGGTCGGCTCATCAAAGATCATAAAATTGGCAGGCTTCATGAGCATGCGAGCAAGGGCCAGCCGGCTTTTCTCACCGCCCGAAAGCACCGATACTTTTTTGAATACATCATCACCCTGAAAAAGAAAACATCCCAGTACCGTACGAAGTCGGGTTTCATCTGCTTTGGGAGCCGCCTCTCGCATGATCTCAAAAACAGTCTTGCTGAGATCCAGCTCATCGGCCTGGTGCTGGGCAAAATAAGAGGTCGTCACGTTATGCCCGGGTTCCCGAATGCCGCTGTTGAAATCCTCAACACCCGCCATAATTCTGATCAGCGTTGATTTGCCGGCGCCGTTGGGTCCCACAACGGCAATATTATCCTGCCGGTCGACAGAATAAGAGAGATCTTTAAAAACCACATTTTCACCGTATTGTTTGCGGATGTTTTTCAGCTGCATGACAACGGCACCGCTGCGCTCCGGCGGCGGAAACTGAAAGGTAATCTCCTCTTCGCGTTCGTCAAGTTCGATTTTATCCATCTTCTCCAGCTGCTTAATACGACTCTGCACCTGTGCAGCCTTACTGGCGTTATATCGAAACTTGTCGATAAACTCCTGGATCTCTTTAATTTCCTTCTGCTGGTTTTCATATGCTTTCCGCAGGTGTTCCTGCCGCTCGGCGTGTTTTTCTTCGTAATACTCATAGTTGCCGGCATAATCCAGCAGATCGCCGCGTTCGAGCGCCAAAGTGCGGTTGGTGATTTTGTTCAGAAAGGCCTTGTCGTGCGAGACGATAATAACCGCTCCCTCATAATTAAGCAGAAATTGCTCCATCCACCGCAGTGATTCAATATCCAGATGGTTTGTGGGCTCATCAAGGAGCAGGTAAGTGGGGCGCTGCAAAAGTAACTTTGCCAAGGCAATCCGCATCAGCCAGCCTCCGCTGAACTCCGTAGTTGATCGATCAAAATCCTCTGTCTCAAAGCCGAGCCCCATCAGCACTTTTTCGATATTCGATTGTAAACTGTAGGCTCCCGACTGGTCTAATCGTGTTTGCAATGCACCCAGCCGTTCCATCGTTTGCCGATATTCCGCCGAATCTTCCTCCAATCGTGATAGCTTTTCACGTGTTTGTTGAACTTTCTGTTCCAGCTCTTGTAAATCGTCGAAAGCATTTTCAACTTCTTCGAGCAGGGTACATGTGGGATCCGGATCCACCCCATCCTGCGGCAGGTAGCCAACAGTGGCCGAGTTAGACATGTTAATGGTGCCGGAATCCTGTTCCAGTTCACCGGCAATAATTTTGAGCAGCGTTGATTTTCCGGCGCCGTTCGGTCCGACGAGTCCCACACGTTCGCCCGGATTAATTAGCGTGCTGATGCCATCCAGAAGGGTTTCTTCGCCAAATGTGAGATATATATTATCGAGCTGTAACAAACGTTGAAATTCTTTAAAATTGGCATTAAATATAATCAACTAAGCGACAGAGCTAAACGTTATTTTAAGTCTTTCTTGAGTGATTACATTTTTTAAATCAGCCACATTTATTCTATTTTCCGCCTATGAATTTACTGATATTTTATTTGTTGCTCGCATTAGGCGTTTCTTTTTTGTGTTCTATTCTGGAGGCGGTGCTGCTTTCGGTAAGCCATTCTTATATAGCAATAATGGAGCGGAAGGGTACCATTACCGGAAAGCTTCTGCGCCAGTATAAAGAAGATATCGACCGACCGCTTTCCTCTATTTTAAGTTTGAATACTATAGCTCATACTATTGGTGCAGCCGGGGTGGGTGCACAGGCGCAAGTGGTTTTTGGGGATGCGTATGTTGCTATTTCGTCTGCTGTACTTACTTTCCTCATTTTGGTGCTATCAGAAATCATCCCTAAAACAATCGGTGCAACCTATTGGAGGAATTTGGCACCGTTTGCAGCACGGACACTCCGGGTGCTGATGTTTATAATGTATCCGCTGGTAGTAATGTCGCAGGCCATTACGCGCTGGTTGTCAAATGAAGAAAATATACCCAGTTTTAGCCGGGAAGAATTCGGTGCCCTGGCTGATCTGGGTGTTGAGGAGGGAGTTTTTGAAGAGGAAGAATCCCGCATTTTCAAAAATCTGATCCGTTTTAACTCACTCCGTGTGAAAGACATAATGACCCCCCGGACGGTAGTGGTTGGTTTTGATGAAAATCTGACGGTGGCCGATGTGAGTGATAAAGTAGAACAACTGCATTTTTCGCGGCTGCCGGTATATGGCAACGAACGCGATGAAGTAACGGGATATGTGCTTAAAAATGATCTTCTGCTGATGATGGCACGGGGAGAAACATCCCAAAAGCTAAAAGATTTCAAGCGTGAGATTTTAATAGTTCCCGAAATGATGCCGCTGCAGGATTTCTTTGAGCGCTTGATGAAAAAGCAGGAGCATATTGCTATTGTTGTTGATGAATATGGTGGATTTGCCGGTGTGGTGACGATGGAGGATCTCGTTGAGACATTACTTGGGATGGAAATTATTGACGAAGTGGATAATATCGAAGACATGCAGAAGATGGCACGTAAAAAGTGGATGGAACGTGCCAAGCGGCTGGGTATTTTGCCCGAAGGATCTGAAGAAGAAACCTCTCCTGTAGATCCTTCCTCTTAAGGTCGATGCTTTTCTTTTTCTTGAATCTTCTTCAATAAGTGGTGTGTGGGACATTTGCTGCATACGTTTTTTAACTATCAGTTGTTAATCCGATTTCAGATTATTATATGTTACAGAAGAAAGATGTAATCGGTGATTAGTTTGTCCGACTGTGTTCGGTTTAACTCAGATAACGAGTAACAAAATAAAGTCAAAGTCCGTACTAATTGTTATTGTGCGTTACAATAGCAGCAAGTTTCGTCGTAAATATTTTATTATAAGTTTGGGCAAAATTATGTGATTGGTTAGCTCTTGAATAGATTCATGTTTTAACGGTTTAGTAACTACTTTTAATCACTTTTATGAATGTTGAAGAAAAAGACAACTTGAAAGAGCAGGTCGAGAAAATTCGTAAAGGTGATCGTACTGCTTTTGAAGATCTTTTCTTCACTTATTTCTATGACCTTTGCACATATGCCTTTCAAATTACGAAGTCTGAACAGAAGGCAAAGGATATTGTACAGGAGGTATTTTATAAGCTTTGGAAGCGGCGAAAAAAGTGGAGAATTCATTCCTCACTCAAAGCTTACTTATATCAATCAGTTCGTAATGAAGCATTAAATCAAATTGATCGGGAGCAGCATCGGCAAAGTACCCGAAAAGAGTTATCGGTACATAAAGAGGTGGATGATTATAAAGGTGATCGGCTTCATCAGCTTACTCGGCGTGAGAAAAAAATGATAGAGAAAATCTGGTGTATTGTTTCTGAATTGCCTCAACGACGCCGATCGGTTTTTGTACTGCATCGAAAACACGGGCTTAGCTATCGAGAGATTGCGCAGGTGCTGGGGATATCCCGCAAAACCGTTGAAAATCATATGGGACATGCCTTGAATGATATTCGTACGCAGATAGAACAGAAAACAGATCTGAACTAAACATACTTTATTTATCTCTCTCCTGTAGCAAGTCTGTGACTTGTACCCTTCATAATCTGTGAATGCCAAATATCGCTAGCGCGGGGATTAATTCCCACGTTGATAATCAATTCCCTCCGATGCTGACACACCTTTGTGGCTTGTCTTGGTACAAGTTTCAAGCTTGCACCAGTACAGTAACTACATCCAAATATCCTGTCTATTCTGACAATTGTATTCTATTTAAGTAAGAATGCAGAAAATATTTTTTTCAAATTTTTTTGGGGGGAGCCTTTCTCGCAGTTGTCTAATAAATAAATGTTGGCCCTAAAATTGGGAACAGAAATATATTTACCATGGAAATTGAAGATTTAGATTATCAATTATTAGCCCGGTACCTGACCGATGAATGTACAGAACAGGAACGACAGAAAGTGAATACATGGATTAAGTCCGATCCGGAAAATAGACAAAAGCTGAAGCAGTTTAGCCGCATATGGGATATGTCAATGCATAACAAGAAAATATCGAAAGATTTATTTGATGCTGAAAAACAGTGGGAGGAGTTGCAAGATCGCCTCCAGAAAGATGAAGAGTCGGTTCGTCAACCAGGAAATGAAAAAAAGATTACAGCTTCAAAGTTCAGAACAACATCTATTCACTCGGTAACTCAGAAGGTTGCCAGAGTTGCTGCAATTGTTTTAGTGGCCGGATTAATTGGATTGCTGGCGTATCAAAATTGGGAACAGCCAGAACCTGAAGCGAAAGAACCGGTGCTCAGAGAAATCAGTACTGCCAACGCTCAACGGGCAAATTTAACACTCGGTGACGGCACAAGTCTGATGTTGAATTCCGGAAGTACGGTAAAATTCCCCGAACAGTTTGAATCGGATATTCGTGAGGTATTTTTAGAAGGGGAGGCTTATTTCGATGTTGTCAGCAATCCTGATCGTCCATTTCTGATTCATTCCCGAGGATCCGTAATCGAGGTTTTGGGTACTTCTTTTTCGGTCCGCTCTTATGCCGAGGATGATGAGGTTCGGGTTGTAGTAGAAGAAGGACGAGTTGCGTTTAGTGCCGGGGAAACAGATTCACAAGATAGCACAATTATCGAAGCCAAAGAGATGGGAATGTATCAGCCGGGAAGTAATAGCATTACAACAGACTCGGTAGAAGATATGAAGCTTTATCTTAGTTGGCGGGATGGATATCTGAAATTCCGTGAAACACCAATGTCGAAGGTAGGAATAGAATTAGAGCGGCGATATGGTGTTGAAGTTGCATTCGCAGATACAGCTATAGAAGACAAATCGCTAACTGCATTCTTGAAAAGCCGTTCTATACGCAATGTTTTGGATGTAGTAACAATGTCGCTTGATATTGAATATAAATTAGAAGATGACACCGTCACTTTTTTTAAACTAAAAAATCAATCAAATATTAATACAAATTAATGGATTAGATTGCTTCGACTGATGGGATTGTGACAGAAGATTTAAAGGAGTACTTAAATAATAAAAGATTAAACGGAGGTTATATGAAGGAATCGCTAATTAAAATGCTGAAGAAGATGGTATCGTGGTGCCTGCTTGTGGTGTTGCTTGTTCCATTAAGTCAGGGATTCAGTACCGAAGCCAATGGGCAATATCTCACGTCGGCTTCCTCAAGTGATGCGGATATGGTGAGAGAATCTTTTTATTCGATAAATAAATACGCCGATCACATACCGGAATTACAGCGGATTATATCTATTAGCACAGGGGAAGCACCTCTGAGGGATGTTCTGGAGACGATTGCAAGCAAGGCAGAATTAGGTTTAGCTTATAATGCAGAGTTGCTTTCTCTAAAACAGCCGATAGATATTAATCTCAATTTTGTAACTACAGCCACAGCGCTGCAAAAGGTACTACAAAGTACTGGTTACGAAGCAATGCTGTCTGAAACACGAGAGATTGTTATAAAAGAGCGGGAAATTATCCCATTATCATACGTTCAAATTCAGCAAGAAATTTCGGGGACGGTTACCGATGCAGAAACCGGTGAACCGATGCCGGGAGTTAATGTAGTGGTCAAAAATTCTTCTGTTGGTACCTCCACCAATGATCAGGGTCGATATTCATTGGATGTTCCTTCTGATGCTGAAACTCTTGTATTTTCGTTTATTGGATATGCCAGAGAAGAAGTGCCAATCAATGGTAGAACCACTATTGATGTAGAGATGACTCAAGAGGCAGAGACTTTTGATGAGGTTGTAGTAACCTCATTTGGTATTGAACAGGAGAGGAAATCTCTTGGTTATTCTGTGCAGGATGTTTCCAGTGAAGATATTGCAGCAAGTGGAGACAATAATTTAGTCGGAGCTCTGCAAGGGAAAATTGCAGGTGTAAACATCCAGAATACAAGTGGTGCTGCTGGCTCTGGAATGGATATCACAATCCGGGGTATTTCTTCTCTGAGTCCTAGTGGTGATAATCAGCCACTTTTTGTGATTGACGGAGTGCCAATGAGTAATGAAACAAATTACGGAAATGTCTTACCCAGTGAAGGAACGAATTCTCCGGGTAGTGCTGAACAATTCTCTTTTTCTAACCGTGGAAGTGATCTCAATCCTGATGACATCGAAAATATCTCCATTCTTAAAGGCCCGGCCGCTACGGCGTTATATGGGCAGCGTGCGGCAAATGGTGTTGTGGAAATAACTACGAAGAAGGGACAAGCCGGCAGGACAGAAGTCAGTTTGAAGAGTACAGTCGGATTTAGCCAGGTTAACAAGACACCTGAAATACAAGACGATTATCAGCACGGTTTTTATGGCGCATTGCCGTACCGGGAATTTACGTTTGAATTTTGGCAGTATGGTCCGCCTACAAATGAATCATCGGAAATTTACAATAACTTTGAGCGATTTTTCCGCACTTCGTCCAATATAGAAAATTCACTGAGCATATCTGGCGGAGATGAGACTACGACCTATTTTAGCTCCGTTTCACATGTTAATGAGCAAGGCGTTGTTCCCAATACAAACTGGGACCGAACAACCTTTAAATTATCAGGATCTCACCAGGTCTCCAGTCAATTTGATGTATCGGGATCTGTAAACTTCTCCAACTCAGGCGGCGTAAGACCAACGGGTGGTGACAAATCCATTATGAGTTCGCTCAGTTACTGGACATCTTCGAATGATGTAAATGATTATATATTTCCCAATGGGGATCAGAAAAACTATTCTGGTTTTAAAAGTAATCCAACTTCCGGGTTTATTGATAATCCGCGATATTTTGCGGAAAACAGCACGCTTGAGGATGATGTAAACCGCATTATTGGTAATGTAGGATTAAGCTATTCATTTTCAGATTGGCTTAGTCTTGATTACAAGTTTGGAGCTGACTACTACTCTGACGCCAGAGAACGTTTTGTTCCTCCTCATTTAGATGTTGGTACACAGGTAAATGGATTTCTCGTAAAAGAACAGATTAACTATAAGCAGCTTAATTCCAATCTATACCTGCGGGCAAACCGGAACTTTACTGACAAATTAATCGGCTCTTTGACTGTTGGTAATCAGATAACGGATATCAGTTCGGAACGTGTAAATACCCGGGGAGAAGGATTAAATATTGATGATTTCCGGTCGTTGGCTAATACAACCAATATTTTTACTTCTGAATCGGGCATACAACGTCGTTTGGTGGGAGCTTTTGCTGATGCGAAGCTTGAATACGATGGTACTTATTTTCTTACTGTGACAGGACGGAATGACTGGTCTTCTACACTGCCGGAAGATAACAGGTCATTCTTTTATCCATCAGCAAGTTTAGGTTATGTATTTACAGAAACACTGGGACTTTCGGATAATGACTTTTTGCCTTTTGGCAAATTACGTTTCTCCTGGGCTAAAGTAGGTAAAGATGCACCTGCCTACAGCGTGGGCCAGTATTTCCGAGGGGCATCTGATTTTCCATTTGGCGGTGATGGCGGCTTCAGTAAAGATACTCATGCTGGAGACTCTGATCTGAAACCCGAAATAACAACCTCCTATGAAGTGGGGACCGATCTTCGGTTTTTTAATAATCGCCTGCGATTGGATCTGACCTATTTCAATCAAACCAGCAAGAATCAGATTGTAGGTTTCCCGGTAAGTAATCCGTCGGGTTTATCTCGATTTACGACCAATGCCGGTGAAATTGAAAGCGAAGGAGTAGAAGTTCTGCTTAACGGTACACCTATTGAGCAAAGTGATTTTAGCTGGGATGTCTCGGTTAATTGGTCCACTGTTGCCAGCGAAGTAACAGAAATGCCGGAAGGACTCGATGTTATTGAATTTGCCAACAGCGGGTTTCCAGGTGTCGTAAATCGCATTCAGGAAGGCGGCGAAATGGGCGATCTGTATGGGCACACGTTTGAATATGATGACAATGGCAACTTGCTTATTGCCGATGACGGTTTGCCAACAATACGTACAGATACCCTGGTAAAAGTAGGCAACGCCCGTCCTGATTGGGAGGGAGGTATAACGAATACATTCAATTATAAGAATCTTTCTTTGTCATTTCTTCTTGAGGTAAGAATGGGAGCAGATGCTTACGATTCCGGACAGCGTAATAGTATCAGAAATGGAATTACGGAAATTACGAAGTGGCGAAACGATGAGGTCATCTTCAAGGGAGTAAATAGTGACGGATCAGTCAATGATATTCCTTACAGAATGAATCAAGAGTTTTATAGGAGCTCAACCCGTTTTAACAGGGCTGCTGAAGTTCTGGTACAGGATGCCTCATGGATTCGGCTTCGAAATGCTCGCATTTCATACAGATTGCCAACCAATTTCGTACAGCAATTACCGCTTCAATCCGCATCATTCAGCGTCATTGGAAGAAATCTGTTTTTGAATACACCATTTAGAGGCTTCGATCCGGAAGGACAACAATATGCTGCAGGATCCAATACATACGGGTTTACTGGTTTAAACATACCGCCTACGCGCAGTATTTCTTTCAGCATGAATCTTAAGTTTTAAAAGTAAGTGAGAATGTCCATGATACGATCAAATAAATACATATCGACCTTAGCATGTATCCTGATGGTTTTTGCGTTTGTAGCTTGCGAAAACTATCTGGGTGGTGACACAAACCAGGATCCAAACAGAGTCTTCGAGGATGAAATAGGACAGGATGCACTATTGCCTCCTGTATTGGTATCAACAAGTGAGGCTCATTTTAATATTGCATTTACCTTTTCTCAGTACGCGCAGCATATATCATTTACAGGTTTAACTGATTCACACGAAGAAACAGAGCTCACAGGAGCCTGGACAGAAATTTATCTGACTGCCCTAAATAATCTCGCTGTAATGGAGGAGAAAGCACAAGAAGCTGATGCCTCTCATTATTTAGGTATAGTCAAGGTTATGCAGGCGTATAACTTAAGCCTGGCTACTCATGCCTGGGAGGATATTCCCTGGTCCGAAGCATTACAAGAAAATGAGTTTACGCCCCAATATGATAGCCAGGAAGATGTCTATAGTGCCATTCAACAGCTTTTAGATGATGCTATCACTGAGCTTCAAAAAGAACCTTCAGAATTTAACCAGCCGGGCAGTGATGATATTATTTATGGTGGTGATATTTCCAAATGGATTAAAACAGCGTATTCATTGAAGGCCAGAAATGCGATCCATTTAACAGCACAAGGAGCAACATCAGCTGCTAAGGAAGCTCTTACTGCAGTGTCAAATGCATATACCAGTAATGCTGATGATTTCCAGGTTACCTATAATGCCGACAAAAATCTAAATCCATGGCACACAAGTGCATACTTGGCTGCCCAAACTGGTAATCCCGCGCCCGATCATGCCGATCAGCTTATTGATATGATGAATGGAGAAACATATCCGGAGGAAGATCCCCGGCTACCAATCATCGCAAGCAACGGTGGTGAAGCCGAGTATTATGGTAGTGAAAGCGGTAATTTCGGAGTAAACAGTGATGCTCCCGACAATAGTTCGAATGTTGCTTTTACAGATGAAACATTTTATTCACAAGCGGATGCTCCGATCATCATGATGACTTATGCTGAAATGAAATTTATTGAAGCAGAAGCAGCCTTTTTGCGTGACAATGGCGGCGATGCACTAGCAACGGGAGCTTCTCAGCAGGCGTATGATGCCTATATGGAGGGTATCAGGGCTCACATGGATAAACTCGGTGTTTCGGCTTCAGACCGAGATGACTACATGAGTGAAAGCAGTGTCGATGTAGGTGCAGCCAATCTTACTATGGAGTTGATAATGAAAGAGAAATTCAAGGCACTGTTTCTGAATCCGGAAACTTATAACGACTATCGTCGCTATGACTTTGATGATAGTATTTTTAAAGGTTTAGAGCTTCCGGCTAATCATAATGAAGATTTAAATGGTGAATGGATTCAGCGTGCAGTGTATCCAAGTTCTGAGCTTAGCCGTAATCAAGAAGAGGTTAAAAAAGCTCAGAAAGATATTGGAACACCCATGTGGTTTTATAATTAAACAACAAGAATTTCAGGATTATGAAAATTTTATCAATTATGAAGAAATTAATTTTATTTCTGTTAGTAGGGCTTCTGACGATATCCTGTATGGAAGAAGACAATTGGTTGAAAGATAATATCGAGGAAACAGGCAGACATTATCCGAATATCTCTGATTTTGAAATAAAAAATGCCCAAGATGAATACCAAGTAGGCGAAACTGTAAGTCTTGACCTTCTTTTCTGGTCAAATGATCCGATTGAAGAGATTATCCTTCGGGATTCTGTCGTCAATGAAAGCGCCCAGCAGGTCTATAGTAGATACTCTCCGGGAGAAGCTACATTTTCAGAAGAAACACAAACAGATTCATTAAGGATTGAATATGAGGTGCCTAACGTCCCCAATGATCCTTCAAAGATTAATTTAGAGGTCGAGATTGTCAATGAAAACGGTCTTTCCATAACTAATATAGAGGCCGATAACTTTGCTGCTGGTCCTATAAATATTACTGTTGTTCAATAGCAGCAATTAGATGAAGTTATAGCAGAGTTCTTGAAAAAAGGACTCTGCTATTTTAATTGGTGATAAACTATCGAAAGAATTCGTATGCAGAAAAAGATTATATATTCTCTGTTACTGCTCATTTTTAATCTTGCGGGCTGCTCTCAACAGGTTCCTGAGACAAAAACAGAGTTAAAATCTGAGATTACAGAAAAGCTTAACTCACTAGATGGTGACTTTGCTGTTGCCTTCAAAAATTTGAGCGATGCAAGCGAAGCTGTTTTTATCAATGAGCGCGAAATGTTTCATGCAGCCAGTACCATGAAAACACCGGTGATGATCGAGCTTTATAAACAAGCGGAAGCCGGCAATTTTTCTCTGGATGATTCGATTGAGGTGAAAAATGAGTTCCGAAGTATTGTTGACAGCAGTCGTTATCAAATGGATATTAACGAGGACAGCGAGGGAGAGCTTTATGATCTTATCGGCCAGAAGCGCCCCATTCGCGAGCTGATAAATGATATGATTACCATGAGCAGCAATCTGGCCACAAACATCCTTATAGAAAAAGTGGGTGCCCAAAATGTGACTGAGACGATGCACGGCTATGGGGCTGACAACATCAAAGTACTGCGGGGAGTGGAAGATATCAAAGCCTACGAACAGGGGCTAAGCAACCGCACTACCGCGTTTGATGAGGCTGTCATTTATGAAAAACTGGGCCGCGGACAGGCGGTGAACCAAGAGGCGTCCGAAGAGATGATAGAGATTCTGAAAAGACAGCACTTCAATGAGATGATTCCTGCACAGCTGCCCGACGAGGTTGAAGTAGCACATAAAACGGGATGGATTACAGGGGTAAATCATGATGTGGGATTGGTGCAATTGCCAGACGAACGTCAATATGTGCTGGTACTGCTTTCTAAAAATGCACCGGATCGAGATGCAGTACTTTCTACCTTTGCTGATATTTCACATCTCGTTTATCAGTTTGTTGCGGACTGAAGTGCTTTTCAAGATATCTCGTTACCAATCTCCTAGGTTGAAACTTTGCAGGACAGTTGGGAATGCTTCTTCATAACTGATTTCGGCGGGGCGGTCTTTCTATCGCTTAACCATTATACCCACGGATGAATCCGTGGGCTATGAAGGGTTTGAAAAAGCCCACTGGAAGCGGTTTCGGGTTTGCTTCATAGCCTGATGATTCATCTTCAGGCGAAGATGGATTGAGTTGCAAAATGATCAACCAAACAGCTATCCCAAGGCAATAAGGTGTCAAGCTGAACCCTGTCCTGACCCCAGACAACTGTCGGGACCGGCTTGATTTAGGATCTCTTCAGCATCTTTAGCTTACTTTTCCCTCAAAAGCTTTTACGGAGGTTATTCACTTACAGATTATCTGAAACCGCAGAGTCATGTAGAATTACGCAGCGAGGTTTGTAAATATTCTCTGCGTAACTCTGTGATATCCTCCGCCTTCCTCTGCGGTACATAAGTTGTTCTATTCAACAATCAGCCCGTTTTCTATAGCTTCTATATTTTGCAGTTGGGGATTGTAGAGAAATCCATTAATAATGACGTACTGAACCTGGTCATCCTTGTCTCGCAAAACCAAATTGGGCGTATGACCAAGTCCAATGGTGTTTTCGTAGGAGTCCGCCATAATTAAATTTATAGGATAAGAAGAAAATTCTTCTTTCAAATCATCATCAAACTCTACATTCTGTAAGACGATGCCGGTATAGCCATCATTAAGAAGCCTGGCAGGATTCAATTGCCGTAATGCCTTAATATTTTTAAGCGTATCGGGATAGATTTCCCCCGGGGATGCAACCATACCGTCACCGTCAAGTTCATTATAGCCATAGTAGGTGGAAAGGTCGCCAACTTCGGCAATGCGGCTGCTGTAGCGATAGCTGCGATGATCTTCATTCTCATTTTCGCTGTAACGAATGCCCAGATCCACAGTAAAGAGCTCGGCTTCTTTTTCGATGTTAACATTTCTGATGATCAGGTCGTGCAGATAGACTTCATTTTCCGGGATGTCAAAATATTCATCGACCGGCTGATCATTGTAGGATTGTGTTCCGATAGCATCCGCAGCGGTGACTAACAGCATAAAGTTCAGCTTTCGGATATACTGCTTTTCAGGATCATTGGGATATCCGCCCGATTCAATCAATATCGTGCTGGTTCCCCATTTTTGAATCATATCACCAAAAGCCCGCGGCTCATGAGCATCAGAATATTTGGCCACCTGTCCCGGGATATACTGTTGCAGCATATTATTTAGCTGGACGATCAGTTTCATGGCATTTTCCCGCACCTCGTTAACTGATTGATCATAGTCGTAGGCGGGAGCCAGAAACGATATCGTAGCCGGCTCGGAACTTCGCCCTGCGGTATAATAGGTGGATTGGTCGTGCAGGTTAAAACCAAAGTCGGCCTCTAAGCTGTCTCGCACTCTTTTTAGTGTAGTCCCCTCTGGCGTAGTCAGTCGCAGGGCATCACGGTTGACGTCAATATCCAGGGCATTGTAACGGCGAAAACGCTCAGCGCCGTCGGGATTAAGCATAGGCAGAAAGTGCAAGGTGGTATTTTCCAAGATGCGATTGCGAAGCTCCATCAGAGAATTACCCGGCTCACGGAAGAAGTTCAGGAGGTCAAAAATGGCGGCCGTAGCAGTAGATTCATTGCCATGCATCTGTGACCAGAAAAAGATATCCGTATCACCCTCACCAATGCTAATCAGTCGCAGTGAACGTCCTTCAATCGAGGTGCCAACGCGGCGGACTGTGAAGTCGGAATCATCCTCCAGCTGATCGATCAGAGGTTGTATATCCTCGTGCTTAAAACGACGCGTTTCGATAGTGTTTTCCTTGTATTCATCGTATTGATCATAAAGCAGGTCGATAGCCCTGTTATTTTGGGCGAACATACCTGTGACACTGACAGCAATAATGACTGCTGTAGATAGGATTGTTTTCATGAATGAAATTACTTAATTGTCTTTTTGAGATTTTAAAAATTGTTATTTCTCTTCATATCCCGGCCCGCGTACTACCTGTCCCGGCATGGCCCCGGTATGCTCTCCGTTATCGAGAACCTGCTGTCCGTTCACAAATACATGATGCACACCTTCGGAATACTGATGCGGATCTTCATACGTGGCATTATCCTGGATCGAATCAGGATCAAATATAACTACATCCGCATAATAACCCTCTTTGAGATAGCCTCGTTTGTCGATTTTTAAATTAGTAGCGGGTAATCCCGTGAGGCGATAGATAGCTTCATTGAGAGGAATGATCCCTTCATCACGAACGTATTTCCCCAATAGCCGGGCGAATGTGCCGTACGTACGCGGATGCGTGCTCGATTCCAGTACTTCGCCCTCGGCAGCCACCGAGCGGGCGTCAGATCCAAAACTCATGTACGGCTGCTCAATTTTCTTTTTCACGTTTTCTTCCGACATCACAAAGAAAACCGATCCTATGTCGCCGCCGTTTTCGATCAGCAGATCTAGGATTGTTGGGATCGGATCAGTACCGCGTTGTTCGCTGACTTCGGCCAGATTCATTCCGTTAAAATGTTTGAGCGAATCCACATCAAATTCAAGCAGTAAAATATTTTCCGGTGATCCGGCCAGCTGGTAATAGTTTTCCCAGTCCGTTTCGGCGCTGGCCATTTCGTTTTCCACTTTTTTTCGGATTTCCGGATTCTGGAGCCGATCAATAAAATCTTCTGTAGAACCTTCCTGAGCCCAGGGAGGGGTAGTGGCATCGAGTCCCGTTGAAGCAGCAGGATAGGTATACATATTGGCTGCTACATCATGGTCGAGTGCCCGAAGCGAATCGATTTTGTTGAGGACGATGTCCAATTTATCCCAGTTCTGTTCCCCGGCTGCTTTCAGGTGATAAATCTGCGCATCGATGTCGGCTTCGGTAGCAATCGTGAATAACTCGTCAGTGGCTTCCAGCAGATCATCGCCCTCGCTACGGATATGTGAAATATACATCCCGTCGTATTCGGCTGCTGCCTTAGACAGGGCGATGAGCTCATCCGTATCCGCAAACCAGGCCGGCGCGTAAATGAGTGATGAACCAACGCCCAGAGCGCCTTCTTCCATCGCGTCACGGACCAGCTGCTGCATCTCTTCCAGCTCATCTTCAGTGGGAGCGCGATTTTCATTGCCAAGTACGTATTGGCGGATGGTCGTGGCACCTACAAATGAGGCTACATTGGGAGACACCCCTTTATTGGTCAGATGTTCGAGAAAGCCCCCCAGTGTTTTCCATTCCTGATCGTCGTGCATCTCATCATTCAGCGGTCCCATCGAAGAACCTTCGCCAAAAATTTCGAGCGTCACACCCTGTTTGATATCGCTCATCGACCGGCCGTCGTCGAGCAAGCTGTAATTGGCCCAGCTGAGCATATTTATAAATCCTGGTGTCACCGCCATTCCTTCAGCGTCGATAATGTTATCCCCTGATGCCGAGCTAAGGTTGCCGATGGCAGCAATTGTATCACTTCGAATGCCGATATCAGCGTTTTTTGCGGAATCTCCGCTGCCGTCATAAACCATTCCGTTGCGAATAATTACGTCATATTGGCTCTGGTCCTGACTACAGCTGAGTCCTGCAAATCCTATTATGAGTATCAAAAATCCATAAAATAATTTTACACGCATCCCATTTCCATTTTCTTTGAAATTTTGTTAGATAGGGGATGAATTATAGCCTGTATTGTTGGCGTGAATCATCCCCCTGAATCTTGCTAAAGAGCAATAAACTGTGATCATCTGATGAAGTCAATTCTTTCTGAATTTTTAGCATTTGCTGTGATTTTAATTCTTGGAATTTCTGCATGTCAGACGACAGAACGAGCAACACAGCCAGAATCTGCTGAGCCGCCCGCCGCGGAAAATCCGTTTGCTACAGTATTTGATACCTCAAAGGTATTTTCAGCAAATTTAACGGGTTTTGCACTGTATGATCCTGAAACCGATTCAATGGTATATGCGCAAAACGAGGATCGCTATTTTACACCTGCCTCTAACACGAAACTGTTTACTTTTTATACAGGTTTAAAACTTCTACCGGATTCATTGCGGGCACTTGATTATGTGGAGCGGGGTGACTCGCTAATCTTTTGGGGGACGGGCGACCCATCTTTTTTGCATGAAGAATTCGGAAATGGTACGGTATATAAATTTCTACAAGACAGTGACAGGGAGTTGTACTATTCCGACTCAAATTTTGATGATGACTTGCTTGGCCCTGGCTGGTCATGGAGCGACTATCAGTATTACTACCAAACGGAAAAAACGCCGCTGCCAATGTATGGCAATACGGCTACTTTCGAAATGGAGTCGATAGAACTGAAGCAGGTGGCTCGCACTGAGGGTGGATCTCTTGCCGTTGCTCCTGAATACTTCCGGTCATTTATTCATGAACCAAATCAGCGAGATGTGGATGAGCCTATATTATTCCGTGAACTGAACGGCAACCATTTTGAATACAAGCCAGAAGCGGATACTATTACTTATACGACGGATAAGCCATATCATTATACGCCGCAGCTGATAACGGAAATGCTGTCGGATACCTTGGATAGGTCGGTGACATATCTGCCGGATATCGAAAAGCCTGATTCTACACAGGTGCTGTACAGTATTGCTTCAGATACCGCCTATAAACATATGCTGCAGCCGAGCGATAATTTTATTGCTGAACAGCTGCTTTTTGTTGCGGCTTCGGAGCTGGGGATGTCGCTTAACTCCGAAGCAGTGATCGATACTATGGTATCAGCCCATCTGGATATTCTGCCCGACGAGCCGCAGTGGGTTGACGGTTCGGGTTTGTCGCGATATAATATGTTTACGCCACGCTCGATTATTCAATTGCTCAGAGCTATTGATGATGAGTTTACTAGTGATCAGGAGCTTTTTGATCTATTGCCGGCCGGTGGAGAATCGGGAACGATAAGTAGCTGGTATTCTGCGCGTGACGGCGGCTCCCCCTACGTTTTTGCCAAGACAGGCACGTTGAGCAACAATCACAGTTTAAGCGGATATGTTAATACCCAAAGTGGTAAAAAGTTGATATTCACCTTTCAGAATAATCATTATGTTGGATCATCCTCGATAGTGAAAGAGGAGATGGAAAAGGTGCTTTGGTATATCCATACTACGTTTTAAATTTCGTTACGAAAATTCATCTCGTTTCAATCAATAGTCAAGTTTAGCTGCCAATTGGGATATAACTTTATAAAAGCAGCTAAACCTCTTCGAGCGTTTGGTTCGACATCCGACGAGTTATTTAGCGTTCATACGCCTGAAGATGAATCATATCACTGTAAATGAGCCTATACGAGTTTCATCCGTGGGTATATTTCTCTCAACCTCATTAGAGTTTACTATCATTAGCGCGGGAATTAATTCCCGCGCTATAGGTCAAAAACTCTATCAACATCTCCGTGTCATTCCGAAGAATTCAGTGGGTTTCTGAATGATGAGGAATCTCAACCGATTCAGAGACTCTCATTTTGAATAAAATACAGTCTGTATCTACACTTGAGATCCCTCTCCCGAAAGCCTGCGGGTTCGGGATGACAAACAGAAATAGCAACAGCCTGAAGATGAATCGTCAGGCTAAGAAGAAAAACCAGAAGCTCACTTAAAGTGAGCTTTTACAAATGTTCTTAGCCCACGGATTCATCCGTGGAGAGGGGTTAAACATCCATAAATTCTTAATCATAGCTCAAACTGAAGTTTTAAGTCAAAGCATAAGGATCTGGAGAGGTAAGGTAAACGAACCTTTGTCGAACGTCTGATTTAAGGCCGATGAGTTTTTAGCAAGTTAACTGTGTCTTAATTTTGGGATAGAAAACTGGATTCAATAGAGAAACCGTGCTTGTTGATCTCCTGATTGCTGTCACGCAAAAACTCTTTGATTTTGTTTACCGGTACGGCCTGTGTAATCCCGTAATTGATACGCGTTTGTTGCTGAACGAAAACGGAATCCGAATAGGGACGTGCAGCTCTGGAATAGTCTTCAGTTAATGGCCGGGGTACAAGCACACTTTCGCGGCTTGCGGATGAAGAACTTGCTATGCCCACCCATTCGAAGGATTTAAAATTATCCTTTGTTGCAAGAATAAGTCCACCGCTGATACCCGGATTAAAAGTTGCATCCGTAATAAAGTAACGGTCATTCCAGCTTTCGGATGAGCTGGCCAATCCCCGGGTAATCATCGGATATCCTTTCGGAAAGCCCAGGATGTATAAAAAAGAACCCAGGCGTAGTAAATCACTGTTACCCGGGTTAATCATCAGCTTATGTTGGTCAAGATTCTTGTCGCGCCCGAATTCAACATTTAAAAGAGCAACATCCAGCCGGTTATCGGATGCTATAACTTCAAATGACTTCAGCTCGGGACCAAGAAAAACGAGATTGGTTTGTCTTCTTTTGATGCTGACTGATTCAACATATTGATTGGAAGGAAGATTGTCATTTTCATAATAAGCGATAGCCGTATCAGGAAAAGAAACGGTATGCTCACAGGTCAAGAGAAGAGAGTTATTACTATTTTGATCTAAAATTACGGACGTACCGGCTGTACTTTCTTTAGAAGAAAAATAATCGGTAGCAATATCCTCTGGATCATTTGTTCTAATGTCGTCTATTGTAATAAACTGTTCACCAAAGATATAATTGTCATAAAAGGCTGTTGAGACAATCCGAACTACTGATTGTTGGGCTTTTTTTAACTCCTCGGTAACATCCTGAGGTGGGAATGCCGAAGTATAGTATTCTGAATTTCCAGATTTGGGAGTAGAGGTGTCGGTTTCAGTATTTTCTGATGCAGGTTCGGAACTGCTGCAGGCCATTGCAATTGCTGTACAGAATAGTACAAGTGAGATATGTCTTAATATAGCCATAGATATAGATATGAATTAAAAACCTATAATTCTATAACTTTGTGATAAGTCGGAATATTATTTGGTGATATGTCCGAATATTACTTTTGTCTATATATAAGTATAGTTTTGATCAGAGGCCAATATATTAACAGTGCGACTGCAATTGAGCCGACTGCAATAAATTTTTGATCTACTAACTCTATTGCAAACAACCTCGTTAACGCCTTGGCTACATTAGTCAAACCGAGTATGAGCGTGATAAATACCACCATACCCATGATGATATTTCCCGAAACAGCATTTATGTTTGCTTTATCAAGCAATCTGGCATTGTTGACCATCAGCCAGAGAAAGATTGCGATAAAGGGAAGGATGATACCGTTGAATGCCTGGGCCAGAATAATGGCGGGAATTGGCTGGACTTGCAGAACGCCAAAAAGGATGCCGGTAAGCAAAACGATTAGCCAGACGGCCCGAAAGCGGAAGCTACTGGATTTCCACTGTCCTGGACTTCGAGATCCCAGGATACTTTGAGCCGTCAGTGAGGCTGCCAGTGGTGCTGTTAAGGCAGAACTGAAGCCGGCGGCACACAACCCGATCCCAAAAAATGTAGCGGCCCATCCGCCCAACTCAGCAGCCATTGTTTGCGACAGGGCTTCGTATGTAAACTCTCCCTGCACTGAACTGCCGACGACGAGTACGGCCATCGAAACAATGCCACCTAAAATAATCGCTGTAGAGAGACTAAAACGCATCTCTTTGAGATTTTGGGCGTGCTTGAGCCCCGATCCCAAAAATAAATTATATGGCACTATTGTCGTCCCGATAAGGCCGATAACCAGCAGTTCTGATCCCCCCGGCATCGAGGGTAGGACCAGGCCGGTGAAAAGATCAGCTGCTGAAGGTTTTTTGAGGATGGCTGTCGTCAAAAAACAGAGTCCCATAACGGCAACGACAATCCCGAGAAGCTGGGCGATCTGTCGGGTGGAGGCAAACCACATCAGCACGATACAGCCACCGCCAATGATAAGCGTAAGAATAGGAGTGGAGATATCAACCAAAAGAGCTGCGCCAGCAACAGCACCAAGGATATTGCCGGCTTCATAGGCAGCACACCCCAAAACAATAGTGATGAGCACAAGATATGCCAGGCCGCGTCCGGCGGCAGAATCTTTAAAACGCTGAAAGATCGTTTCTCCGAGATTTTGTCCCGAGGTCAGTGTCAGACGTGCCGCTGCTTCCTGCAAAACGATACAGGCAACTACGGAAAAAAGCAGTGCCCAAAGCAGTGTGTACTGATGATTGGCCCCAGCCGAAGCTGCAGTAGTTATGGTGCCGGGACCAATAAAGGCGGCAGACAACACCGACCAGAATAATATATTGAGGATCCGTTCCCGCAAAAGCCAACAGTTGAATTAAAATGTTGAACAGGCCCATAATTAAACATTCAAAATCCAACATTCATAATTATTATTTTGAAACGAGTAAGTTGGTTTTGCAACAGGGGGTTCGGGGGCTAATCGCGGGAAAGAAGTTATTCAATATGGACTAATGTGGAAAAGCTATCCCCGATTTCCTGTTTGCAGAAAGAACAAAATCTACGATTCCCCCGGCAGTTTTTTGGTTCGTTTTTTGCTGAAAAAAAATGAACGGTACAAGGGGCTTTTCCGATACCGGAATATTCAACATTCATAATTCATCATTCAGCACTCCTACTTCCCAAACCCACCACCGCCGGGTGTATGAATGATAAATTTATCCCCAACATCTAAATCGGCGCCATCTATGGCATCCTGCACGTTCCGTTCTCCACTTTTCCGGATGATAACCTGTTCACCTGTTTTGCCCGGTTGACCACCTTTTAACCCGTATGGCTTCCGATTTCTGTGCTGTGTTAGCACCGAAAGACTTACTGGTTCTGTGAATGTTAGTTCTCGTGTAATGCCGTTGCCTCCGCAGTGCTTACCCTTGCCTCCCGATTTTTTTCTGATTTCATATCGATTAAGAATCACCGGGTAGCGGTGCTCCAGTATCTCCGGATCAGTCCCGGCCGTATTCGTCATATGATGATGGACAGCATCAGACCCGTCAAAATCCGGTCCCGCGCCCGTACCGCCGCCGATCGTCTCATAATAGCCGAAAGATTCGTTGCCAAAAATAACGTTGTTCATCGTTCCCTGGCTGCAGGCGACTCGTTCGAACGGTTTCAACAGCAAGTCTACAAGCCGTTGACTCGTTTCCGTGTTTCCGCCCACTACGGCCGGACACTCTTTTGGGTTAGCGCTAAAATCAGGATTTAACATTCCTTTCGGTAATATGATATCCACCGGTTCAAGCAGTCCTTCATTTAGCGGCATAGGTTTGCCGATCAGGCATCTGAGTACATACATCACCACACTCTGCACGATTGCAGGTGTGGCATTAAGATTGCCCGGATGTACTTTATCAGTATCCGAAAAATCAATGGTAAGTTGCTTGGCTTGTTTTTTTATCTCTGCACAGAGACGAGAATCATCATCCAGAAACTCCTCGCTTTTTTGGGATATCTCCGGCAATGACTGAATCATTGCTCTCGCCTTTTCTGCCGACTGGTTTTTGATTTCCGACATATAGTGGCGGATATTATCCGTTCCTTCATTCCTGGCAAGATTACGCAGCGCCTGTGCACCTTGATGATTGGCCGCCACAGCCGCTTGCAGATCGGCAATATTCTCTTCGACAGCCCGGCTGGGATAAGGTGCTTCAGAAAGAATGGCTTTGGTGTGATCCCACTGCGGCTGACCGCCTTTTATTAGATGCGTGGGCGGAATAACAACGCCTTCTTCGGCTAATGAAGAAGCATTGGGAGGCATAGATCCGGGACGTGTACCTCCGATTTCGGAGTGATGTGCACGACAGGCCGTGTATCCGAGGTGCTGATTCTCATCATCATAAACAGGAGTTACTACTGTGATATCAGGCAGATGAGATCCGCCGTAATGGGGATGATTTGTTGCCACGACATCCTCGGGATTCATTTCGATCGACTCCTGTAGTCTGCGCACACACAATCCCAGCGCACCCAGGTGAACCGGAATATGCGGAGCGTTGACAATGAGTTCGCCCCCGGAATTTAACAGGGCACAGGAGAAATCCATCCGCTCTTTTACGTTGACCGAAAGAGCAGTTCGCCGCATCATTTCACCCATCTCCTCCGCAATAGAGGTGAAGCGGTTCGTAAAAAGTTCCAGGTTCACAGATTCAGTCATCTCTGCTTTTGGAGCAGTTGTTGAATTTTGCTCTTGTGTAAGTTGAATTGTTCCGTTTCGACCGATCCGAGCCTTCCACTCTGGCTCCACAACCGTGGTGCTGTAAGGGTCCAGAATGATAGCAGGTCCTGTCAGCCGGTGATCAGCTTTAAACTCTTTTCTGTTATAGACCGGTGTTTCATTTTGAGTGGCAAATTGTACTTCTGTTTTATATGCAACAGGTGGATTGCCTTTCGAGGTAAGAAGATCCTCCTCAATAGATTGAGTATTACCTGCAGCTGCAATCACTCGAACCGATTCCACTTCTATTTCACGATTAGAAATCCAGTGGCCATAGCGTTTCTGATACGCTGCTTTAAAATCGTCTCGTACCGAATCAAGGTTGCGAAATTCTACCTCCAGCGTCGATTCCTGGCCCTCAAGACGCAGGAAAAGAATTCGGTGTTTGATTTTACCTGTGGCTTGTGGATCATTCAGTCGCGATTGTAATTTTTGGCGCGCCTGATTTTCCAAATCCTCAATAACAGAAGGCAGTCTGGATTTTATCTCTTCCAGAGATTCAAGAATCTGTTGCTCGACAAAAGCCTCAACCGAAGCATCTCCCAGGCCCCGGGCACTTAACAGTCCTGCTTTATCGGGAATCAAAACTTTTTTCATATCCAACAGTGAGGCAATAGCCGTGGCGTGTTGCGCTCCCGCTCCTCCAAATGCCACCAGTGCATATTCCGAAGGATCATAACCCTTACGCAGCGATATTTTGTTGATAGCTTCGGCCATACGTTCGTTGGCAATTTGCAGTAGTCCCAGCAGTATTTTTTTGGGATCGGGGGATCGCCCTTTTTCTTTAAGCTGATCCAGCAAAGCCCGGAACTGCTTTTCGGCCGCCTCCATTGAAATCGGAATGTTGAAGTTTTCCTGCTGCAGTCTTCCCAACAGTAAATTCACATCCGTAAGAGTAAGCGGACCACCGGCGCCATAGCAGGCGGGTCCAGGATCAGCCCCGGCACTGTCGGGACCAACAGTAAGCTTTTGTCCGTCAAATGAGCAGATAGATCCACCACCAGCTGCAACAGTTTCGATGGCCAGGGCGGGGGCTTTGATTGTGGCACTGCCGACTGAGTGCTCGAACTGGTAATCGAAACCGTGGTCGTATCGTGCTACATCAGTGCTGGTGCCGCCCATATCCAGCGAAATTATTTTTTGTTGATCAGCGGATCTTCCCACGGCCGCGGCACCGATCACTCCGCCTGCCGGTCCGCTAAGCAGGCTGTCCTTGGGCTTAAACTCATCCGAGGAGGAGAGTCCGGCAGCACTGTTCATGACAAAAATGCTGCCATTTTTAAGGGTACTTTTAACCGAATCCAGATATTCCTGCAGTACGGGCTCCAGGTATGCGTTAACAACCGTGGTTTGAGCGCGGGGTAACAGCTTGATCAGCGGACTCATATCCGAAGAGTTGGAAACAAAGCTTGCTCCTTGTCTCCTAAGCCCCTGCTCGAGCTCTTTTTCATGCTCGTCATTTTTATAGCTGTGCATCAGGCTTATGGCAAACGATGCATTTTCCTTTTTCATAAACTCTGCTAATGATTCAGGAAGAGAGCTGCTATCTAATTTTTGCAGGACTTTACCATTGCCATCCAGTCGCTCGGGTATCTCGATTACTTTGTTATAAAGAGGTTTTGGTTTATCCACTTTGAAGGAGAAGAGTTCCGGGCGTTTCTGATCACCGATCTGTAAAAAATCGCGGAATCCCTCCGTAATTAAGAGCACTGTTGGAGCGCCATTTTTTTCCAGCAGTGCGTTTGTTCCTTTGGTTGTTGCAAGCCGAAGCCGGATGGGAGGGAGGTCTTCATCTGGAAGGGTGGCGGTAGCCAGGCGGCAGGCTAAAATCGGTGCTTCTTTTTTCGAAGTGATTTCAAACGCCTCTCCTGCGGTAAAATTTGTTGGACTAGAACTGGCAAAAGTTACAGTAGAGGCATCAGCATCAAACGAAGTGATTTTTGCAGGAGATCTATCTTTGTCGAATGACTTTAGTTGAAATCCCTTTATAAAATCATTCGGAGCATTCCAGCTTTGGTAAATGCGGATTTTTCGTGAAGAAATAATTTCTGCGACACTGCCGCGCAGACTACTATTACTCAGTACTTTTAAATAGCGGACATTGCCTTGAGGATTTTGGGCAATGCAATCCGTAAAAGTACCGCCGGTATCGATCCAAATATTCCAGAGAGACTTATTCATTTGATCCCATAGTCGTTATACTTCTGTTTCTGTTTGACTAATTGTTTTTAATTTTTCCCGCAATTGGTCAGTTAAAGGAATACAGAGTGCTTTGTCACCTTTTGTTGGGACTGGTGGGTTTTGTACAGAATAAGGTTTAATTTTGTGATCTGATGTGATTAAAAAAAGGGGTATATACTGTTCTCCGATAGATTTATTGAAATTTTCAGCAGATTCAGCATCATCAAATTCCTGAACCTGAATATCAGTAACAGAATTTATGATGGTAGAAATATATTTGTAGTTTAGCTTCTCGTGAAATAGAATTCTTCCACTTAGATGGCTCGAAACTTCCTTATTTTCTATTTCACCACGTGTATTCGGAGCTAGCTGGAAAACATGAGATCTTCCGAAAATTTCACCGTATCGTAGAGCTGCCAACGAGTTAACCTCATCATTAGGTGTAAGAGAAAGCATATGACCTATACCATCCAGATCAAGCTCTTCCAAAGCAAATTCTGAGAGGATATTTCCATGATAGGTTTCAATATCCAGTTTTTGGGCATTTGTTATATTTTGCCGGTTTGAGTCGGCTACCAGAACTTTAAATCCTTCATTGCTTATTGTTTCCGCAATTTTCAAAGACCAATCATAGGCACCCAGAATCAGTATGCCGTTAGGAACGGGTTTGGCTACTCCCAATTTATTAGCTACCCATGAAGCAGGTAATCCGTAAATAGTTACAGTGCCAATAATGACCAGAAATACGACAGCTACCAGCTGGTCGGCATGGGTAAATCCATTTTGAACCAGACTTATGGCAAAGATTGATGAGATTGAAGCCGCAACGACTCCGCGGGGTGCCATCCAGCAAAGAAATAGCTTTTCGCGCCAGTTAATATTGGAAAACAAAGTAGAAACATACACGCCAACCGGACGAGCAATAATGATAAGAATGGCCAAAAAAGCAGCAAAAGCCCAATTTAAATTATCTAGTAAACTGCTTAATTCAACACGTGCAGCCAATAAGATAAAGAGTGCAGAAAGCAGAAGCACCCGTAAATTTTCTTTGAATTCTACTATATGATGTATATGGGCCTTTTTTTGGTTGGCTAAAGCGATACCCATAAGAGTTGTAGCCCAAAGCCCGGATTCATGTTGCAGAATGTTTGAAATAGTAAATACTGTAACTACTACCATAAGACTTATAGGATTCTGCAGAAAGTCGGGTAGCAGGTGCTGTTTTAGTAAAAAGTAGATCAGGGCCGCACCCGAAAGGCCGACTAGTGTACCAAAGAAAATAGTTTTAACAATGCTCATAACTGCCACACTAGTAGCTGCAGAGATGCTTGTACTCAGGATAACTTCAAATACAAGAACAGATAGCATGGCGCCTATTGGATCAATAACGATACCTTCCCATTTTAAAATGGAGCCCACTTGTCCCGATGGACGCACTTGCCGCAGAAGAGGAATAACAACTGTCGGACCTGTAACGACAAGAATAGCACCTAAAAGAATGGCAAGCTCCCAATCAAAAGGTAGAAGAAAGTAGGCCGAAAGTGATGTGATACCCCACGTTACCAGTACACCGATGCTTACCAGATTTCCAATGACGCTCCCCACATCTTTTAACTCTGCAAAGCGAAGACTTAATCCACCTTCAAAAAGAATAATAGCAACCGAAACCGAGATAAAAGGCGCCAACAGATCGCCCATCAACTGGTCGGGATCCAGCAAACCAAAGACAGGGCCAACCATTATACCCGAGATTAAGAGGAGCAAAATAGCAGGTAGTTTAAAGCGCCAGGCTACCCACTGGGCCCCGATGCCAAAAATGAGGATACTTGTGATCCCTATTAATAAACTTCCGCTCATGTTGTATTGTTAAATACTATTCGATCCATTCCGTTAGTTCTTGAATGGAAGAAAATCATGAAATGTGCTTTGATAAACAAAGTTTTTTGAGATTTTAAAAATGGAGTTGAAATCTCAACTCAATAATATTTATAACAGTTTGGTTTTATTTATATCTTGATCTATTAACAGATTAAGTTAACTGGATCTTAGCTTAAGATTAAGCAGATATAACTCCTTATATGAAAAACCAACTGAAGAGTAAATTTATATCTGAGATTATTTGGTTACTGGGTATACTCCTTGCAGCAGCAGCAGTTGAATATGCCATAATTATGTTTTTTAATCTGCATCCTATACTTAGCGTAAAAATCCAGGGATTAATAGGGCTTGTGCTTATTGCTTATGTCATTCGAATGATTACCAGGATGGGAAATGATGGCCTATTTTCTTATGAAGAAGATAGTGAGAAAAAGACAGATCAATCATGAAGGGTGACAGTCTGTACTATCAAAAGCTGTTTTGACCATTCTAAATAGCTAAACTAACGAAGATTAAATTTTGCTATACGGTGATGTATTTGGTAGTCACTTCACTGCGAGTCTGGATAGAAACTTAACATTAAAACTCTTATTCTAACGGCTCAATATTGACATACCAAAGTTATTACTATGGATATATTTTCGGCAGCGCCACATCACGACATTTTATTACTGGTATTACAAGTTGCAGTATTGCTTTTCTCTGCCCGGGCACTGGGAGAAGTAGCCCAGCGGCTGGGACAGCCATCTGTTGTGGGAGAGATTATGGCCGGAATTATTCTGGGCCCCTCTGTTCTGGCCACTCTTTTTCCCGGTTTTGGAGAATGGATCGTTCCACAGACAGCCACTCAGGGATATCTGTTGGAAGTAGTGAGTCTGATAGGGGCTATGTTTTTGCTGCTTATTACAGGACTTGAAACAGATATAAAGTTGATAAAACGTCATGCACGAACGGCTATGGGCGTTTCGTTCGGGGGTATCTCGGTTACTTTTGCTTCAGGATTCTTGCTCGGCCAGTACCTGCCCGATTTTTTGCTGGCCGACACAGAAGAACGGCTTGTCTTTTCTCTGTTTGTTGCTACAGCAATGGCTATTTCGGCCATTCCAGTGATAGCCAAAGTACTAATGGATCTGAATTTGATGCGGCGCGATATCGGTCAGACGATCCTGGCAGCCGGAATGAGTGACGATACTACCGGATGGATTTTGCTTTCGATTGTAGCCGGTTTGGCCAGTGGAGAATCGGTAACAATTGGCAGTGTTTTGCAGATTGTCGGGAGCATTATTGCTTTCATGATTCTTAGTTTTACTGTAGGTCGCTGGCTGGTGCGTAAGTTGTTGGCTTATGTTCAGGATGAAGTTTACAGCACGGATCGATTATTGACGCTCGTCATTGTATTAACGTTTGCATGGGGAGCGATAACTCAGGCACTCCATCTTGAGGCAGTGTTAGGAGCTTTTGTGATGGGCATTCTTTTTGGGATGATGCCGCGATTGCCCGAAGATGTCATTCATAAACTGGAAAGCATAGCACTGGGAATCTTTGCACCCATATTTTTTGCCGTTGCGGGGTTGAAAGTGAATATCCTGAATCTTCTTGACCCGACGCTGATCGTTATAACGCTTATTGTGATTGCCGTTGCTTCCATCGGGAAAGTAACCGGAACGTATTTTGGTGCCCGTGTCATCGGCGGAAAAGACCACTGGACGTCACTTAGTTTCGGAGCCGGCTTAAATGCTCGCGGTGCTATGGAAATTATTATCGCTACGATTGGTTTGAATCTTGGGATTCTAGCGCAGGATATGTTTTCCATTATTGTAGTAATGGCGATCGCCACATCACTGATGGCTCCGACAGCATTGCGATGGGTATTAGCACGTGTAGAGATGGGAGAAGAAGAAAAAGATCGTCTAAAAAAGGAGGAGCTTGAAGCAGAAAGTTTGGTCGCTGGTATTCATCGAGTGTTGTTGCCCGTGCGACGGCGTGAAGGTGAAATCAACGGGCAGGCAGTGCAATCAGTGGAATCGGAGCTTCTAAAACTATTGGGCCAGACAGGTGCGTTATCGGTGACTCTTCTAAGTGTTGTTCAGGATGAAGATAAAAAAGAAGTATGCGAAGATTATCTGGATAAGATAGCAGAACTTTTTGATCAGGAAGAGATTGTAAAGAAAGTTGTACAAAGTAAAAATGTGGGGGATGCTATTCTTGATGAGGCAAAAAAAGATTATGATTTACTGGTCTTGGGAGCGACAGAAAAGGGACGGTATGACTCGCATTTATTCAGTCCCCTTATTGACTACCTAACACGTGTTGCTCCATGCCCCACATTAATTGTCCAGGCAGAAAGTATGCGGCAGCAGTGGAATCCCAGCCGGATACTTGTGCCGACTAATGGAACCGAAGCATCGAAAAATGCAGCGGATATGGGATTCTTTTTGGCCAAATCTGACTCCACTCGCGAAGTTTCGGTAATGAATGTAGTGTTTGATGAACATAAAGACTCGCCTTGGCATATACGAAAAGATAAGCTGGAAAACATGATGGAAATTGGTCGTGATATTGTTGATGAAATGAAAGAACTCGGCGAAGCAATGAATGTGCCGACCAATACAGTAGTCAAAAAGGGGGAAACACCCGAAGAAGCCATTTGTAGTTTTGCCAATGAAAATGAAATTGATTTGATCATTTTGGGGACGAACATACGTCCCGGCACGCACCGGCTTTATTTGGGACCTCGGGTTGAAACAATCATTAAAAAAGCAGCATGCCCTGTACTAGTGTTAAATACATAGCCAAGTGTGAAAAAGAAGAAAAAAATCTTTGCAAAAACGATAAAGACTGTATCTTTGTAACCCCTGGAAAAAGTGTTCATGATGTAGTGAAGGAGAATTTTCGTTACTTTAGCATCTGACAAAATTCAATTATAAATGAAATCAGAGAAGTACATATCTGGAGCAAAGCGGATGTATTTGATTTTATTTCGTACAAAATCAGTATATCCTACAGCATTTCTGATTTCTGCTTGTAAATAATATCCTACCTGTTTTTTTATAGCGTGTCATGTTTATTTAACCTATACAACCAGATTAAATCTAATCTTCATGAAGTTCGAAAAACTAAAAAAACAACTGGGGGCATTCGACGTCTTTGCCATTGCAACGGGGGCAATGTTCAGTTCGGGACTTTTCTTGCTACCAGGCTTGGCAGCTAGTGAGACAGGACCTTCTGTGTTTTTAGCTTATTTGGTATCTGGTTTACTGGTAGTGCCTACCATGTTGAGTAAAGCGGAATTAGGGACAGCATTTCCTCGGGCCGGAGGCACTTATTTTATTATTGACCGAACACTTGGTCCATTGATGGGAAGTATCGGAGGATTTGGGTCGTGGTTGTCCTTAGTATTTAAAAGTGCATTTGCACTGATCGGGATGGGAGCATATATCTCCATATTCTTTGATGTACCCATCACACCTGTTGCTATAGTTCTGACAATAGCATTTGGGGGATTGAACATAGTAGGAGCCAAGGAAACAAGTAAGCTCCAAAACTTTCTTGTTATTACTTTGCTAGCAGTAATGTCTTTTTATTTGGTTCAGGGTTTTTCGTATTTATTTTCCCTTGATGTCTTAGATGTACACCGAAAACAATTCACACCTTTTTTTAAAGAGGGAATACAGGGATTTTTCGCTACAGTAGGAATGGTCTTTGTTTCCTATGCAGGTCTCACTAAGGTAGTAAGCGTAGCTGAGGAGGTAGAAGATCCCGATCACAACATCCCACGTGGAATGTTTCTGTCGATTCTGGTAGCAATCGTTGTTTATGTTGCCGGAGTATATCTCATGACAGCTGTTCTTGATCCGGTGGCGTTTATGGAAGATCTGACACCGGTTGCTACGGCAGGAGAGGTTTTTCTTACCTGGTTGCCTGGAGATATAGGATTATTGCTGGTAGTGATTGCAGCTATCGCTGCTTTTGCTTCTACAGGTAATGCCGGAATTATGTCGGCTTCCAGGTTTCCTTTGGCAATGGCGAGGGATAAGTTAATACATCCCCGCTTTACGCAACTTGGGAAATACGGTACACCCGTGACCTCAATTCTTACTACCACCGCAATGATGATTTTTCTACTGCTGGTGTTTAATGTAAAAGAAGTGGCTAAACTGGCCAGCGCTTTTAAGTTGCTCTTATTCGGGTTATTGAATTTAGCTGTAATTGTAATGCGAGAGAGTAAAATTGAAGAATATGATCCCGGATATCAGTCATCGTTTTATCCCTGGATGCAAATGATCGGGATGCTTGCCTCAGGATTACTGATTTTTGAAATGGGTATTCTCTCCATTCTTTTTACGGTTGCTATAATAATCCTGTCTATAGGTTGGTACTATTATTATGCATATGCAAAAGTAGATCGACAAGGAGCAATTTATCACGTTCACGAGCGACTAGGGCGGTTTAAAGATTATGGACTTGAGAATGAGATGCGTCATATCATGCAAGAAAAAGGTTTGCGTGATGAAGATCCCTATGAACTGGTGGTAAGTCGTGCTACCGTGTGTGAGTTCATGGACTCTGATATTACTTATCAGGATATTGTAGACCAGGCTTGTGCTAAGCTGGCTTCAAAAACGGAGGTTAGTGAAAGAATCCTGCATCAAGCATTTGATACTGTAACGAATTTTGGTGCCATTCCTCTCGGAGAGGGGGCGGCATTAAATCATACAAGGCTTCCAATGGACACAGAGCCTGAATTGTTGATTGTACGCATTAAAGATGGATTAACTATAAAGGATGAAAATTATAAGCGCTTAGTAAGGAATCAGAATCTGGATGTAGAAAAACTTTATGCTATTTTCTTTCTGGTAAGCTCCGAAAAGGATTCAACACAACATCTTCGATTTTTAGCTCATACCGCAGAAAAGATCGATCAGGAAGATTTTTTAGATCGTTGGATCGAAGCAAAAGATGAAGCAGAACTACGAGAAGTACTACTGCGAAATGAACGCTTTATAAATATTTCGATACGGAATGATGGTAAAACAAAAGATATGATTGGTAAGGAAATCCGGGAGATTGAATTGCCAGGTGGAAGTTTGGTGACTATTATAAAACAAAGTGGCAAAGTTAAGATTCCTCACGGAGATAGTATTATTCAGGAAGGAGATCAACTCTCCATTATCGGAGAACCTCAAGATATTGATAAGATAAAACAATTAGTAAACTAGGATGTAAATATTTAAAGGAATACCTCTATTTGTTGGATATTTAAAATTATTATCAGTTTTTATAGATCATTTTAGAAACGCAAATTATTTGATATGAAGCACGAAAAACTAGAAAAACAACTTGGGTTATGGGATGTCTACGCCATAGCAACAGGGGCAATGTTTAGTTCCGGCTTTTTTCTTCTGCCGGGCATTGCTGCCGCTGAAACAGGCCCTTCAGTATTTATTGCCTATTTAGTCTCAGGACTGCTTGTTTTACCCACCATGTTTAGTGTGGCTGAGCTAGCCACGGCTATGCCCAAAGCCGGTGGCACTTATTATATTATTGACCGCAGTTTGGGCCCTGTGATCGGAACTATCGGGGGATACGGATCTTGGCTTGCTTTGGTGCTAAAGAGTGCTTTTGCATTGATAGGGATGGGAGCTTATATCTCCATTTTCATCGAAGTACCTATTGTGCCGGTTGCTGTTATATTGACCTTTGTTTTTGGAATTTTAAATGTAGTAGGTGCCAAAGAGACTACAGCACTGCAAAAAGTATTAGTTGCGGCACTTATAAGCATTATGATTTTTTATATCGTCCAGGGACTGTTTTCAGTAATTTCAGTTGATTTCTTTGAGGTAACCCGAAACCAATTTACGCCTCTGTTTATAAATGGGGCCACGGGTTTTTGGGCAACTGTGGGTATGGTTTTTGTCTCTTATGCAGGGTTAACAAAAGTAGCAAGTGTAGCCGAGGAGGTACGAAATCCTGATAAGAATATTCCGTGGGGAATGTTCTTAGCTATCATGTCAGCTATTTTTGTCTATGTAGCAGGTGTTTTTATAATGGTTTCAGTATTGGATCCTGCAGAATTTCACGAAGATCTTACCCCTGTAGCAACTGCAGGTGAGGTCTTTATGAACTGGTTGCCGGGTGATTTAGGAGTTTTACTCGTTGTGATAGCTGCTGTAGCCGCTTTTGCATCCACAGGTAATGCGGGTATTATGTCAGCTTCCAGATATCCTTTGGCAATGGCACGTGACAAGCTGATCGATGAACGATTTTCAAGGATCGGTAAGATGGGAACGCCGGTTATTGCTATTATCGCTACAGTATTGCTAATGATATTTTTCCTGGTGGCTTTTAATGTGGCTGAAGTTGCCAAGTTAGCCAGTGCATTTCAGTTATTGTTGTTTGCATTGCTGAACTTGGCTGTCATAGTAATGCGTGAAAGCAAAATAGAAGAATATGATCCCGGTTTTCATTCTCCTTTTTATCCATGGATCCAAATTTTGGGGATGATACTTTCCGGGGTCCTTATTTTAGAGATGGGGCTACTTTCGATCCTGTTTACATTGGTGGTTAGCTTATTCAGTATAGGTTGGTTTTACTATTATGCTTATGGTAAGATTGAAAGAGAGGGGGCTATATTTCATGTGCATGCGCGGCTTGGGAAACGGAAAGATCACGGTCTGGAACGAGAGATGCGCGGAATTCTCCGAGAAAAGGGACTGCGCGATGAAGATCCATATGAACAAGTAGTAGCCCAGGCAGCTGTCATTGATGAGACAACAGATAGGTTAAGCTATAAGACAATTATAAAGCATGCATCTGATATTTTTGCCGATCGGCTGGAATTTGATAAGGATGAGCTGGTGAAACGCTTTTGTGAAGCACATGATCTGGGAACGATTCCACTTGGCAACAGAACGGTTATTAATCATATTCGTATCGACAGAGATTTTCAGCCCCAGATGGTCTTGGTCAGAATACCCAAAAGCATCTCTGTATCTACAGAAGAGTTTGAAGTTCTGGATGAAGAAGAGACCGGAGAACGAGAACATTTGGCTGCAGTTATTTTTCTGGTAAGCTCTTCTAAACATGCCAGCCAGCATTTGCGGATAATTGCTCACCTTGCAGAAATGATAGACAGCCGACATTTCATGGAGCGATGGAGTAATGCAGAAAATGAATCAGAGTTAAGGGAAATCCTACTTAGAGATGAGAGATTTATAAATATAAAGCTTACTAAACAAAATAGTACTCAAAATCTAATAGGTAAAAAAATTAAGGAAGTGGATCTGCCAGGCGAAAGCTTAATAACTATTTTGAAACGCAACGGAGATATAAAAATACCGCACGGCAATACGGAGCTCAAGGAAAATGATGAAATATCTATTATTGGCGAAGTGGAGGACATTAAAGCTGTCAAGGAGTGGAAAGAGACGTAAATCTTTAGTTATGGATCTGATTCAGGTTGTTTCCCAAGTCTATCACATTAATTATCTGCTGTATTATATACAGTAGGCTGATGCCCTCAGCAAGTCTTATAGTTAAGATAATAACAGAGATGAGGTAGTTCACGTCCCCATGCTTTACGGTATCTAACCACCCAGATAAAATCAGAAGAATAGGAGAATACTGGCTGCAATAAATCCAAAAAGGATAAATGCCAGTGTAGAGCCTATAGGAGCTGTAAAATCATCTGATTTGATGGGATTTTCTGATACAACTGTTGGATGTAATACCTTTAGAGGATTGTGAGACAAATAGGCTAACTTATCCGTAATTTTTAGTGATACTTGTTCCACAAAGGCGAACATCCGGTCCGGAAGTTGGACAAATGCGTAGCGTACAGCATCGGCAGGACGCCGGTAGAACCAGTCGGTATCAAGCGATATTGTTGGAGAAAGATTGAGACTATTTTTCAGTAACCAGAATCCAACAAAGGCTAATACCAAAATTTGTGCCATTTCGACTAAACTATAAACCGAATAAGGCTCGAACTCTATAGCGTAAGGGAGCTTATCGTAAAGCAGTTGTGGATATAGTCCAAAAATTATGCAGAAAAAGGCACCCATTCCCATTGCAATTTTCATATTTATGGGGATGGCTGAGAAATCAAATTCTTTTTTCTTATCACTGAACCAGGTAAAATATGGCAGTTTTAGTCCGGTGTGTAGAAAGGTTCCGATGGTGGCTACAAGAAGCAATAAAATTGGCCATTCAAGATGTGCTTCATTTAAAGCCTCAGTAATCATCGTTTTACTGATAAAGCCATTAAGAAAAGGCATACCGGAGATAGATAACGCTCCGACCATATAAAAACCTATAATTAGCGGCATCTTTTTAGCATTCATACCCAGCTCGTTTAACTTACTGGTACCGGTAGCATATATAACTGCACCGGCCGCCATAAACAGCAACGATTTGTAAATAATATGATTAAAAGCATGGGCGGTTGCTCCATTTAAGGCAAGATCCGTCCCGATACCAATAACGGTTATCATATACCCAATCTGACTGATAATGCTGTATGCTAAAATTTCGCGAATATCATTTGCCAGCAAGGCATAAATAGTTCCGTAAATGGCCATTATGACACCTACCCAAATCAAGATTTCCCAACCGGGGAAGAGGCGAATCATCACATAAACAGCTGATTTGGTAGTAAGGGCGCACATGAATACGGCCCCGGTAATAGTCGCACGGGGGTAGGCATCAGCCAGCCATGCATGCAAGGGAGGGATCGCAGAGTTAAGACCTACACCAAGCAGCATAAAAATGTTTGCAAAACTGTAGGTTTGTTCCAGATTTTCAATGAGGAATGATCCGCCGTTATTCAGATGTAAGAGTATGCCGGACATTAAAAGACCGCCACCAAAAATATGAACCAGCACATAGCGCATCCCTGCTTTGTCAGAAGCTTCGGTTTTTCTTGCCCATATTAACCAGGTTGATGCGGCGGCCATAATTTCCCAAAAGAAGAAAAGCGTGAAAAAGTCACCTGCAAAAGTAACGCCAAGTGCACCCCCGGCATAGGCAAGAGCTGAAGTCTGCTGGCCTAAATCATTAATATGGTAAGCATAAATACCGCCCATTACTGTGACAATTGAAAAAATAATTCCGAAAATTCTGCTCAGTCCATCAACAGAAAGCAGGTGCAGTTCATAACTGGCAAAGGGTATATGCAACAAACTCCCTTCAGGCAGACTCCAGAGTACAACGAGTGCAACTAATGGAAATACGATAAAAGAAGAGCTACGTATACGTTCCGGTAACAGCGGAAGTAAAAAGGCGCCCAGGATTAAAATAATTGCAGGTACAGATAGAAGATCAACGATCATAGTAGTCTTCGTCGCTTAAAATGAAAAGTTTACCTAACCATTTTGAAATGTAGATGATAGCTACGCATCCGGCGAATCCCCAGATAGCATAGAATGCAGGGATTTTATTCCACCAGTGGGAGTCATAATCTGACAATAATGTAAATTCCAGAACCAGACTGATTATAAAAATGATGCCTAGCGCTATCCAGTGCCACTTCTTCATAGGTACAATTATTAAAAAATGGTTGAAGCTATTTCAGTTGCTAAATCAAAAAAGTTAAAAATCAGGTTGGGATATATCCCGAATAAGACAGATAAAACAGCTGTACCCATTAGAGGAACAACCATAAAGGGTGATGCCTCGGTTTGGCCTTCAAGTTCCGGACCGCCTTGCTTAAAATAGGCCCGATGAATGATGGGGAAAAAGTATCCAACATTCAGCAAGCCGCTTATGATTAAAACAAAAAGAGGGATTAACATGTCGCCATCGAGTACTCCGGAGGCCAAATACCATTTGCTAACAAAACCATTAATGGGAGGAATACCTGCCAACCCCATCGAACCTATAGTAAAAGCAGCCATTGTCCACGGCATAACACTGGCGATTCCATTCAAGTTACTGATATTCTTTTTATGAAGATTCACCATGATGGCACCGGCACAGAAAAACAGGGTGATTTTCATGGTGGCATGGGTCGAAATATGCATAATGCTTCCGATGAGTCCCGTTTCTGTCAATAAGGCTGCCCCCAGTACAATGTAAGACAGATGCCCCACGGTGGAGTATGCCAGCCGGCGTTTTAAATTATCCTGAGCAAACGCCAGCAGCGAAGCTACAATGATAGTGAAACCGGCCAGTATCATTAAAATTTCGTTGAGTCCGAAGCTGGCCATTACGTCAGGACCAAAGATAAATCCGACAACTCGAATTACCCCAAATACTCCAGATTTTACCACAGCCACTGCGTGCAGCAGGGCGCTGACTGGTGTGGGGGCTGCCATTGCCGAGGGCAACCAGCTGTGCAGAGGCATGATACCCGCTTTTACGCCGACACCGCCCAGAAACAGCAGAAAAATGGAAACGGCCATCGTTTTATTCAGATCCACGTCACCAAAAATACCGCCGGGCTGGAATTCCAGGGTTCCTGTAAGAGAGTAGGTGACTCCCGCTGCGGCAATAAGCAGGAGACCTGCAGTTAGGGTATAAGCAAGATATTTACGACCCGCCGCAATGGCTTTCTTATTTTCGCTGTGGATCACCAGCGGGTAAGTGGCCAGCGTCAGCATTTCATAGAAGATAATGAACGTCAGTAGGTTTGCTGAAAAGGCAATGCCAATTGTTGAGGATAAACAGATGGCAAAACTGGCAAAATAGCGGGTTTGTTTTTTCTCATCGTGCCCGCGCATGTATCCAATGGAATAGAACGAAGTGAAGATCCACAGGCCAGACGCAATAAGGGCGAAAAATACGCCAAAAGTGTCTGCTTTGAGCGCCAACGGAAGGTCAGGGGCGATTTCAAGTAAAACTATTTCAACTGCCTGGCCTTCCAGGGCGGAGGGTACGAGTGCCAATACCAGCAGAAATTTGATGGCCCCAGCCAAAATTGTCCAAAACTCGCGGAGGTTTGGTTTATTTGAACTCAGCAAGATAAACGGCACTGCCGCCAATGATACCAATACTGCTAATAAAGGGATATACGTAAGCTCCATGTTTTGAGTGAATACTTAGTTTAAAATCCTGCCGGAAACATAGTTACAATTATTTCAACGATGTAGGCATTGAAGATACCCACGGCAAAAAGTGCAACGGCCATAATCCCCATCGGTAACATCATGCTAAAACCCACTTCGTTGTTTTGAGATGGAACCGAAGCTCCAACTTCAGCTACTGGCTGTGATTCGGGATCTTTCATATATACTTTCTCCAGAATTCGGAAGAAATACACCGCGTTTAGCAGCGAGCTGATGAGAATTACTGCCAACAAAAGCCAGCTGCTGTTTTCGATAGTACCCAGTGCCAGATACCACTTGCTGAAAAAGCCAGCCAGTGGTGGTAATCCCACCATCGAGACAGCTGCGGTTGTAAAAGCCGCCATTGTCCATGGATATTTTTTGCGATAACTGTCGTTAAAGTCGGTAATCAGGGTATGTCCTTCTTTAAATCTTATACTGCCCGATACAAGGAAAAGAAGTCCCTTCATCAAAGCGTGATTCAAGATGTGGAGTACCGCCCCGATAAATCCAAAAGGATTCGCCAGACTTAATCCCATAATGATATATCCAATTTGCGAAACACTACTGTAGGCCAGCATTTTCTTAAGCTCACTCTGGGCGATGGCCATGATAGATCCGTAGAGAATTCCAATACCTGCGAATATGCCTATGATTGTTGTGACTGGCAGTTCGGCATCAATTAAATCGATACCGAAGAGGAAAAGCACGATACGGAACAAAATATAGGCGGCCACTTTGGTCCCGATAGGAGCAATCAGTGCCGAGGAGGCAGACGATGCATACGTATAGGAATCGGGCAACCAGCCGTGCAGTGGAAACAGGGCCGCTTTTACGCCTATGCCCACAATCATGAGTATGAGGGCAGCGATCACCGAGGAGTGTCCAATGACCTCGGGCAGCATATCATGCATATCGATTATGTTGAGCGTGCCCGTAACGGTGTATAAAAATCCAACGCCCAGCAGATAGAGTGATCCACCGACTGTTCCGACAATCAGATATCGAAAAGCGGCATAGGGTGCTCTTTTTTCGCCAATGGCGATAAGTGCATAGCTGGAAAGTGAAGAGATTTCAAGGAATACGAAGAGGTTAAACAGATCACCGGTAAGCACCATGCCGTTAAAGCCGAGCATCATCAGCATGACAACGGTAAAATATCCTGTCAGTTTTCCTGGAAATTCGGCTTTACTGATCTTTTTGGAGTGGATCAGAACCAGGAAGGCCATGACGTTAATTATCATGACGATAAAAGCGGATAGGCCGTCATAGACGAATTCAATGCCAATGGGCGGCATCCATCCCCCAAAGAGATAGCGAATGGTTTCGCCGGTTTGCAACAGGTGCACTAATCCATACAAAGAGAAAAAGGAGGCGATACCTGCACCCAGCAGAGCAAGATGCCACGAGAGATCACGTTTCCATAGTCCAACGACTGGAATCAGAATAGCAAAGAGAATAAATGTGATGGGGATTAAAGCCGGTATATCGGGTCCAATCATTGAATCTTATCTAATAGTTCTTCTTCGTTGAGTGTTTCATAGCGGTTGTATATAGCAATAATCAGGGAAAAAGCGACTCCAAGCGTTGCCACGCCTACAACAATAGCTGTAAGCATGAGGGTATGCGGCAGGGCATTCATGTAGTTGGCCGCTTCGCTAACGGGTAGCTCTTCAGCTTTTACCGGCACAGTGGCACCGTCTTTCATTGCTACGGAAACAAAAAATAGAATCACTCCTGCCTGGAAAATAGAAAGTCCAATTGTCTTTTTGACCAGATTTTTTTTCAAAAGCATCCCGTAGAGCCCGATTGCCAACAAAATGATGGTAAACCAGTATGCATAATGACCCAAAAAGAAATCAATCATAATCTTCACCTTTTACCATGTTGTCATATATTAGCACTAACACGGCCATTACTGTTATGCCGATTCCCACCTCAATAATCAGAATACCCCAGTAACGCAGATCTGCGGGTTCTAGCCCAGGTATGGGCAGTTCGCCGTAATCCAGAAAATATCCTCCGGTAATAACAGAGATGAGTCCGGTACCAAAGTATATAAGTACCCCGAGCGCAGCATAAGGAGTAGCGAGGTAGTCCTTGAATTGCAGGTTGGCAACTTCAAATCCACCGCTTATACGCATAAGAAGCAGTGAGGCTGCCAAAAGCGTTCCGCCTTGAAATCCACCGCCGGGTGAATAGTGACCGTGGAAAATCACGTAAAAGCCAAATAACATAATGTACGGACTCAGAATACGGGAGCCATATAATATGATTGGGCTATATTCTTTATTCGTCATTGTTGTGCCCCCGTTTTCTTAACAGCAAAAAGCAGATTATTCCAGCTGTGAAAATCACAATTTGTTCGCCAAATGTATCAATACTTCGATAGTCACCTAATACTACTGTTACGATGTTGGGTGTATGAGCATCGTTATAGGCTTCCTGGATATAGTAGTTACCCGGTACTTCGGTGCCTGTTATACTTACTTCCTGGTTCATTTGATTATCGGGATTGCCACGATACGGCAAATCCGAGGCTGCAAAAAGCAGCAATAGGGTAAATGCTACAATTAATATGAGTTTTATATACTTCAATCTACTGTCCTGAAATCGGTTTGATAAATAGTTATAACGAGTAAGATACCGGTAAATCCGGCACCAACGACAGCTTCTGTAAAGCCAACATCAACTGCTCCCATAGTGGTGAATAACAAAGCCATTAAGAAGCTGAAAATCGTGAGCATTACAACTGCTACAAGAAGGTCATGAGCTTCGAGCGCAATAAAGGCTGTAACCAGTAAAAAAATGAATAAAATAAGTTCGAGTGCCCAGTACATGGTGACGTTTAATCTTTTTTATTGTCGAGAAACTCGGGGATAAGTCCGCTTTCATGTGCCGCTCGGGCCAGTGCATGTGCTCCAATGGGGTTTGCCAGCATAATAAAAAGCAGTACCAGAAATAATTTACCACTGTTTAACGTAAAGCCTTCAAAAATTATCAGCCCGATAATGATAAGCATCATGCCCAGGGTATCACTTTTACTCGTGGCGTGGGTACGCGAATAAAAATCCGGTAGTCTTACAGTCCCTATACTTCCGATAAGCAGGAAGAAAATTCCTGCTACGACAAAAATAATAGTTAAAGCAGAGGTAAACTCATTCATTGAAATTCACTTTTGTCGTTGAGAAGTATTTAGCAATAATCATCGAGCCCAGGAATCCCAGAATTGCATAGGCAAGGGTTATATCTATGAACATTTCAATACGCCCAAATATATATCCAATCAAACAGATAAGTACAATGGTTTTGGTTGCTATAGCATTAGCACCAACAAGGCGGTCGAATACTGTTGGCCCTTTAATTACCCGATAAGCGGGGACGGTAATAATAGCTGTTAAAACAACCGCACTGTATAGAAAAAAGATATCCATTTATAACTCCTCGCTATTACTAATGACTCTGAAATCAGATACAACAGGGTGAAGTTCTTTTTTGAATAATCTAAGTACCTGTTGTGGTATTTTATCACTGGCAATTCCCTCATATGAAGCAGATGAAATAGAATGGACAGTAAACTCATCGTCATTGATATCTACAGTTAAAGTGCCGGGCGTAAGGGTGATGGAGTTACCCAATATCATCTTACATTGTGGATTGGGAAAATCAACCTTGAAGCGTACCACGGTAGTCTCGATTGGCAATGAGGGACTCAGTAGAATTTTTGCTACCTGTATTCCTGAAATGATAATCTGCCCAAGTAACCATACAAAATAGTAGGGGACAAAAAAGTAGCGAAGATCATTAACAGCGTCTATATCACCTTCATAAAAGGAAGTCGATTTAAGCCTAAAGTTGATAGCCATCACTACCCCTACACTCAATACACCCATTATAGTATGAACAAGATCAAAAAAGCCACTCATGAGATACCAGAATCCCATAAGGCTTACAAACGTTGTAACCACACTTTTAACAGATAACTTCAAAATTTAACCTATTAGATGTCTTGAAAGTTAGCGGCTCCAAAAATATAAATTTTGGATGTTACGCGAAATGGTTTAAAGCTTTTTATCTGTAGATTTACAATCTCTTAGTTTATCGACAATAGCGCACACTATTTTTTAAAACCAAGTCACTAAAATTTAGTCATAGAGGATATAAACTGTAGGTTATCTTTCCAAAAATCTGTTTAAACTAATTGAGTATTTTCTATAAAAAAATGTAAACTCAGTAGCTGAATCTTGGACCCAACTTAAAAAACTGGAAGGCTGCTATTGACCGACAGTTGGATTTGATACTGTCCCGTGTATTTGAAATGTGATCGAATCATTTTTTTGGGGGAGAGAGATTCCCAGAAGGCGTTCAATATTGTCTAGAACATTACTAAAAGAATCAGAAAATTCAGAAAGCGTTAGTTTCATTTCATGAAAACGGGAGTTTTCTACGGGATCTGTAAGTTCGATTGAGCCAGAGGCCGACAACAGAGCCAGTTCAGATTTGATTGATGATTCTATCTGCAACATATCATCCTGTGTGTCTTTCTTTGAAACTAATTTTGCCGATTCAAACGGGATGGCATCGCTGTCATAACCAAATCCTTTAATGATAAAACTGTAGGTTTGTTGTATGGATTGGGATGGCGTCCAGATCAACGAATCGAGTGCGAATTGATGTTCTCCCTCTGTCCAGAAGCTTTGTCGGTTTTCGGGGATAGATCCCGAATAGGTAAATGTTTCGGCTGTGAGTCTGACAATGGGCGTTTCAGGAAGAACAATTCGCAGGTTTGAGCTGTGGGCATCAATAGATTGTGGCGAAGAAAAAGGAGTTCCATTAACAGCACTTTGTAACCCATCCAGAGCATTACCGGTGTATGAAATATTCAGCGTGTCCATTTTCAGTTCGCTAAAATCTCCGCGATTAACATACGATGGCTGAATAACCTGGATATCAGCATTATTCAGACGTTCCAATCCGTAGGCTAGTCCTCCAATGTATATATTAAGAAAATCAAGATAGCTCATATCCAGCTGCAGGTGCTGGGCACGCTCAATATGATCCCCAAAGTTAACATTCAAATCACGAATGGAAACAGTGGCGCTAAACGGCGACACATCTATTCCAGAATACTGAACAGACAGAAATTCATTTTGTGATGATTGCTCTTGCAACGCTTGATCAATCTGTTGCTCGGCCTGTGAGGCGGCAAAGAAGTGATAGCCAATAATGAAAACAAACAGCAGCAAAAACCCTATCAGGTAGTATTTAGTTTTTTGCTTCATGGATAAGCCACCTTAATATTATATTTACTGCACTTTAGTTATTAGGATGTTTAATTCCTTCTGCCCCCGGGTTATACCACAAAGTTACACAGAGAAGTCACAGAGCTGCACAAAAAAACTATGATGCTCGTTCAGTCGCTCTGCGGCTGAACCTCAGTTCGACGCTCGAGGGCACGTTTTACGATATCAATCATCCTGTGAGCTTATTTAATATCTCGTCAAAGGTAAAAGCACCTTCCTCGCTGGCTACCATATTTCGAAGCGTAAACTTGCCTTCATTCAGCTCATGGTCACCGACAATGATAGTGTGACGTGCATTCTCACGATCGGCGTCTTTCATCTGTGCTTTGATCGATCGTCCGATATAATCCATAGAAGCGGAGAGTCCGGCTTTGCGCAATTTCGGGAGATGCCTGAGAGCCCATTTGCGAGCGTTTTCGCCAAGTGTTACGATGTAAACGTCAAGCATCTCTTCTTCGACTAAATCGATGCCAAGCTCTTCACAGGCGATCATCAGGCGTTCAATACCGGCTGCAAATCCGACTGCCGGGGTATGTTGACCGCCGATCTCTTCAATGAGCAGATCATAGCGTCCGCCGCCGCCGAGAGCATCCTGGGCTCCCAAATCGGGACTGATCAGCTCAAAAGCGGTGCGTGTGTAGTAATCGAGTCCGCGCACCATGTGCGGATCCTCTTCAAAAGGGATATCCAGATCGTTGAGTAACTCTTTGACTTTTTGATAATGTGCTTCGGTTTCATCGGTCAAAAAGTCTGTAATGATCGGTGCGTCTTTGATAAAAGGCTGATCCTCTTGCTCTTTGGAATCCAATATGCGCAGTGGATTTTTCTCAAAACGTTGCTGGGAAATCTCACTTAGTTCATTAAGGTTTGGCCTAAAATGATCTTTGAGCGCTTTGGTGTAAGCTTTTCTGCTTTCGGGATCCCCGACAGAGTTGATCTTCAATGTGGTGTTGCTGATGCCGATCCGGTTGTATATAGACATCATCAGGGCAATAATATCAACGTCGGCGGCGGGATCATCGGCGCCTATAATTTCGGCTCCGAACTGGTGAAATTGCCGCCGGCGACCTTTTTGCGGTTTTTCAGCGCGGAACATCGGTCCGATGTAGTAAAGGTTTTGAGTGCCGCCGCGCTGTTCCAGGTGGTGCTCCACAAAGGCGCGTGCCACGGGGGCGGTGCATTCGGGACGCAGTACGTACTGGTCGTCACCCCGTTCAAAAGCAAACATCTCTTTAGATACAATATCGGTTAATTGTCCCACTCCGCGGGCAATGAGCTCGGTCTGCTCCATGATGGGCGTGCGGATCTCTTCAAAATTAAATTTTTTGGCCTCTTCATGGATAATCCGTTCCAGTGCTTGCCATTTTTCTACTTCGCCGGGCAGGATATCGACCATTCCCGCATGTGTTTTAAACGTCGGTTGCGCCATGAATTGTCTCAGTTCTGTTTCAAAAATTATTCGCTCCAAAGATAACGGAGGCAGAGGAGAAATTCTTACCCAATTTGTAAGGATAGCCTTTTAATTAGGTCTTACTATTAAATAGCCACAGATTTGCACAGATTTTAAACAGATGAATACATATAAATATCACAAGTTAACTCGGAAAATAATTAAGGGCTATTATGAAGTATATAATGAATTGGGAACAGGATTTCTTGAGTCGGTATATGAAAATGCGATGTTGGTAGTTCTTAAAGAGGAGTTGCAGTTAAAAGTAGTTGTTCAAAAACCTATTAAGGTGCATTTTAAAAATAATGTGGTGGGGAGTTTTCAAGCTGATTTATTGGTAGAGAATAAAGTCATAGTAGAGTTGAAGTCTGTTTCTAAACTTTTACCAGAGCACAAGGCTCAATTAATCAACTATTTAAAAGCAACAGATATAGAAATAGGACTGTTGATGAATTTCGGAAATAAACCTGAATTCAAACGATTTATTTTCGACAAGTAAATTTCTAGCCAGATTTCACAGATTTAATACTGTTTTTATCTGTTCTGATCAGTGCAGATCTGTGGCTTACATTCCAGTCAATACAATTTTGCCGGTGTTTTTGTTGTTTTGCATGCGCTGGTGGGCGGCTTCGGTCTTCGTCCAGTCGAAGGTAGAATCGATGATAGGCCGCAGGGTTCCATCTTTGAAAAACGAGAGCGCCTGTTTGGTAAAATCTTTAGTAAGCGCAATCTTGTAATCCAGTGAGCGATTGCGAAGGGTAGAGCCCATGATGGTCAATCGCTTTCGAAGAATCGGCACCAGGCTCAGTTCTTCAATTTTGTGTCCGCCCAAAAACGAGAGATACACCACGCGTCCGTCCATGGCCAGCACATCCATGTTTTTGTGCCAATATGGTTTGCCAATAAAATCTATGATCAGATCCACCGAATCTTTGCCGATATCACTGATAATTCCATCGGCATAATTTTGCTCTTTATAATTATAGGCGAAATCAGCGCCCAGTTCTTTGGCTGTATCCAGCTTGTGCTGCTTGCCGGCTGTGGTAATGATAGATGCATCAAACAATTGACGGGCTAGCTGTATTGCTGATGTACCCACACCACTTCCTCCCGCGTGAATGAGTACTGTTTCTTTCTGTTGTAATTTGCCCAGCCAGTCCAGCGTCTGGAATGCCGTCAAAAATGTCTCGGGAATGGCCGCTGCCTCTTGGAAGGAGAGGTTATCGGGGATGGCCAAAGCCATATCTTCGTGAATAGTACAATATTCCGCATATCCGCCACCGGCCAGCAAGCCGAAGATACGATCGCCGGGTTGCCATTTGTTTACGTTAGATCCCGTTTCTTTCACAATACCCGCCATCTCCAGACCCAGAATTTCACTGGCGCCTTCAGGGGGAGGATAATTGCCCGTGCGCTGCAACAGATCGGCGCGGTTAAGGGCTGTAGCTTTTATTTTTACAAGGATCTCATCGTCATTTGGAACTGGTGTTTCTGTTTCGATAATTTTTAGTTCAGATCCTGATTCTTGCTGTATGACCTGTATGGCTTTCATAGTGAAACTTCTTTAAAATGTTTGTTTTATGACTCGGAGGCTTCATCAACTAATTCGGGAAACCATTTTTGCAAAATTTGCTTGTCTGTCAGTTTGTTTATCCCCTGCAGATTATCGAAAAAATACTGGTCCAGGAACTTTCGTGTTGCTTCTTTTATCGGTGGCTTACTTTCTCTGCTCAAAGGATTTATTGAACGATGTGTTTTTTCTAAAAGCTTGCCCCAGCGTGATGACTCATGATTCTGGTGCAGGGGCATGTCGGGCAAAGCATTGTATTTGGAGAATCGGCCGAAAACGCGATAGAGTCGATTATAAAAGATCTGGAGTCGTGTAAACTTTGGAAGCCGGGCCTTGTTTGTGTGCAACTGAAAAGCTTTTTCATCAAACTTGTCAGCATCAACTGCAACGAAATCACAAATCTGCTGCATAATATTTTTCGTGTCTCGAATAAAATCCTCAAACAAAACAACCTTGATCTGCGAATTGGGAAAAAGATCATAATAGTTTTCCAGCTGCTCCTTATATAAGCTCCTTTTTAAGAGGAACTCTGGCTGATATTTAATCATATTTTCAAAACTGTAAATCGCACGTCCCGATCTGAGCAGGTGATGATATTGCGAATATGCGCGGCTGGTAGGATGACGCAATAAGAATATAAGTTTTATTTTTTTGTCTTGTGCTGCAATACGCTCGGCAGCCACCTTTGACGCCAAATAAGTAGTTGAGTCTTCACCTTTTACAGCTTGATCCTTTCCTTTGAATTTTTCCAGGTACCATTCCCACACTTTTTGGGTGTTATCCTGCACCATCTGATAAGTCCATTTACCGGAATCCGGTTTGGGAAAGTTAAACTCACGATGTTGAAACAGGCTGTCGATATCAAAAAAATGGATTTCTCCCTCTGGAATGAATACATCCGGATGCCTGTCTAAAATTGCATGGAGTGTAGAGGTTCCCGATTTCATAGCTCCGCCGATAATAAAGTCCGGCAGCAGCGAAGGAGTATCGGTTTTCCAATCAGAATCTACCATAGAGACCAATTAGCATCTGTGATTGAGATAATTACTATTAAACAAAGGTTTCAATAGGTTGCGTTCTGTCATGAAATCAGCGTCTGAAAAATGCAAAAATATAATTGAAACTTTCATTAATAAGGTCGTTCATCTCTTCAGAAATATTCAGCATCCAGATTGGTACGCCGTAGATAAGGGTCACGATTATTGAGCGGAGCAGAATATCTGTATAAACACCGCCGATGGTCGGGATCCGGAAGATAACCAAGAGCGTAAATGTGCCGACTGCTATTACATAAAGCATCTGCCATTCGAAGGGCTGCATCGAAAGTTTCAGCCATACATAGATGACTTTAAACGTGTTGTAAGTCAAGACGGCCGTGGCTGTACCGATGGCTGCTCCCAAAATTCCGTAGATTGGTATTAAAAGATAGTTTAAGACAACTGTAACCACAATCAAAAACAGAGTGGAGTAGAGATCAAAGCGGTAATGTTTGGAATTTAAAATTATGGCACCGTTCAACCCAGTTGCCATATCAAAAACGTTTGCAGCACCTATGATGATAACAACCAGTGCACCGCCTGCGTAATCGGGCGGCAGGATATTCATCAGGTTGTCGATATTGGCAACCACTCCGCAGAAAAGCAGTCCGCCTGCAATAATCTGGTTTAGCGAAGAGCGATGGTAGATATCTTCGATCATGTTGTAATCTTTGGCCTTGAACGCATCGGCAATAAGCGGTGACGAAATCTGGTAAATCGACTTTCGCGGGATGGTGATGGCGGAGCCGATGTAAAAGGCAATGGCATAGATTCCGGTGTCGTCGAGACCCGCGAGGGAGCTTAACATGATGATGTCAATGTTTGATACCACGATTGAAGCGATACCTCCGAAAAACACAAAAACACTGTAGTTCATCATGTTTTTTACAAGTGATTTTCGGAGATACCCGAAATCCGGTTTCAGATCTACCTCAAACATCCAGAGCGTATAGATGAACATGCAGAGCATGATGACAGCATAGCTACAAGCAAACAGGATCATAAACTGGTAAAAGGTGACCCATTCGAACAAATATGCCAGCAAGATTACGACTGTGATCGACCGGACTACGATATTCATCAGGAATGACGACATGACGGTATCATACAGAGCCTGCACAAAGCTGGAAAGCACGTGAAAAAACAGGATGAAGAAAGCCAGGGGCAGGATAAACCAATAATAGTCGACCAGCAGCTCTGATCGTTCAATAAAATAGTTGATGATAGTAGGACGGAATAAAATCAGGATGGCAGTCAGGAGTAAAAATCCCATCAAAGGGACTGCCAGCGATAAAAATAAAATGCCGTGATGTTTTTCCTTCCTGTTCCTGAAGAAAGGGAAAAAGCGAATAATCGTGTTCTTTGTCCCCAAATTGGCCAGCTGCGTTGAAACCATTGCCAGTGACAGCAATACACGGGTCAGTCCATACTGTTCAGGTTCCAGTATGTTGGGATACATCCAGATTGTGATTACAAACCCCAGGGCCACGCCAAAATACGAGATAATCGTATTTTGTACGCTTTGCCGAACGATAATTCCCAAGACGTTCCTCTTCTTTGTTTGAAATGAGTGGGAAGTTAATAATATTTTTGGTGAATCTAATTGCATCAAGCGGCGAATTTGCTTTTCATTAGCTTTTTATCTGGCATCATTTAGCAAAAGATTTATGGAAATCCCATTTAATGAACCCTATTTAGGTAAAGAGGAAGAACAGGCGGTGGTTGAAGCGCTTCGCGGAAAGCATCTGCGGGGTGACGGTCCTTATACGCAACGCCTGCAAACAAAGATGGAACAATGGTTGGGGGTCAACCATGTACTGCTGACCACCTCCTGCACGCATGCTCTCGAAATGGCTATGATGGTGCTGGATATTGAACAGGGAGATGAAGTGATCATGCCATCCTTTAATTTTGTGTCTTCGGCCAATGCGGCAGTGCTTCGAGGCGCAAAACCGGTATTTGCAGAAGTTATCCCCGATACCATGAATATTAATCCCGCCGATATTGAGCGTAAAATTACCGATCGTACAAAAGCTATTGTACCGGTTCATTACGCGGGTATCAGTTGTAATATGGATGCCATAATGGATATTGCCGACCGGCATGATCTTTATGTTGTTGAAGATGCTGCCCAGGGAGTGGATGCCTATTTCAACGGACAGCCGCTTGGCACAATGGGGGATATTGGTTGTTACAGTTTTCATGATACGAAGAATATTACCTGTGGAGAGGGCGGGGCATTTCTGACGAATAATGAGGAGATAGCTCAAAAGGCTGAAATTGTACGCGAAAAGGGGACCAATAGGGCGGCTTTTATCCGTGGAGAGGTGGACAAGTATACATGGGTTGACGAAGGCAGCAGCTATATTCCATCCGATATTTTGATGTCGGTGCTCGAAGCGCAGTTTGAAAAGCGGGATGAGATTAAGACAAAACGCCGCAGAATCTGGCAGCAATATATACAAACACTCTCTCCTTATACAGATAAACTGCAGCTGCCCCTGATACCGGAGGAGTGCGAATCGAATTATCACATTTTTTATTTTTTAGCGAAAGATGAAGAACAGCAGAAACAATTGATCGAGTCGTTTAAGGAGGAAGGAATACCGGCCACGTTCCACTATGTGCCTTTGCACAGCGCCCCGTATTTTGAGTCTCATTTTGAACCAAATGATTCACTTAAGCAAACGCAGGAATTCAGCAATCGCCTGATTCGTTTGCCGCTTTATCCGGGGTTGGAGATTACTGATGATTATCTAGACAGTATAACAGATGCTATCGAGCGAGTAATTTAAAAACAAGCTATGGTGTTTGTATTAGGCATAGAACGATCGGCGACGACCTGGCTCTCCAATATTTTGGATATGCATCCTGCCTCCGAACTGTATATGGAGCCGCTGTCACAGAATATCAGCCGGTTTAAGGAGTGGCCCGATCGTTTTACAAATATCGAAGACAAATCTGCCAAAGCAAGCTATTTCCAAAATGAATTTTTGCATCTCAAAAACAGGAAAAGGTTTTTATTCAGCAAGATAAGTGATGCGGATTGGGCGTGGAAGACTGATATGGAAACAGCCCAGAAGCTGTGGAAAATTTCTCCTTTTGCCCGTGACTTTTTTGAACTGAATTTTCATCGCCGACAAACTACAGGTTATCCGCCGAAAAGCGATAATCCCCTTCAGATAATCAAGGAGGTCAGACTCAACTTTAATGCACCGGTAATTAAACAGATCGATCAGAAGGTACGAGTGGTTGTCATCCTGAGAAATTATGCGGCCACTGTTCAATCGATCCAAAAACAGATTAAAAAAGGAAATCTGAAAGAGTTGTCACAACTTTTGAAGGATAAATATGGAGATACTGATACGGAATCGGTTTTTGAATATTGGGCACAGAGCTACAATACATTACTTCATGATCTGGATTCAGAGAAAATTAATTATTTGCTGGTTGAGCATGAAGATCTGATTACAGCCGGCAGCAATACAGTAGATAAGATCCTTGATTTTTTAGGATTGGATTCTGCCTCATCTGTTTATAAGTATTTGCAGGCTTCAAATAAGAGTGGGAGTGGGAAGCATAGTACTAATCGGAGTCATGCGGAAGTTCTTGAACAAAATAGACAGGCCGAGAGAACAATTTATCCACAACTCGCAGAACGTATTGCCAGAACCAAATTTCATCCCACACTGCAAAATTCCATAACTAAACTTTGAGCATTCATGCCAAAAGTGGCCCAGGCTACCCTCATCTATTTCCGATTAAGTGAAAACTGGATTCATACGCAGCTGGAAAACCTGACCGGCTGGGAACCGGTAGTCTTTACTAATGAAAAGGAAAATTTGGATACCATTGACTGGAAACCAGCTATTTTTTCACGTACCGAAAAACTGTCCCTTTTCGTCAGGATAGCCGATAGTCTGGCGATGTGGATGATCGGTTATTATCCCAGCTTTTACTTCAAAGCAAAAAAAGAAAATATCGATCTGATTCATGCTCATTTTGGACCTATGGGATATTTGTGCTCGGGATTGGCGCAGCGCCTCGATATTCCGCTGGTGACTACTTTTTATGGATATGATGCTTCCATGCTTCCCAAACAGGAACCGCAGTGGAAGGAAAAATATGCTACTTTATTTCGGCGGGGATCCCGTTTTTTGGTCGAAGGTCCGGCTATGAAACAAAAACTGGTAGCACTGGGATGTCCGCAGGATAAGATTACGGTGCAACATCTGGGAATTGAGCTCGACAAGTATGAAGCGCGCAGTGAATATCCATCCCAAAAACAGATAGATGCACTAATGGTGGGACGATTTGTTGAGAAGAAAGGCTTTATATACGGACTTAAAGCGTTTCAGAAATTTAAAGAAAAGGGAGGCCAGGGTACACTGACCATTGTTGGAGATAGTGGAGATATTTCAAGTTCTGAAGAAATTAAAAAAGAGCTCCTGGAATTTGCAGATAAGCACAACCTAAATGATTCGGTAGAGTTTGCAGGCATTATTCCTTTAGAAAAACTTCGTCAGGAATACTACAACTATGATGTGTTCTTGGCACCGAGTGTGGAGGCCGAAAATGGTGATAACGAGGGCGGAGCACCCGTTACCATTATTGAAGCCAGTGCTACGGGCATGCCTGTCATCGGCAGCCGACACGGGGATATCTCCGAAGTTGTTAAAGATAAAGAAACCGGATTACTGGCTGATGAAAAGGATATAGAAACAATGACAGAGCATCTTTTGACGATATGTAATAATCCGGAAATACGTGAAAAATTGGGTCGGCAGGGGGCAAGGCATATCAGGGAGAATTATAACGCTGCCATGCAGGGTCAGCGCTTAGGGCAGATTTACTCGGAATGCTTGAAATAAAGAACGCGGGTGCACCTGTTTAATCTAACTTAAGCCATGAACCTACCTTATAATTCATGCTTTCCGGTTCAAATGGTTTAAAACCATTCCCGGGATAGTTTGTAAGTTCGCCAAAGTAGATTGAATTTTTCAGCAGATACAGATCGACCCGTATAAAAGAGAAATCGGAAGCCAGTTTCTCGGCTACCTCAATGGCTTCCTCAAAATTCGGCGGCTTCTGAACATCGCCCTCATAATTGCGATAGAACAGTTTACCATCTAGCTGATCAAAGTTCTGGTCATAGAGATTTCTCTTGTGATCACCGAATCGGGCAAAATCCACTTGAATTAATTTTACCTGTCCGTGAAAACAGAAAAATTTATAGTCTTCTGGGATCTCATCATCTTCGGTTAGCAATAATTCTTCGGCTAAAATGATTCTTGGCGCTTCTTCATAAGCCCACTCCCTGCTCAGCGCAGCATAGTTCACTTTTTTCCATTCTTCGGTTTGCCGATATACATCTGAGTACATTTCTTCATCCTTATCAAATACAATGTTTATCATGCTGTAGCCGTGATTGGCTTTCAAAACAAACTGTTGCGGTAGAGATTTCCAAGTGTCGGCGGTTAACTCTTTATACGTTCCGATAAGCGGCACCAGATATTCACTGCCCACTTTCCGGGAAACATACGGACGAACAGCTACACGGTTTGCTGCAATTTGTCGTAGTTCAATGCGATCATACAACTTGATATGCTGAATTTTCTCATTAAAACTTTCAGGGTTTTTTATATCCGGCCATTTATCCAGTTCCAGCCAATAGCGTAATTTTATGTACCATTTGTCCGACAAATAATGCCTTAAAAATCGCCGGAAAGATTTTCTCAAGATGAATTTGACGGTTTTCTTTATAACCATTTTCAATCATTTACTGACATGATTGCTTTACAGCAGCATAAACAAATAGGAAGAAACGAGAACCCATTTGATAGCTACCGAACTTTTTTAGCAGCATTATTCTGAACCTGTAGCGAAAAGTTTTGTTCCAGTCCTAATAATTGATCTTTGAATATTTCTGGGTACCACTAATTAACCAGGTGCTTTTATTCAGCTAATGTTAGGAACACAACTATCACATAACTAAAGCTAAAAGAGTTTAGGTAAGGCAACATCCCAATTACAAATTATCATCCCGAACCAGCGGTATTGATCCTTGTTTTTGTTTGTCTGCGTTTCTCTCGTTTCGGCGGCGCTCCTTCGAAGTGAGACAAATCAAAAAAGCAGATAGTTGTTATTGGATGAACAGTATTGTTCAAAATGATAAAAGCCCATCTCTGTTAAGATGAGCTTTTATTCATTTTTTAAATTCTAAGCGTTATTATCGTATTCGTTCATATTCAAAAACTTCACTCATTTCCTGATCACCTTCACTCCAGGTCCAGACCTGGTTTAAATGCTGTTCGTCCACAAAAACCAGATTGAGTTTCTTCATATGTCCGGTAGATTCGCTCTTCAAATTCGTAACATCCACAAATTTAAAGTTTATTTCTCCGCTGCTCATTGATGCTTTCATCCTGGGCTGATTACCCGCAGAACAGTAGTGAGTCAGATCAGCTCATCGCCATTCAGGTGATAAACTGTTATCATACTCGGCTCTCCTTCAGGTATCATTGTCTCGACGACAGCCGAACCATTAGACATAATTTTGTAGGAGGTTTCCACTGTTTTTACCATCGGATCTTACTCCCGTCCACTCACCTTCTAATTTTTTGAGCATTTCATAATTATCAGGAGATTTTTTCTGTGCCCATCCATCGGTTGTCGTCAAGCAACCGAGAAGCACACCAATCATTATTACTATAATTTGTGTTTTCATTGTTTCACCATTTTTATTTACAGGACCGGACAATCAATCAGCCGGCAACCACATGATCGAGATTTTCCAGGATCTGGGTCCATCCCCGCGTATGATTTTTCTTCTCTTCGTTTGGCATAAACTCATGTTTGAGCTTTACCTCCGTTCCGCCATCAATCTCATAAAGAGTGATGGTTACAATTGTGTCGTTTACCAAGTGAGAATTCCATGTAAAGACAATCTTTTTTGAAGGAATGATCTCTTTGTAAACACCCTCGTGCGAATAGGTTTCTTCGGGACTGTGCATATCAACTTTAAAGTTTCCGCCCTCTTGGGGATTATTCTCCACCGATGCCGACCAGCCACTGCCAGCAGATGCATAAAACCACTTCTTCATCATTTCTTGGTTGGTTAATGCCTCAAAAAGCATTTCAGCATCGGCATTGATTACACGCTTTACCGTTAATGTTGATTCATCATTTCCCATAATATTTATTGGTTAGGTTAACAGGTTATTGAGATTTTCGAGCAGATCTTTCCAGCCTTCTTCGTGTCCACCGATTTCATCAGAAGGCTTAAAGTCATGGGTTAAAAGAACTTTTGTTCCATCGTCTAGTTTCTCTAAAAAGATTGTCACCAGCGTATCCTCGACGACATGCGAATTCCAGGTAAAAGAAAGTTTCTTATTGGGAACCAGCGCTTTGATTTCTCCTCTGTGGGTATAAGTTTTCCCATCGGGATCAATCATATCAATTTGATAAGCTCCTCCTACTTCCGGATCGAATTTCACTTCTACCGAAAACCCTCGTTTTATGGGATAAAACCACTGCCGGAGTTTAGACTCTTGCGTTAGAGCTTCAAAAATTTGTTTCGGTGAAGCTTGGATTGTTCGCTCCACTACCAATGTTGTTTCTGATGTTTTTTCCATTACTCTTCCTCACCTTTTTGTTTTTCTAAAAATTGTTCCAGCTCGTCGAATCGAGTCTCCCAGAATTTGCGATATGTCTTTATCAGTTCTGAGACTTCAACCAGCGGCTCATAGTTCATCCGGCACAAATATTTGCGTCCCTCTTTGCGCCGGATCACCAAATCAGCCGATTCCAGCACTTTCAGGTGCTTGGAGACCGCAGCGAGCGACATATCGTAGGGTTCCGCAATCTCATTGACCGAGTGCTCTTCTTCCGCCAGACGCAGTAGAATGTCGCGGCGGGTACTGTCTGCTAATGCATGTAGTGTTGAGTCTAACATATTCATCCAATTATTCAACCTTTCGGTTAAATATAGGAATTAATTTAAAACATTCAACCTATTGGTTAAATATTTTTTACTGGCTGAAAAAATGGTCATATATTCATCCTTATTTGCCCCGAATCTCCGAGAAGGCATAAAACTAAACTTGGTCATCTAATAAATTTTGAGAATAGAATTTGCTGAAAGTGTGTATATTCTCTACCAAAACGTAAGGAGACTGAAATGAAATCAACCGAGGTACAACAGCATTATTCCGATGAGCAATGGAATCACTGGCTGGACCAACTGGCAACAGACGAATATGTGGTAGTAGATCGTTTTCTATCTGATGATCTTTATCAAAAAGTACAGAACTACTTTCAGCATCTGCTGGATCAGCATGAATTTTCTAAAGCTGCTATCGGCTCATCAGAAAAACGCCAGATCGAATCATCTGTTCGCGGTGATTTTATTTACTGGCTGGACCAACAGCGAGATACAACTTTATCCGATCTTTTCAATCTCTTTTATGAAACGGTCCATAATCTTAAAAAACAGCTTTTCCTTAGCATATCAGATTATGAGTTTCATTTTGCCTTATATCCACCAGAAACCCGCTATGAAAAACATATCGATCAGTTCAAGGGAAAGAATAACCGCGTTATATCTATGCTTATATATCTCAATGAAAACTGGAAAAAAGGCGATGGGGGAGAGCTAAAAATTTATCAGTCAAATAATGAAGAAGTGCTTGTCGCTCCACTGGCCCGGCGAATGGTGATGTTTAAAAGTGATACTGTGGAACATGAAGTTATGCTAACTCACACCCACCGAAAAAGCCTGACGGGTTGGCTGTTGCATCAACCGGCTTCCTTGAGTTCGCTCTTCTAAACAGATTTGGGGATTATATTCAAAGATCATATTTGGTTTACTATTAAAAAATAACCGATCCTTAAATCCTGCTAATCCTGAAAATCCGGATTCATGTTTTGTCCAATAACCATAATTAATAACTGATATCAGATTTCCAGTATCCCTTCCAGATCCACCAGCGAAACTTCAGCAACATTTTAGCCTTGGGATACTTTAATCCGAATGTATAACCTACAAACAGACCAAGAGTTACAACAGATTTAAACAACTCCGATGATATCTTGCGAATCTTTCGAAACGGTGATTCATTGTCGAGCATCAGGCGAATGGTTTTGCCCAGTCCCAGGGCTTGCTTTTTTATGAACTCTTTTGTCATCCTCGGTTTATCGACTCTGTGATATACTTTGGCTGCCGGCACGTGATAAATCTGAACGGTATGCTTGCGAATACGTTTATAAAACTCCTTTTCTTCACCGGCTAACAGGCTGCCGCCTTTGCGGCCGAGATCAGTTTTGAGCGTGCCATATTTTTCAAATACCTGTTTGCGAAAGGCCATATTTCCCGCAAATGGAAACTGTGAGGGGCGGTATTTTTTAATAGATGATGAAATTTTATGCTCACCAAGAAGTGGCATTAAAAAATGCGACATCCAGTCAGGACGCGGATCCTCAAATTGCACTTCAATGCGTCCGCCCCCGCCCGCGGCATTCGGATATTTTCCGAAAAACGACATCCAGCTTTGAATAAGGTGTTCATCGGCAATTTCATCATCATCCACAAAAAGAAGGACGGGAGCTCGGGATTCTTTTATGCCTCTATTCCTGGAATGCGATGCCCCCTGATCTTCTTCAATAACATGTCTGACTTGATATTCCGAATGCTCATTGATAAATGAGGTGACGGCCGATTTCGTGTTGTCGTCGGAGTTGTTGTTAACCACAATGATTTCATAATCCTCCGGCTCCGCCGTATTATTCACCAGAGAACGAAGCGTATCAAGCAGATAGCGTTTCCGGTTGTAAGTGGGAATAATTACACTGATTTTAGGGTTGATTTCTGCCATACGACAATATCAGAATGCGAAATATTTTTTGTAATCAAAAAGCCGATCAAATGATATATTTCAGCTATAAACTAAAAGATCATTATTAAATGTCAGCACTGGTTTCTGCCATAATTCCAACGAAAAATCGAGCTGATTTACTGAAACGGGCTCTCAATTCCGTCATCGATCAGACGTACGAGAATATGGAAGTGATTGTCGTAAATGACGGCTCCACAGATCGAACAGCTGATTTGTTGGCACAATATAAGCAAAACGTTGGTGTAACATTATTAGTCATAGAAAATGAGCGTTCTGTAGGCGCCGCGCAAGCACGAAATCAGGCGATAGAGGCTGCTTCAGGTGAGTTTATAGCCGGACTCGATGACGATGACATATGGCATCAAAAACGTATTGAGGAGCTGTTGGCCGCCCATAAAGATGATTATTCCTGCGTTACTTCTGATACGATGATGGCCTATCCCGGAGGAAAACTTCGCTGGAAAAAGAAAAAGATGATCGATCTTGATACCCTGCTGTATACTAATCAAGTAGGCAATCAAGCGCTGGTACTGCGCGACCGATTAATCGAAATAGGCGGTTTTGATGAGGATCTGGTTGCTGCCCAGGATTACGATCTCTGGCTCCGTCTGAGTTCTAAGTATGGCCCCGTCAAAAATGTGCAAAAGCCTTTGCAGACGATCTTTATGGATCACCAAGAAGAAAGGATCACTGACCGTTCATCATTTTGTGGTTACCTGCAGTTTTATAATAAGCACAAACACCGTTTCAACAGGAGCCAGCGGAAATATCAGTTGTATAAAATCCGCCGGGCCCAACAAAAACCAGAGTCGATTACTGAATTTATCAGCTATGTACCAGCATTCCGCTATTGGAAAGAGTTAAAACGAATCCTGAAAGAAAGATTTTGGACGTAGGATATCTATGGAGATCCGTAAAAAGCTATATCATGTAAAAACCAGGGTTTTGGATCTGATTTGTAATGTAAGTGCTGGTGCACGCAGCTTCGAGCCCGAAGAAAATATCATCATTTTCAGCTATCCCCGCAGCGGAAGCACATGGCTGATGGAGCTGATCAGGGAAGTGCCGGGGACGGCAAATCTGTGGGAACCGCTGCATATCCGAAATGTGGAGCCATTTAGCAAGCTGGGATTTGGCTGGCGGCAGCATATTCCCGAGAATGAAGAATGGAAAGAAGCCGAGGAGACTTTTACTAAATTGTTCAAGGGAGAATACCTGAATTTCTGGCTGGCCTCCCGGGAATTCCCGTTTAATTTTATTACTGCAGACCGGATGATTGTCAAATTTGTGCGGGCAAATGCGTTGGCCCCTTGGCTGTTTAGGAGGTTTGAGTTTCAGTTGAAGCCTATTTATTTACTGCGTCATCCTTTTGCGGTTGCCGCATCACAGATGAAAGAAGGTAGCTGGGATTATGAATTTGAGGGATATGAGATTCCAGAGATGCCATTTAATGAAATCATCAAACAGCATAGTGATTTTTTGTCTACCATCACTACCAAGCCCGAAAAAATGATAGCAACATGGGCTATCAATAATCGGGTGATGCTAAACAGCGAGCGCCACAACCGGGATTGGCATACTGTTTATTATGAAGCATTGCTTTTGAATCCGGAGCAGGAATTATGGCATATCTTTAATCAGTGGAATATGGAGATGCCCGATGGAATTTTGGAGCGGGTGCGTGAAGAAAGTTCCACGACCAAAGAGGCTACGTTTAAAGAAGATCTGGAGCTCCAACTCTCAAAATGGCGACGTTTTTTCGATGCCGATGATATTGAGCGTATGCAGCGCGTACTGGATTATTTCGAGATCGAAATCTATTCTACAGATCTGCTGCCCCGATGCATGAATCAGCAAGAACAACGGCTATTTGACTGATTCTTACCTCTTGTGCTGTTTTTTGGCCTTCAAATATACCGCGTAAGTAGTTTCAAGCGCCTACACTTGTGAATTATATCCTGCGGCTGTTTCAAGCGTCCACGCTTGAAACTCGTTTTAGTTTCCGTTGCCAAATGATGACGTTTGGCATAGCCTGGTATGAACGTTGGAAATATTAATTTGCTGCACGTTCCTCATTGCGTCTGATGTACCATAAACCGACGGCACCAAGTCCGGTAATCCACAGGATGATATGTCCAGCCCAGGCGATGCGCATCCCCCAAATATGAGAGGCTGGTTCGAAAGACATCGTGATGGTGTGGTCGCCCGCCGGAATTTCCAGTCCACGCAATACAAAATTTGTTTTATAGATTTCAGTCGGTTCACCATCAATTTCAGCTACCCATCCTTCAGGATAGTAGATTTCGCTGATGACTAAAAAGTCATCTTCCTGAGATGAAGTTTGGAGCGTAAATTCGTTTGCTTTATAGCTTTCTACTGATACCCGAGTGGTTGTGTCCTCAGAGGCCATAACTTGTTCCTCCGTTTCAACAATGGCTGTTTCAGCAGGATTAAAACCGGCATTTGGTTGCATCAAGTCAACTGCCTCCTGTGGACTGCCAACGGTTTTTACCGAATCCACAAAAAATGCTTTGGGCAGCACATCATTGTTTTCGTACACGTACTGATTGCCTTGATTGAAAACTTCGGTATAGCCATCGAAGGGGAGAGGCTGCTGAGCCGTCAGATATTTGACGTTCAGCATATCAAGAATTGGATGATTAATTCCGGAAGGTCCCTGCATTAGCAGGTGATCAACAAGATCCTGGTAGTGCGCCAGCTTGGCCCCAGTATATCCGCCCACAGTTGGATAGAAATAGGACATCGGAACGGCGTTATTAAATGGATTTCGTGTCAAGGGAAATACCCGCCATGGATATCCTTCGCCACTTTCAATATTTTGGATCACATATTCATCCATCGGCTGTTTTTGCTGCCGGATCTGCTGCTCTGCTTCAATATGATCTGGGACCATCCGTTCTTCATCAACATAGCGACTGTCAACACTGAGCATATCATAAGCTGCCAAGAGTAATAACCCGACAAGAAAATATCCCTTGCTTATTTTTCTATTTATCAGTCCTACAATTAATCCGCTGGCTATAAGTGCCAGAATTAGATATCGGATAGAGTCGCTTCTGGCCATCTCTTTGCGATCAGGTTTTAACTGATTGTTGATGTAACTCTGAACTTTTTGCTGCACCTGGGGATTATCAGGCGAAACATTGTTTTGTCGGGCCAGCTGCTGAGAAAACTGCTGAACTTCGCCGGGTTTTTCAAAGGATAAAAGAGCATTGCTCCCAAGGGCAAATACAACACCGAGCCCTATTGCAATTCCCAGCGGAAGAAACAGATCGTTGATCGATTTTTGTCGATCGGTGGCAATTTGGAAAGTAGCTTCTATCCCATATACGGCAAGTACAGAAAAACAAAATACCGTTACGATGAGCCACATTTCCGGCGTCCGGAATTTGTTGAAGAACGGCATGTAATGAAACATGAATTCATTAAGCAGCCGAAAGTTTTCTCCAAGCGCAAATAATGCTGTCAGCGATCCGACGCCGAAAAACAGATACTTTATTTTTTTGCGATAGCGGAATAATCCGACTAGTGCCAGTACAAAAGCGATGGCTCCGAAATAGTGCGGGCCGCTGGTGAACGATTTTGGTCCCCAATAGGCTTCGCTGGAGGATCCGCCATAGAGACCGGGAATGATAAGCGTAAAAAGTTCGCCCACACCTTGCGACCAGCTGAAGGCGTAATCGAGAGAAAGCCCACCGCTTCCACCGCCGGCTGTTTCAAGTGTCGAGCCTCCGCGTGTGCTGTATTCTGAATACTCATAGAGACGCCAAAAAACATCAATACTGCAAATAATGGCCAGGATACCAGCTCCAAAAGCAATGCCTGTGCGATTCAGCCAATCCCAAATTTCATCTTTTTTGTATGAAAGCCAACTGTCGTAGATCCACCAAAAGCCCAGCAAATAAAGAAAGTAATATAATACCTGGGGATGATTGGCTCGCAGCTGAAGTGTCAGCGCCAGGGCAAAAGTAAAAAATGCCAGCAGCTTTTTGTCGGATCGGGATACCATCAGGTAACCGACAAACATCCACGGGATAAGTGCGAAAGCGATAAATTTGTTGTAGTGTCCCGCTTCGATGATAATGGGCAGGTAAGTGGTGAAACCGATAAGGATCGATCCCAGGGCGGACGAAAAAGGGCGGACGCCCAGCATTACAAAAAATAGGTATGTGCCGCCGAGCAGAACCCAGAAATAGAGCAGGGGCTGTACTGAGCCTGAAATCTTTTTTATAAAAAGATCAATATTGGGCGGAGAGCTGGGGTTGTGGACTACGTACGACGGCATCCCGGAAAACATATTGGTAACCCACAGTGGATGCTCATCATGCTCGTCGATATGTTCAATCACCGACTGGGCACTGGCTCGCCATTGAGTGACATCATTTCCCATAAATTGTTGTCCCCCGAAGAAAATAGCCGAGTAAAGAATCAGAGGCAGGATGAAGAGAAAAATAAGTGCTAGGGCATGCTTTTTCTTATCCGAAAGCCTGGAAATGAAATCTTCTTTAAGAGAGGGAGTCTTTTTTGAAGCCAAAGGTTTATTTTTTTATGAATATTTTATCACAAAGCTACACAATGACGAATTACAAGTTACAAGCCACAAATCATCACTCAATAACCCGGGGCACGCGGAAGTAATCTGAATCGGCATCGGGAGCATTTTTGAGCGCATCTTCGTGCGAGAGCGGTTCTTTGGCCTCGTCTTTTCTGAGGCGATATTCCAGATCGATAACGTGCTCTAATGGCTCCACATCAGAGGTGTCAACCTCTTCGAGCGTTGTCATATAATCAAGAATCTGGTTCATATCGTTTGCAAGTGATTCTGTCTCTTCATCTGATAGTTGCAAACGGGCCAAATCCGCTACGTATTCAACATCTTTTTTGGTTACAGACATGAAATTTCGATATTTGATTCATTCAAAAATTGGAACACAATTTAATAAAACAATCTTACAGTTTACAGTAGGCAGTTAACAGTTGGCAGTGAGCAGTAGACAGTATGCCATGAGGCATAAACTTCTTCTGAAATAAATTTTCCCTTAAATGAGTGAGCAGTTCCTAAATTTAATTTTTGACTTAAGTTAAAAGAATCAGCAGCCTCTGATAACTGCCAGTGGATAGTTATTAGTATAATTGGCATCTTGTTTTTAACAAAAAATTTAGAATGATAAAGAAGAAAGTTACAATTGTTAATGATGCGGGACTTCATGCCCGTCCGGCCGCTGCACTGGTAAAAGTGGCAAGTAAATTTGAGTCCGATTTCCATATTCATATGTATGGGTACAAAGTGAACGGAAAGAGTATTCTGGGTGTAATGACTTTGGCTGCGGAGAAAGGTGCTGAACTAGAATTAGAGGTTGAAGGTCCGGACGAGGAAGAAGCAACAGAAGCTATTACAGAATTAATCAACAGTGGTTTTGGAGAAGCATACGAAGGACAAGATGAGCAATAACGACGATATCAAAGAATTTTCATTGTCAGGATCGCCCGGTTGTCCTGGTATCGTCATTGGCAAAACCAGTATATATCAACGAAGCTTGCCCAGTGTTTCTGAGAGACAGGTTGCTGATGATCGTGTTCAACAGCATATCAGCAAATTTCAAGATGCTCGTCAAAAAGCAAAGAAAGAACTCGAAAAACTTCGCGACGGATCAGAAGATGAAAATGCCATTGAGCTGGTCCGTACCCAGATCGAAATGCTTAATGATCCTGAATTAACAAAACAGGTTGAGCATGAAATCTCCGTAAATAATAGGGCTGCTGATACTGCTATTCAAAAAGTTTTTGACAGTTATTTAAAGGTTATTGATCAAAATTTTGGCGATAATGGCCCCGATCGATCGGTCGACATTTCTGATGTGAGAGATCGACTGATTCAAATTTTACATGACCATCAGGATGAGTTTGCCGAGGGAACCATTTTGGTTGCTCACGAGCTGAGCCCTCGTGAAGTTATTGAATTTACCAGCCGCGACATTAAAGGAATAATTATGGATCGCGGCGGGACGACCTCGCATGCCGCCATTATTGCTCGTTCTATGGGAATTCCGGCGGTTGTAGGAGTGCAAAATGCTACGGATGCCATTAAATCTGATGAGCTGGTTATCCTGGACGGCCGCAATGGTGAGGTGATCGTGCATCCGCAGGAAGATTCGCGCCAGAAATACCAGGAGTTGATGGATCAGGAAGTTAAGGCGCAAACTGATTTTGAATCTATAGTTAAGCAGCCAAATCGGACAGCCGACGGAAAGCCGTTTACGTTGCAAGCTAATATCGAATTTACTGAAGAGCTAAGTGCTGTTCAGCAGTTTCGTGCCGAGGGTATCGGCTTATTACGGACTGAATCGATTTATTTAAGTCGCGAGAATTTTAGCGATCAGGAGCAGCAAGAAAAATTTTACCAGCTGATTCTGAAATCCACAGAACCTCACCCTGTAACCATTCGGCTGTTTGATGCGGGTGGTGATAAATTTTTCGATGATGCGGAAAGAGAGCAGAATCCTTTCTTGGGCTGGCGGGGTATTCGCATGCTGTTGGATGAGGATCAGATGCTTAAAAATCAGATGACAGCGATACTAAAGGTGGCTGCAAAATTTAAAGGTAGAGTGCGTATCCTGTTGCCGATGATTTCTACCGTCGATGAGCTTTTGCGGGTGAAAGAGCTTATGTTCAATATTCAGGGCGATCTGATGAAGCAAGGTATTACTGTGGATGAAGAAGTACAGCTGGGTATTATGGTAGAGGTGCCTTCTGTGGCAATTAAAGCTGATAATTTTGCTCGCCACGCCGATTTTATGAGCATCGGTACGAATGATCTGACTCAATATATATTGGCCGTGGATCGCGGAAATGTGCGAATATCTTCGCTTTACGACCAGCGGCATCCGGCTATATGGGAATTGATAAAAAAAGTAGCTGATGCCGCTCAAAGAGAGGGAATACCGCTGAGCGTGTGTGGAGAACTAGCCTCCGATCCCATTGCAGCATGCTGTTTATTGGGAATGGGAATCAATAGTTTAAGTATGAATCCGGTGGTATTACCTTCGGTTAAGCAGATGCTGCGCAATCATTCATTATCAGAGATGCAAGAGTTGAGCGAAAAAGTATTAGCGAGCGACACTATGGACGATATCAAACAAATTTTTTCGAATTGGAAAACAAAAAATAATTACTAAAATGGATCTAGAGCACATTCAAAAAATTGATAGTCAAAACATGCGGGAGTTACTGGTAAATTTTCCCGAGCAGTGGAGAGAAGCAATGGATATCACTGGCGATCTGGATTTGACGATTGACCAGAATCGCATCAACAAAATATGCTTTGCAGGAATGGGCGGCTCTGCCATCGGTGCCGATCTGATTCGTGCGTACAGCTATAAAACCTGTCCGTTTCCCGTCCAGGTAGTGAGGCACTACGAAATTCCGAATTGGGTTGATGAGCAAACCCTGTTCATAGCCTGCAGTTTTTCTGGTAACACCGAAGAAACGCTTACTGCTCTAACTGCAGCCCGTAATAGTGGGGCACAGACCATAGGCGTAACTTCAGGGGGGGAGCTGATGCTGAAGGCTGCAAAAGAAGGTTTTGACTATATTAAAATTCCCAGTGGAATGCCGCCACGTGCAGCCCTCGGGTATAGTTTTGTGCCTTTATATCGCATTTTTCAGCACCTTGGTTTTTTGGATGAAGGAGATACTGCCCTCAAAGAAACAGCTGACTTTTTATCTGAACAGAATGAGCTGTTATCTGATCCGGAAGATAATGAGGCCCTGGCACTGGCCGAAGAGCTGAACGATACGCTCCCGATTTTCTATTCGGATGCCACCATGATGGAGCCGGTTAACTTGCGGTGGCGCGGACAATTTGCTGAAAATGCTAAAACGCTTTCTTATGGTAATACACTACCTGAAATGAACCATAACGAAATTGTAGGGTGGGAGCGAATTGTACACCTGACTGGGCGACTTTCTGTAGTTATGCTAAAGGATAAAAAGGATAATCCGCGGGTGCAGCGAAGAATGGAGATTGTTGAAGAGCTGGTCGAAGATCAAACAGCATCTTTACATGTATTGAAAACCCGTGGAGAAACCAGGCTTGCGCGAATGTTTTCACTTATTCAGATAGCCGACTGGACCAGTTTTTATCTGGCTGTATTGAATGATGTAGATCCGACACCCATTGCCAAGATAGATCTTTTGAAAAGTAAGTTAGCCGAAGCGTAATGTTTAATTGATTTTGAAATTATAGTGCCTTGAGCTCAAAATTTGATGTTTCCCTTTTTCAAAATAGGCTTTCCAGTCAATGGCTGGGGCAAAGTTGTTGCTATTTCGAAGAACTGGAATCCACGAATACGTATTTAAAGAAGCTGCCGGCCAAGGAGGTGGAACAGGGAGTTATCTGTATCACTGACAACCAGATTCGCGGACGTGGTCAATACGAGCGGAATTGGCAGTCGGATCCCGGAAAGAATCTCACATTTTCACTGGTCTTTTTACCACCTTCCCCCGAACGATTTCATGTTTTGACTCTTGCTTGTGCACTGGCTATTGTAGAGCATCTTAACGCATTAGAGAATGCCACTGCAAGCATAAAATGGCCCAACGATGTATTGCTAAATAATAAAAAAGCAGCGGGTCTCTTAACTGAGACCATGTTTAACGGCAACGAGTTTGACCGGCTGGTGATTGGCATTGGATTGAACGTAAATCAGGTAACATTTTCTGAAGATCTTAAAAGCAAGGCCACATCCGTAAAAAAAGAGACCGGACAAACTTTTGAACGGGAGCAATTTTTGAGTGATTTATTAAGTCGTATAGAATACAAATACAGTCTGTGGCAACGTCAACAGCCGGATCTCCATATAGCTATTAATCGCAATATCCGGGGCTATGGTCAGTGGGTCGGGTTAAAAGTCAATGGTGAAATGAAGCCCAATACCTATAAGCTATTGGGAATCGATGAGCGGGGGCAACTGTTGATGTTAGATCACGATGGTGGAATTCAAAAATTTACCTATGAACAAATCCGACTGGTCACTGATTGAAAAAACAGTATGGGAAAATATTCGACACCATTTTTCCCATCTCTCTTCGCTGGATTTCATTATTGCCGTAAGTGGCGGTATGGACTCGATGAGTCTGCTGTACGCTTTCAAAGAGCTGGGAATATCGGCTATAGTTTCGCATATCAACTATCAAAAAAGGGGAGAGGCCTCCGACAAGGATGCTCGCCTCGTTGAGCAAGCAGCCGATAAGTGGGGGTTCGAATGCCATACGCAACTGGCGGATCCCGAAGAAGCCGAAGACAGAAACTTTCAGCAGTGGGCCCGTGATGTTCGCTATGAGGAGTTTAGACGGCTAAAGACAAAATTCGGTGCAGACGGGTTGGCACTGGCTCATCATGAAGACGATCAGGTTGAGACGATTCTGCAGAAAATGTTTCGCGGTGCCGGCATGCCGAGCTGGACGGCCATGGAAGTTTGGGACGGCGAAATCTTTCGTCCGCTGCTGGATATTTCTCGTCCGCAGATCGAGGCTTATGTCAAGGAACATAATATTCCTTACCGCACCGATAAATCTAATCTTGAGACAGATTTTGCCCGTAATTTTTTACGGAATGAATGGCTACCGAAGCTGCAGGAATTTTTCCCGGGATGGAAAAAAAATGTGCTTCGGATTAGTCAACAGTCTGAAAATTACAAACAGTCCCTTCAGTGGATTTCCGAACAGATTTCCGATGATCACGGTCTCGAGCGAAAGCCATTTCATTCGCTGAAACCTGGCCTACAGAAATCGCTCTTATTATTTCTTATTAAGCAACAAGATCCGGCAATACAGATTTCAACGGGCAGCCTGGAGCGTATTGATGAGCTTTCGGATCTGCAAACAGGAAAGTCTATTGAGTTGATTCCCGGGATATCAATAATAAGAGACCGTGACTATTATGTTTTTGAGTTCGATTCAGATCAAACTTTTGAGCCTATAAAGATCAAGCTCGAAGAGCTAAAAAAAACCGTTCAAATAGGTGAATTGAATTTTAAAGTTAAAGCATTCAACAATCCGGATTTTGGTGATGCTCTTTATCTCGATATTTCTAAAATGAACTGGCCTCTCCGTGTGCGGCGTTGGCAAGCCGGTGATAAATTTCAGCCTTTGGGGATGGAGGGACATCAGCGGGTATCTGACCATTTGACTGATAAAAAGATAAGTGCTGCTTATAAAGAAGAAGCATTGGTAATAGAATCTTTTGAAGAAACAATCTATGCTCTTATCTTTCCGCCAATTAAAAATCAGATACCACCTGGCACTATTTCTGAACAAGTGAAATGTGACGAAAATACTGATCAGTGTCTGGAAATAAAGTACAGAAGTTAAATTTACATGTCTTGTTATACTCCACAAACTGTTGAATGTAATGGAGAAAGGTTTAAAGTTTATCTGGAACGCGAGGAGCTGCAGGAACGAGTGGCTGAACTGGGAGAAGAACTTGCAGAACAGTATGAAGGTAAAAATCCCATTTTCGTAGGTGTACTCAACGGCGCGTATATTTTTCTGTCGGATCTGATGCGCCAGGTGGATATTCCGTGTGAAGTCGATTTCTTGAAGCTCAGCAGTTATGGCGATGAAAAAGTATCATCAGGCGAAGTGACCGATCTAAAAGACATTGACGCTGATATTAAAGATCGTCATGTAATTTTGGTTGAGGATATTGTAGATACCGGGCTCTCAATGAAGTACCTGGTTAATAAGCTCGAAAAGAAAAAACCGGCATCCATCGCCACAGTAACATTGCTGCATAAGACAGAAGCGACACATCACGATGTTCAGCTTGACTACGTTGGATTTCAAATTCCTACACTCTTTGTCTTGGGTTACGGGCTTGATTACGCGCAGGAGGGACGTAATTTGGCGCAGATCTATATCCTGGATGGAGATAATGAAGAAAAAAACTGATTTTTCGTTGATAAGATTTTCAAAGCAGGTTATATTTGCGACTTCCCTTGGAGAGGTGGCTGAGTGGTCGAAAGCGCTCCCCTGCTAAGGGAGTATACCCCTTAACGGGGTATCGAGGGTTCGAATCCCTCCCTCTCCGCTCAACTACGCTAAAGCTTCGTCGAGCAAGCTCATGTAGTTTGTTTGGCGAAGCTCTTTAATTTCTATTAAATCTGTAAGTACATCCATTCAACCATCTCATCTTACTTCAGTTGCTCAACTAGCTGTGAGGGAGCTCTGCTCCCGAAGCTGAAGCGAACAGCATTACGCCAAGGCTCGTTGTCATGCCTCACTTGGTATTTTGGATGAGATGAGGTAGTGACGAAGTTGAATGTTCTAATCAAACATCTACAAATTTTCATGTCATTCCGAAGAATTCAGCGGTTTTTCTGAATGATGAGGAATCTCAATAATATTGGAGATAGCGCAATCGTACTATCGCAAAGTCTTTGCTAGCATTTGAGAACTTGTCTGACTAGCGGTGGTCTCCCAAATCTTCGGGCTGAAAACAAGGTAGATCTGTCAGGTGGTGTTCTCATTTTGATATTTTACCATTTAAACCTGGATTCTCAGGATTGGGAAAATCTTCAGGATATTACTTATATGTAGGTTCAGCATCCTACCAGATTTTAATTCAATCCAGTAGCTTATATGAAGATATTTTGTTGGATTTTTTGCCTTATAGTGCATTCCTTATTTTAAAATTAAAAAAATTGTGGTTTCATCTATTCCTGCATTTTGGATTCCATTCATAATATTTTTTGCACGTATATGCGATGTAAGCTTAGGAACATTGCGAATTGTTTACGTTTCAAAAGGGATGCGACTTTTTGCCGCTATGCTAGGTTTTTTAGAGGTATTGATATGGGTTTTTGTCATTGCACAGCTTATAAATCATCTGAATAACTGGGTTAATTATTTAGCTTATGCCGGAGGTTTTGCAACAGGAACCTATCTTGGGCTTTTGATTGAAAATAAATTGAAGGTAGGAACGGTTTTGGTGCGAATCATTACAGGCGGAAAGGGAAGTGAGCTGACTAAAATCTTAAAAAACACTGGATTCATGTTTACCCGGGTAGGAGGTGAAGGGAGTGAAGGATCCGTTGAAATAATATTTACGATTACAAAGCGCAAACATTGGGATACAATAAAAGAAGTTATCGAATCTGTTGATTTAGATGCTTTTTATACTGTTGAGGAAATTAAATTTGTGAGTGCTAAAGATGATGATTTATCCCAACCTGCTCTTCCTCTCTCAGACAAGTGGTTGAGAGTCCGTAAAGGAATATGATTTTTCATACCTATAGGATTACTGTTAATAACGTGAGGAAAAGATCTGCTTCCTTAAGTATCTAATAAGGCGAGTATATCAAGCACTATCTCTGCGTATCTCCGCGAGATTCTCTACGCACTCTGCGGTTTTGCTTAATAAAAACTTATATGGATCAAGGGTCAGCTTAGACCATTTGTTTTTTTACGCACCCTGTCCGACATTTTGCATCAGTCCGCCGTCAATGACATATGTCGACCCATTGACATAATCAGCATCTTCAGAAGCCAGAAACAAAGCCACTTTCGCAACTTCTTCGGGTTTACCGGCGCGTTTCATCGGAATGCTCTCGGTCTGTTGTTCCCGGGTTTCTTCATCTTCAATAGCATCTTTATTGAATGGGGTCAGAATCATTCCCGGGGCTAAGTTATTTATGCTGATATTGTCTTCAGCCAATTCCAGCGTGAGGCATCGGGTCAGATTTCTGACGGCTCCTTTTGCAGCACAATAATCCGCAGAACCTTCGCCGGGTAGTTCTTCATGAACGGATGTAACGTTAATTATTTTACCTCCGCCGCCTTCTTTCTTACGATGTTTGATAAAACGTCGGGCACAAAAAAAGTAGCCGTATAAGTCAGTTTTTATCGTATTATCCCACTGTTCTGTTGACATATCGGCAACATGTATTCCGGCTGCGTTAACTCCGGCATTATTTACCAGAATATCGAGAGTGGCAAATTTTGTCAACGCTTGGTCAAACATCTCTTCTACTTCTCTTTCTGATCGCGTGTCCGTCTGAATAATTACTCCTTCTCTTCCGGCGTCCTTTATTTTTTGCAGCGTTTCTTCTGCTCCTTCACGATCGCTGTGATATGTCACAACGATATCGGCGCCTTCTTGTGCAAAGGTAATGGCTGTTGCCTGACCAATGCCCGAGTCGGAACCTGTAACGAGTGCTGTTTTTCCCTCTAGTTTTCCCATTATCCTCTTGATTAATTCATTTCCATTTTATGTCAGAATGATTTTTCTTTTAAAATAAAACTGACTTATTTGTTCCGTCTATTACTGAAAATATTCCACTATTCTTCTTACTAATATGGCCTATATTTACGTTTATAATTAATACGTTTCACTCAATTAGTTCCTTATCTTAAGGATCCTATGAAGTCTCTGCTAAAAATCATATTTCTGCTCTTTGCCGTTCAACTTCCCATACATGCAATAGGGGAAGCGGAGGTAGCGGAGATCCAATCTGAAGTACCTGAGAGCCGTTCCGTAGAAAAGCCCCATTCTCCTTTTGGATATCCTGCAGGGTATCCAAACTTATATGCTATTCATCATCAGGCAGAGACTCCCACAGAAATAACAAATAGAATTCCTCAGCCTCAATCTACTACAGAACGGAAATATGAACTGTTTAGTAGTTCTGCTCCTGAATCTGCAATAGAGCGATGGTTAAAATATTATATCAAGTTCGGGAGCTTAATAGAGTCGGGGTTTACTATACGTAAGTTAATTTTTCCTTTTCACTTCTTTTTGTGATCTGTCTCTCAGTGCAATTGCCGAATTCTATTCGGCATCCTGCGCGATTTCATCTCTGTTCTGTTATTGACAGAATTAACTAAAAAGTCGCTCCTTCGGGAGCGTATATCAATACAAAAAGGAGTCAAAATGGACATCGATTTAACTTCTGTAATTATTAGTGTTATTGCTTCTATGTTTTTTGTTGTTCCCATTGTTTTAGATCAATGGAAGAAGAGAAAGAAGGAAGAAAATTAAAGTAAATCTTAGCTGGCATTCTAAAGTAGTAGTCTCAAAACAGAGGCTACTACTTTTTTTATGGAGGAACTTAAGCTTAACGGATATTTTTGCCGAATCTGAATCAATCTAACCTGGATGAGGTTTAAAAATACCAAAGGAAATGAAATGGAGAGAGGCAATTTACCATGAAGACGTCTATTAAGGTACTACTGGTAACACTGCTGGTGCTTATTGGAATTCGTATCTATCTGCCGTATTGGATCACCGATTATGTTAATCGCGAATTAGATGATCTGCCCGAATACACCGGATCAATAGAGGGAGTAAATCTTAATTTATACCGAGGTGCTTACCAGGTAGAGGGTCTGGAAATTGATAAAGTCAAAAAAGGTATTCCAGCTCCGTTTCTGCAAGCTGATCTTATCGATTTATCAGTACAGTGGAACGCTCTCTTTGATGGTAGTCTGGTGGGAGAGATAGAAATATATCGTCCGATAGCTAATTTCGGTGCTATGCAAACTGGGACAGAGGTGGATTGGGTAGAGCAGGTGAAAGAGTTAATGCCCATCAGTATAAACCGGTTTGCCGTTAATGACGGCAAAGTAGCTTATCGCGATTTTGAAAGTGATCCCAAGGTCAATATTTCGCTGGACAGCTTACAAATTGAGGCAACAAATTTTTCAAATGTAGAAGCAAAAGATGACAGTTTGCCATCCACGATAAATGTTTCTGCCATTTCAATCGGTGATGGGAAGTTAGATCTCTTCGCCAGAGCAAATGTATTAAAAGAAATTCCCGATTTTGACCTGGATGCCAGCTTTGAGAGCGTATCACTGCCTGCCCTTAATGATTTCGCTGAGGCCTATGCTAACCTGGATTTTGAACGGGGAGTTTTTGATGTCTATGTAGAGATGGCGGTTTCGAATGGGCTTTTAGAAGGATATATCAGACCAATAATGACTGATGTTAAGGTTTTTGATATTGAGGAGGATACTGATAACGTCCTTTCCGCGGTATGGGAGGGCGCGGCTGAAGTAGTCACGAGCATATTCCAAAATCAGCCGAAGGATCGATTTGCAACACAGGTACCGCTGGAAGGAGACTTAAATGACCCGGAGACATCTGTTTGGACAACCATCGCCAATATTTTAAGAAATACCTTTGTCGAAGCTTTTCAGAAAGGGACTGAGGGTTCGGTCAATTTTAAGGATGTTATAGAAAACTGACTTTTCTGTTACTGTTCCCCGTGGAGCGTAACAACAAGTTTTCGGGAGCCGCCCTGGTTCCGATGCTCACACAAGTAAATTCCCTGCCAGGTTCCAAGGTTCAGCTTTCCGTTGGTTATGGGGATGCTCACTGAGTGCCCCAGCAGGGAACTTTTGATATGTGAAGTCATATCATCCGGACCCTCGAGCGTATGCTCATACATAGAGGTGTCTTCAGGCACCATTCGTTTAAAGTGAGTGGCAAAGTCGCGGCGTACAGAGGGATCCGCATTTTCATTGATTGTGAGACTGGCACTGGTATGTTGAATGAAAATATGAGCAATACCCGTACTTATCTGTTTGATTTCGGGGACCTCATTCAGCACTTCATCCGTAATAATATGATAGCCTCGCGATTTCGGAGAAAGCGTAATTTTCGTCTGATACCACATAGTGAAACGCAGAATTATGATTATAGAACTTCGAATGATGAGTTAAACTTCTCCCATTCGGCATTCCTTGTTCGCTATTCAATATTCAGTCATCCAAAAAGTCCCTTAATATTTCCACCGTCATGACTGATCGTTTGTCCCGTAACATAGGATGCATGCGGAGACAAAATCCATCCGGCCAGAGAGGCTATCTCCTCAGCTTTTCCAAATCGACCAACCGGTACAGAAGCCTCCATTTCATTTCTGACTTCTTCTTCTGATTTATCAGACTCATCGGCTGCTTTTTTAATAACCCGTTCAATAGCAGGGGTATCGTGCGAACCGGGAGCTAATACGTTTACTGTCACACCACGTTCGGCAACTTCCTGTGACAGTGACTTTGCAAACCCCACCATACCGGCGCGGAACGAATTACTCAATACAAGATCGGGAATCGGCTGCTTGACCGACTGACTTTCTACAAAAAGGATGCGTCCGTATTCCTTTGATGTAAAGTAAGAGACAAGCCGCAATACGAGCTCGATCTTCCAGCGCATGACATTTTCATAAGCTTGATCCCAGTCAAATATAGCTGTCTCCAGCGGACTCAAAGCCGGAGGTCCACCCGCATTAATCACTACGCCGTGTAGCTGGTCGTTACCAATAGCTGCCTCAATTTTATTATGCGTGTCATCATCTGTTAAATCTCCAACAACAGTATCAACATTTTCTCCATAGGTTTCGCTGAGTTCGGTCAATTTCTGTTCTCGACGAGCAATGGCAATAACTTTTGCTCCTTCATCAAGTAATAATTCTGCAATTGCACGGCCGAAACCGCTGCTAGCACCGCACACAATAAACCGTTGATCTGTAATTTCTAAATTCATGGGTTAGTAAATAATTTATTCAATTTTCTTCAAATTCAGAGTATATATAGCAAATTGTGTTCCGATGAGCAATCGGAGTGGAATGAAAGAAATCAAATTTTATAATAATGAATTGCGCAAATAAAGCCGTATCTTTGCAGGCTTGAAAAATTATGGATAGTTGATCGATATACAACCGACTGCAGAACGGCGGAGTAATTAGTAACGGTATAGATCTATCAGCTAATTCGACTTAAATAACACAGTTTATATGTATAAGGATATCAGAAATATTGCAATTATCGCCCACGTAGATCATGGAAAAACCACGCTGGTCGATGAAATGTTAAAGCAGAGCGGTACCTTCCGCGAAAATGAAGATGTTGCCGAGCGAGTAATGGATTCCGGCGACCTGGAGCGCGAAAAAGGTATTACCATCAGCTCGAAAAACACAGCTATAAAATGGGGCGACACCAAAATAAACATTGTAGATACGCCCGGACATGCCGATTTTGGCGGAGAAGTAGAACGTATCCTCAAGATGGTTAATGGCGTTATTATCTTGGTGGACGCAGCCGAAGGTCCCTTGCCACAGACTAAATTTGTGCTTCGAAAATCTCTGGACCTCGGATATGAGCCAATTGTTGTTATCAACAAGATAGACCGCAAAGATGCGCGCCCTGATGAAGTGTTGAATGAGATTTTTGATCTCTTTGTGATGCTGGATGCTTCCAATGATCAGCTGGATTTTCCGATCATCTATGCCGAAGGCATCAACGGGATTGCCAAAGATGAGCTTGAAGATGATAACGATGATCTGACGCCACTTTTCGAAAAAATTGTGGAGACTATTCCCGCTCCGGAGCAGGAACTTGATGCACCGTTTAAAATGCTGGTAAGCAGTATTGACTGGAACGACTATGTGGGACGTATTGGCATTGGGCGTGTTGAGCAGGGCACGATTGAACAAGGACAAGAAATTGCCTTGTTAGATCGTAACGGCGAACTTAAAGAAAAAGCCAAGGCTACCAAGCTGTTTACGTTTAACGGATTAAAGCGCGAGCCGGTCGAAAAAGCAGTAGCTGGCGATATTTTTGCTCTTGCGGGATATGAAAAGGTTGATATCGGCGATACACTTACAGCCACATCCGATATGACGGCGATTGATTATCCCGATATTGATCAGCCAACGATGGCGATGTTTTTCCGCGTTAACGATTCGCCATTTGCCGGCTTGGAGGGTTCGTATGTAACCTCCAATCAAATTAAAGACCGCCTGTTGCGCGAGAATCGAACTAATGTATCCATTGAAGTTGAGCAGACCGAGAATCCCGATATATACAAAGTTTCCGGGCGGGGAGAACTGCAGCTGGCTATCCTGATAGAAACCATGCGTCGCGAAGGTTATGAGTTTTCTGTTTCGCGTCCAGAAGTGTTGTATAAAGAAATTGACGGACAGCGCCACGAGCCGTACGAAGAAGTAGTGGTTGATGTGCATCAGGACTACACCAATCGCGTGATTGACAACCTGCAGCAGCGTAAAGGAATTATGACTTCGATGACGCGTGAAGGTGAAAATGCTCGGCTGGTATTCAAAGTGCCGTCGCGGGGACTTATAGGATTCCGTAGCGAAATGCTGACGGAAACTCGAGGCACGGGTATCATGCACCAGCAGTTTGAATCCTACGAGCCCTATGCGGGAGATATTCGCGGGCGGAACAGTGGTACGCTGATCGCGCTGGAACAGGGAGAAGTAACGAGTTACAGCCTGGAAGGACTGCAGGATCGCGGCGTATTTTTGGTGAAGCCCGGAGATAAAGTTTATGAAGGTCAGGTTGTGGGCATCAATAACCGCTCGGATGATCTGGTCGTGAACGTGGTGAAAAAGAAGAACTTGACGAATCATCGTGAAACGCAAAGTGCGGACGATGTTAAGATTGCTCCGCCGAAAGAGATGAGCCTTGAGCAGTGTATCGAGTTTATTGACAACGATGAGCTGCTGGAAGTAACGCCCGAAAGCCTGCGGATCCGCAAAAAATATCTGGATTTCAACGAGCGCAAAAGAGCCAAAAAGAATAAAGAGTTTGCGTAAGTGGTAAATTATCTCGCTCCGATGCTATGCAAACGGAAATTATAAAAGATGTTTTTCTCCTCGGGGGTTTGGGGGAATCGCGGGAAAAATAAGTTTAGCATAATGACTACTGTTGAATAGCTATCCCTGAATTTTTGCTTTAATTAGTACAAAATCTACGATTCCCCCGACACTTTTTTGGTTCGTTTTTTGGTGACAAAAAATGAACAGAATAATCTGACTTTATGCTTTCCACGCCTCACCCGCTAAGGCCGGAGATCCAGAGGTTGTTGCTTATTTCAGAACAAAATAGGATTTCTTGAAAGCAAATAAACCCGAGCCACTGAATTCTCGTGAAGTTTACCTCTCTAGAAGGGACTTTTCAAGGTGATTTTGCACGTTATAATTGGCCTAAGGATTTGAGCTGAGGACAAAGGATGCGAGTGTGGATTTTGTACCGGTGCAGAATAAATACATGTATCTTAAAGAAGAAGGACCATTAAAATCCACGCATCCTGCTGTCCGAAGCCGATTCACAATTCTTCAGCCTTGATTTTTCAGCCCCTTTGTATCAAGACAAAAGGGTATCGCAATAAACTTTCGCAAACGAGGAGTTTACTGTTTTACTTCCAGTGGGTTTCTAATTCCGATCTCAAGTGTATTTTCCATCTCGACTTTTCGGAACTCACGTATCTTCGATCAAATATCATTGATCTGAATGTGTATCTTATCCCATGGTAATCTCTGCAGTTAAATAACTTTATAATGCCCGAGCAAAACAAAAACAGCGAAAAACGACTGGCCGAACTACTCGACAGCCAATTCAAAATTCCCAACACAAATATTCGTTTTGGGTTGGATCCGATCATCAGCCTGATTCCCGGCGCCGGTGATGTTATTGCAGGCGTGATTTCACTTTATTTTTTGATCCAGGGAGCCATCCACGGTGGCAGGACGGCTGTATTGGGACGAATGTTCATCAATATTCTGTTGGATGTGCTCATTGGCTCAATTCCCGTACTGGGTGACTTTTTCGATATATATTGGAAGGCCAATTTGCGCAATGCCCGGATTTTAGACGAGCTGCAACAAAATCCCGAGAAAACAACCAGCGAAAGCCGGCTATGGATCTGGTTTGTTGTTATACAGTTTATAGTAGTTATCATCGGGATTATCCTGCTTATTGGCTGGGCTATAGCTGAACTTCTGGAGCTGATTTTTTAGAAATAGTATTGAATCTCGGAAAATAGATATTGCTTGTGGCACTACTATAGTGAATCAATTAGATTGGGTAAAGTTAACAATCCCGTATTTGAGCATGCCTGACCAAATCAAGGAATCCGACTGGAAAGTATTCAAAAAACTATATCCGTTGGCACTTGAGCGATATTATGATCGAGTGGTAAATGAGCTCCAGGAAATTTTAACCGGGAGTGAAATGAGTTCCGAAGAGAGATACCATAAAATCTACAAGACAATCCAGGAACGTGATAAAAAATCAGCGGAACTATTTGATATGGCCTATCGCCGATCAGCGGCTTTTATCTCTTTAGTTTCATACTACAGAGAAGGTCTGATTACTAAAGAAGAGCTCAATCAATTAAGTGGTGTAAACAGGAACAGAATTTTAACCATTGTTGAAGACAGGTAAGGATAAATGTTGCGCATCAGCGTGAGATTTAGAAGTACGGCTAAGGTGTGTTCCCTTATACCTTATTTCCTTATTTCCTCAACCAAGCCCGTAAAACTTACTTTTCTCTTTATAATAGGGGAGAAACACCTTCTTTAGCTCTTGATGCTCTGTTTTTTCAAGATCAGGATCATCGTTAATCAGCTTCCAGGCTTCGGCCTTGGCTTGTTCCAGAATCCACTGGTCTTCAATAATATCAGCGACTCGAAATTCCGGCAGACCGCTTTGCTTTGTTCCGAGAAAATCACCAGGGCCACGAAGTTCCAGATCGGCCTCCGCAATTTCGAATCCATCGTTGGTTTGGGCCATTTTACGAAGGCGAAACTGACCTTCTTTGCTCACTTTTTGGCCATGAATCAATATACAGTAGCTCTGTCGCTTGCCACGACCAATGCGTCCCCGAAGCTGATGAAGCTGAGATAGACCAAATCGTTCAGCATGTTCGACAATCATAATACTTGCATTAGGCACATCAACACCCACCTCAATGACCGTCGTGGAAACGAGCACCTGAATCTTATTATCAATAAACTGCTGCATTACTTCATCTTTTTCTTCGGATTTCATCTGCCCGTGCAGCAGCCCAACATCGTAATTTGAAAATTGAGATTTGAGCTTTTGATATCCTTTAGTGGCATCTTTCAGATCCATCTTCTCTGATTCTTCCACCAGGGGATATACAACATATGCCTGCCCGCCTTTTTGGAGCTCCTCTTCGACGAAATCATATATTTCATCGTGCTTTTTCTGCGGACGAACGGCGGTTTTTACAGGTTTCCTTCCACCGGGCATATCTTTGATGACAGAAATATCCAGATCACTATATAAAGTCATGGCCAGGGAGCGGGGAATAGGTGTAGCCGACATCACAAGAACATGCGGATGTGATCCCTTTTCAAGAATTTCGGCACGCTGTTTTACTCCGAACCGATGCTGTTCATCAATAACGGCAAGTCCCAGATTATGAAAGTTCACCTCCTCCTGGATAACAGCATGTGTGCCGACGACGATATCACAATTTCCACCCTCCACGGCTGTGAGAATATCTGTTCGCAAACTACTCTTCTGATTCCCCACCAGCAGGCGAATGTTGATATCCAGCGGGTCTAAAAAATCGGAGAGCGTGCGATAATGCTGTTCGGCTAAAATTTCGGTAGGAGCCATGAATGCAGCCTGATAACGGTTGTCAATTGCCATCAGGATTGCACCCAGTGCTACAATTGTTTTACCAGATCCCACATCTCCCTGAATAAGACGATTCATCTGTTTGCCCGAGCGGACATCCTTCTTTATATCAGAAAGCGCCGACTTTTGTCCCTCTGTAAGATCAAAAGGGAGGTGTTCATTGAAGAAACGTTTGGTATAATTGCCAAGATCTGTGAATTGATGCCCCTGGTTCTTTTTAATGATTTCATTTTTTGTTTTGGCAACACTTAACTCAAAAAGAAATAGCTCTTCAAATTTAAACCGCTCAAAAGATTTTTTGTATTCCGAGGTTGATTCCGGAAAATGAATCATCCGGTAAGCCTTATGTCGTGCAGGGAAATTTTGGCTTTCAAGGATTTCAGGAGGCAAAAATTCAGGTGGTTTTTCTTTTTTGAGGATCTCTTTCTGCCACTGATGAATAATTCTGCTCGTCGTTCGGGTTTTGGATAATGCTTTACTGCCGGGATAAACAGGAACAATCTGTTTTAGATCCTGTATATCCGAAGAGTCGCCTATTTTATCGAATTCAGGATGAGCCATTGAGATATAGCGTCCATACTTTTTTGCTTTGCCAAAAAAAGCGACAACTTCATCCGCAGAGAACTGTTTCTTTATATAATGTCCTCCTTTAAACCATACTCCTTTCAAGGCTGCAGTATCATCCTGAATGATAACTTCCAGGCGGCGCTTTTTTCCGTACCCTTTTTGTTGTATTTTCTTTATGCGACCGACAACAGTAACTTCTTCTCCCTGCCCGCTAAGTTTACGGATAGGTAATACAGTAGTACGATCCAGATACCTGCGCGGAAAGAAGTTTAGTAAGTCGAGCACACTATTAATTCCACTCTCAGAAAGAGCTTTCAATCGCTTCGTACTCAGGTTGGAAAGATCTGATAATTGCAAAATAGATATATTGATATATTACTTTATACTAGTTGCTTATCCAATTCTAAAGGGATTTGCTACCCTATAGCAAAGAAAATAACGCTATAGCATAAAAAAGAAATAAAATGTGATTTTTTTCTTGCATTCCAGGGGGTAAAATCCTTATCATTGGCAACTCTTGTTTGACCCAAAAATCAATTTAAGCGTATAGAATCGTGCCTACAATACAACAACTTATTCGCAAAGGTAGAAAAAGCAAGCCTAGTAAAACAACGGCGCCTGCCTTGGAAAACTGTCCGCAAAAGCGCGGGGTCTGCGTACGAGTTTATACCACTACGCCTAAAAAGCCAAATTCGGCTCTGCGTAAGGTTGCTCGTGTGCGATTAACGAATGGATACGAGGTAACAGCATATATTCCGGGAGAAGGTCATAACCTTCAGGAGCACAGTATTGTGCTTGTCCGTGGAGGTCGTGTTAAAGACTTGCCGGGCGTGCGTTATCATATTGTGCGCGGTACACTTGATACTGCCGGCGTGGAAGATCGCAAGCAGGGTCGAAGCTTGTATGGCACTAAGAAACCAAGTTAGTATTCATAATTGTTGAGTAGGAAATAAACTGGTAGGAATATGAGAAGAAAGACAGCAGATAAGCGTGATGTTCAGCCGGATCCGGTATTTGGTGATAAGCTGGTCACGCGGTTCGTGAACAATCTGATGAGAGACGGCAAGAAGAATATTGCCCGAAAAATTCTTTATCAGGCATTTGAGATTATTGAAGAGCAGACTGGTAATGATGGTATGGAAGTTTTTAAAGAGGCCATTAGTAATGTTACACCAGTAGTAGAAGTTAGGGCACGGCGCGTAGGTGGTTCTACCTATCAAGTGCCTGTTGAGGTTCGTCCTGATCGTGGTACAGCGCTGGGAATGCGCTGGTTGATTAATGCCAGTAACGGACGAAATGATAAATCGATGGCTCGCAGACTATCTCGTGAGCTTATGGACGCTGCCAATAACGAAGGTGGTGCGGTGAGAAAGAAAGATGAAGTTCATCGTATGGCAGAAGCAAACAAAGCGTTTGCCCACTTTAGATTTTAAATGATTTACAGAGACTTTTTTAGCAATGGCTGAGACAAAGACGAAAACTGACCCGAAAATTATAGATAAGATCAAGCGCACCCGGAATATCGGGATTATGGCGCATATTGATGCCGGTAAAACGACTGTTACCGAGCGTATCCTGTTTTATACCGGTATTACGCACCGTATGGGTGAGGTTCACGACGGTGCGGCAACTATGGATTGGATGGACCAGGAGAAGGAGCGCGGTATTACAATTACATCCGCTGCTACGCACTGTATCTGGAAAAACCATCGTATTAACATAATTGATACGCCCGGCCACGTGGACTTTACCGTTGAGGTAGAGCGATCACTGCGGGTACTCGACGGTGCTATCGGTGTATTTTGTTCTGTAGGTGCTGTTCAGCCTCAGTCAGAGACAGTCTGGCGCCAGGCGAACAAATATAATGTGCCTCGCATGGCCTTTGTGAACAAGATGGACCGCACAGGGGCTGACTTCTTCAATGTTATCGAGCAGATGAAGGAGAAGTTGAACGCAAATCCGATCCCTATTCAGATACCGATCGGCACCGAAGATGAATTCAAAGGTGTTGTTGATCTGATTAAGATGAAGGGTATTATCTGGGATGATGAAACGCTCGGTATGGAGTATGACGAGATTGAGATTCCGGATGACCTGAAAGAGCAGGCTGAAGAGTATAGAAAGGTTATGCTTGAGAATATCGCCGACCATAATGATGAACTTATGGAGCGATATCTTATGGAAGAAGAGATTTCTGAAGATGATATTGAGGATGCTATACGAGAAGCGACATTAAGCCGTTCAATTACTCCGGTGATGTGTGGCTCAGCCCTTAAGAATAAAGGTGTTCAGGCATTGCTCGATAAAGTAATTAAGTATATGCCGAGCCCGTACGACATTCCTCCGATCCAGGGTAAGCACCCCGAAGATCATGATAAGAAGATGGAACGAAAGCCCAGCGTTCAGGAGCCGTTTTCAGCGCTTGCATTTAAGATTATGACGGATCCTTACGTTGGTAAGCTTACATTCTTCCGCGTCTATTCCGGAGAGCTCGAAAAAGGTTCTTATATATATAATGCTACAACCGGTAAGAAGGAGCGGGTTGGACGTATCCTGGAGATGCACGCCGACGAAAAGAAGGATCTTGAAATCGTTCGAGCTGGTGATATTGCTGCAGCCGTAGGTGTCAAAGAAGTTAGAACAGGAGATTCGTTCTGTGATGTTGATGATCCTATTCTGCTGGAAGATATCTCTTTCCCCGAGCCGGTTATTAAGCTGGCTGTGGAGCCGAAATCACAGGCTGATGCTGAAAAGCTGACAACTGGTCTTATTAAGCTGGCTGAAGAGGACCCTACATTCCAGGTTGAGACGGATGAGGAGACTGGCCAGACGACCATTGCCGGAATGGGTGAGCTGCACCTTGAAATTATTGTGGATCGACTGAAGCGTGAATTTAAAGTTGAGGCTAACGTTGGACGTCCACAGGTATCATATCGCGAGACTATCACATCAAGCGTTACCCACCGTGAAATTTACAAGAAGCAGTCTGGTGGACGTGGTAAGTTTGCGGATATGGAATTTGAGATTGGTCCTCTTGAAGATTTTGAAGAATATGAAGAGGATGACAACAAAGTATCTGTCAGTGAAGGGTTTAAGTTCATAAATGAAATTAAAGGTGGAAATATTCCTACCGAGTTTATCCCTTCAGTAGAAAAAGGCTTTAAGCAGGCAATGAGCGGCGGTATTCAGGCCGACTATCCTGTCCAAAACATCGGAGTCAGATTGTACGATGGATCTTACCACGATGTAGACTCTGATCAGTACAGCTTTGAGCTTTGTGCTAAGCTGGCTTTTAGAAACTCGGCTCGTAAAGCATCACCAACAATTCTCGAACCAGTAATGGATGTAGAGATTATTACTCCTGAAGAATTTATGGGAGATGTAATTGGTGACCTGAACGGCCGGCGTGGAATCATCGGTAAGATGGATAATAAAAAGCAGGGATCTGTAGTAACAGCCAAGGTGCCTTTGGCGGAGATGTTTGGATATTCTACAGATCTCCGATCACTGACACAGGGACGAGCGGTTTACTCGATGGAATTTGCTGAGTATGCACCCGTTCCTGATAATGTTGAGGAAGAAATCCTTGAATCACGTTCTTAAACATCATTATTAATCACAAAGTATTATGGCAAAAGAGACATTTCAGCGAGATAAGCCACATGTAAACATAGGAACGATAGGTCACGTGGACCACGGGAAGAC
>NZ_JBYEIR010000011.1:0-110229 GCF_058386985.1 Fodinibius sp. GM108
GGCCGTTAAGCCCGGCAGCGCCGATGGTACTGGCCCTCGAGGCCGGAAGCGTAGGTCCCCGACTGCTCTTTAAATTATTACAAAAACCCTTCATGCTCACCGCATGAAGGGTTTTATTATTGGTAATAGAAACATAAGAGCGTAAAAATATGTTGGAGTTATCTTAGGGCGTTTTTACCAAGATAATATATTCGGTATATTGCTTATCTAACATTCTAAAGCTTTATTAAAGAAGCTAAAACCTCTTTAATCTGATTGAAAGGGATATGGATTTTTCAGAATATATAAATCATTACAAAAATAAACTTCATAGTTTATTCAATGTTAAAGATGATATAGATGATCTTAGTTTGGAGCGCGGTTTGCCTGATGAAATTTTTAACGAAGTAATGGATTGCAAGCCGTTGAGCGTATTTATCCCTGAAGAATATGGAGGGCGAGGAGCTCATACACACGAAGCTCTGGCCATGCTTGAAGCAAGTTCTTATGAATCCCTTCCGTTATCTCTGATGATGGGAATAAATGGCGCCCTATTTCTACAGCCGGTGATAAACTATGGCTCTGAAGAAATAAAACAACCTATCTTTGATCGATTTCTCCATGAAAATAATATGGGCGGTTTAATGATTACGGAGCCTGATTTCGGTTCGGATGCCCTTCATATGGAAACCTCTTTCAAGAAAACAGAAGGCGGTTCATATAAGATTACCGGAACAAAACACTGGGCTGGATTAACAGGCGCAGCTGACTTTTGGCTTATTACAGCACGAAAAGCGAATGGAGATGGAGAGTTGGGCAGAGATATCGGTTTTTTTGTTCATGATAGTCGACGTGGCGGTATTGAAGTCGAAGAATATTATAAAAATTTAGGGTTGTATATGCTCCCTTATGGACGGAATAAAATAGATATTACCGTCCCTGAAAAATATAAGTTGCAGCCTAAATCTATAGGAATAAAAATGATGCTGGATATTTTGCATCGAAGTCGTCTCCAGTTCCCTGGAATGGGTATCGGATTCTTGAAACGGATGATGGATGAAGCAATAGCACATTGTAAACAGCGGTATGTGGGAGGACAAAGCCTATTTAATTATGGACAGGTAAAGAAACGCCTAAACAGGCTCCAATCGTCATTTACAATCTGCTCGGCCATGTGCGCATTTACCGGTCAAAATGTGCCGATTACGAAAGATGTTTCAAATATGGATCTTACGGCCAATGCGATTAAAACGTATACAACTGATTTAATGCAACAAGCTGCCCAATCACTCTTACAGCTTACCGGAGCAAAGGGGTATCGGCTTGATCATATTGCTGGTCGTGCATTAGTTGATAGTCGTCCGTTTCAAATTTTTGAAGGCTCAAATGATATTCTTTACCAGCAAATATCAGAGTCGGTCTTAAAACAGATGCGCAAGCTTAAATTAAAGAACTTATATGAATTTCTCAGCGAATATAAGTTAACTGAGCGTGCATCTGACTATTTTTCTGACCTTTTGGACTTCCAAATCAATAACAAGCTGGCCCAAGATAAATTAGTGGAGTTAGGCCGAATCTTGAGCCGCGTTATATCCCTTGAGTTTACATTGCGGTTAAGCGATAAAGGTTTTAATAAGAAATTAATTGAAAATGCTATAAAAACTTTGCGTACAGATGTTGAGCGCAGAGTATCTACCTTTGTAAATGAAAAGGCACCGGATGTTGTAGAAGACTATGAGGAATCAAGCTCTTGGCTTGAATCTATTTTACCTCAATACGCCCACTCCTAATGATAGTTTTGTTAATACAACTCTGCCTGGGTCATGGATAAAGTAGTAGTGCTAACTGGCGCTGGAATGAGTGCCGATAGCGGACTCAAAACTTTTCGCGATTCTGATGGCCTGTGGGAGGGACACGACATCCGGGAGGTTGCTACGCCACAGGCTTGGCAACGAGACAAAGAACTGGTGCTTGAGTTTTATAATCAGCGTAGAAAGCAGGAACATTCTGTTGATCCCAATGAAGGACATAAAGCGCTGGCACAACTCGAGGAATCCTATGACGTGACTATTATTACCCAAAATGTTGATTCTCTCCATGAAAGAGCTGGTTCCACGGATGTAGTACACCTGCACGGCCAGTTGTCTAAAGTTCGCAGCGAGAAAGATCCTTCGTTAATTTATGATATTGGTGGCGACACTATCGAAGTGGGAGATACCGCGGAAGATGGTGAACAATTAAGGCCGCATGTTGTTTGGTTTGGTGAGCCGGTACCAAATATGGAAAAAGCCGCAACGATTGTACCCCAGGCAGATATCCTTATTGTTATAGGAACTTCGCTCGTTGTATATCCAGCAGCAGGTTTGGTAGATTTAGTTTCTGACAATATTCCCAGATATATCATTGATCCGAATTTTCCTGAATTACGTGATTTATCCAGATGGAATCATATCAAAAAACGGGCTGCTGAAGGAACGCCTAAGCTGGTAGAAGAATTACTAGAAAGTTAATGCACAATTTTGTTTAAAGAGTAGATTAAATTTATGTCTGAGTATAAAGCGACGGAAGAGGAAAAAGAAGTTTTAGAAAAATATCTTTTACAATTTCTCAATCTTGAAAAAAGGTTTCCTCTGTTGCCCGGTATAGAAAATGAAGAAGCAATGGCGGGATTAATGGGATTGGAACTGGAAGAATTGCAGAAACTTCGTAACCGCTTTGCCCAAAATGCCAAAGAAGCAGCTGTTGAGCTCCTTGAAGATCCTGAAATTGCTGAATGGATTGAAGAGTTACCATTTGAAAAAGGAGATACTATTGTTGCTTTGGGAGATTCTATCACCGATGATCTACAGGGATGGTTTAACATCTTTGCTCATGTATTGGAGATTGGGCTCGAAGATCCAGGTTTCAATTTTATAAATAGTGGTGTTTCCTATAATACCTCAACGGATGCATTGAAACGGCTAAATCGTGATGTACTGGATCATGGCCCGGATTGGGTAATTGTAGCACTCGGTACTTTTGATGCCCAGCGGCTGCATGTATCACCAGATCGACCGCTGGTATCACTTGCTGATTACTGGGAAAATTTGAATACCATCGAAGAAAATGTGAATGAGGTTACTGACAATCCGCTTATTTGGCTTACACCACCTCCTGTCATCACTGAGATGCAGCAGCAGATTCGCCTTTTCCACTTTGATTTATTTGAGGAAGATTTGGCAAAGATTCGCGAGATCCTTACGAGTAAAAAAGGGTATATCGTAGATCCTATGGGTACGCGTATGAATGATGAAGATGAGCGCGTCAGTGAAGAGGAAAACGAAGGGGAAAATGAAGGCCCTGCCGCATGGAATTATCTGAGTGACGGACTTCATCCCTCACTTTCAGGTCACACGAATACGGTTAAAGAATTAATCCGTTTTCTAGCTCTGGCCAAGGAGCCGGAAGAAGGAGCTAGCTTAGAAACACCGGATGATTATGAAGGTACAGATGAATAAGATCAGAGGTTAACCTTCAGTTTTAATACCTGCATTGATGGATGATAGGTAGTGCTGACTGTATTTGTTGAGATATTTTTTTGAGTAGTTAGTTCAGGATTTAACATTCCCACTTGTAGCGATTCATCTTTATTACGATAGGTGAGAAGTCCGCTGACATTGTTTGGGGATGAGTATGATGCAGCCTGCGCAAAATCAGGTCCCTCTGTAAGCATAAAAGCGTCTATCAGTCCGAATCCAAAGCCTATCCACGCCCCTGAACCGGCTCCATATTGCACAGCAGTCCCCAGCGGTTCTTGAAGAATCAAAGATATTGATGAAGCAATTATGGCACCACCCGCAGCACCATATACCGTATCTAATAACACCAGAACAGAGGAATTTGTAGCATCATTAAATGTACCGGAGATGTAAAATTGTTGACCTTGTGTGGTTTTAGTGATGTCATAAATTCCTACTCCGATTCCATACAAAGTTCCTGCTCCAAGACCCACTCGTGCCGGACCAAATTCGTTGGTATTTTGAAGAGCCATTGTAGCTCCCCCCAAAATTACCCCGTTCATAGCTCCATTTAGAGTGTTACCCGCCAATAGCTCAAGTGTTTGGGCTTTTGTGGAGTTGCAAAAGAGGCTACCTGCAAAAATAAAAGTTAAAAATAAAAGTAGATGTTTTTTCACGACTCTTGCCTTTAGTGAATTTTAGGACAAATGTAGAAATTTTACTACAAGATTCCCATTTCTTTCACTACTCCGGATCTTCAAGAGCCACAGGTAATATTTTCCCGTTATAGAAAGCAGATCCATTGAGGGCAAAGTCAGCAATATATTCTCCCATCTCCCGAGCTGTAACAGGAGCTTCGATACCGGGAAATGCCTGTTCCAGCATCTCCGTTTGTACGGCTCCAAGGCATAGTGCATTAGCTTTAATATTTTGCTCAGACAGTTCAGTAGCCAGACATTCGGTGAGAATACTGAGTGCTCCTTTTGAAACGCTATACGCTGAGAGCCCAGGGAACTTGGCGCTTCCCTGAAAGCCTCCCATACTACTAATGTTGAGGATATGAGCACCTTCGGCAAAGAAGGGAAGCAACTGCTTTGTTATTTGAATTGCACTTATAAGATTACTTTCAATTTGGGAGCGCCAATCATCCAGCGTTAATTCAGCAAAGGGTTTATTAATTAGCGCTCCTGCATTATTTATTAAAATATCTGCTTGCCCGAATTTCTCTTCAACTAATTTCACAAGTTCTGAAATATCCTTTTCCTCTGTGAGATCAGTCGGCTGAGCAGTAATTTTGTCGGGAGCGGTTTCTTTAAGTTTTTGTAGAAGATCAGCGGATCGTGCTACAGAAATAACCTGATGTCCGTTTCGGGCTAACTGTTGAGATGTTTCAAAACCAATCCCTCGGCTTGCACCTGTAACAATAGCAGTTTTTGACATAGTTAAAAGAAATTTTTTTCTGAAGGTACAAATCGAATATCGTCCTTACAATTCCTGTTTATCCAAAAAGATTTGTTTGGTTTACATTGTTAATCTGACCATTTTTGACCATATTTATAGCCGGTTGATATAGTAATCAGGCAATCTCATAATACAACACTTACAGTTCTATGGTTGGTTCTGGCAATCGTCCATTAGTCCCCAATAACATCCGTGATTTATCCCCTTATGTAGCAGGAAAGACGATTACAGAGGTTGAGAATGAGTATCAGCCACCGCAGATTTCAAAGTTAGCATCTAACGAAAATCGCTTGGGTTGCAGTCCAAATGTAGAGCCCCAAGTAATAAAAGCTTTGCAGGAGATTCAAGATTATCCTGATCCTATTTCAAAACAGCTGCGTGATGTTTTGGCTGATATAAATAATGTAAAACCCGAAAACATCCTTATTGCTGCTGGATCAGAAAGCATTATTGCTATTCTTTGTCGTACCTTTTTTCTAAATAACGAAGAAGCAATTACAGCCGACACTACGTTTGTCGGCTTTTTTGTTCAGGTTAATATTCGTGGCGTTTCTTTAAAAAAAATTCCTGTTACTTCAGATTATCGTTATGACCTTGAGGCCATGGCGAATGCTATCAGTGCACGCACCAAAATGATCTATATCGCCAACCCAAATAATCCAACAGGAACTTATGTAACGGATTCTGAATTCAGACGATTTATGCGACGGGTACCTGATGATGTTTTGGTAATTATGGATGAGGCTTATTACGAATTTGCAAGAGATATGGGCGATTATCCCCACTCACTTGATTATGAATACGATAACGTAATTACTCTCCGTACTTTTTCAAAAGCGTACGGCCTTGCTGGTTTCCGTATAGGATATGCCATTGCCAGGGAAGAGATTATCAGCAATATGTCCAAGACGAAGCTTACCTTTGAACCTACAACGCCGGCACAGGCTGCGGCATTAGCAGCATTGGGAGACCAGGCATTTGTAAAAAAGACCAGAGATACTGTTGAGGAAGGTAAACAACGATTATATCAATTTTTTGAAAAACATAATGTTTCCTATATCCCTTCGATATCAAATTCAGTTATGATGATACTGCCTGATGAACAACAGGCGATTAGATTTACACAGGCTATGTTGGAGAAAGGGGTAATATTACGTCGAACAAATTCTTTTGGTTTGCCGAACGGTGTACGTATTACCATTGGTCGTAAAAAAGAGATGAAACACTTTGAGCACAGTTTCGAAGAAGTGCTGGAAACACAAGAATATTAAGAAAAATATTGATTTAAAGATTTATGCCGACAAAGAAAGAAGTGGATCGGGATGTTTCAGAAAAAGTGGCAGCTATTGATTGGCGGCGGATCGCTGAACTGATGCTTGCTTCACGAGCCATGGATGATAAAGAAGAGAATGAACTTGTACCAAATAAAGAAGTGCTTTATCAGTTTTCGGCTCGAGGGCATGAATTAGCACAAATTTTGTTGGGATCACAGCTGAATCATAAACACGATGCTGCCAGTGCGTATTATCGTTCTCGTCCGCTGATGTTGACACTCGGCCTAAGCTTAGAAGATGCCATGGCGGCACCGATGGGTAAATCGGGAGGATACAGCGATGGACGTGATATTGGCGTAGTTTGCAACAAACCCGGATTGGATGGCACCACTGTCTTGCCGATGGCTGGTGATGTCGGCTCTCAGTATACTCCGGCTGTGGGGTGGGCTCAGGGCATCCAATATCACTTAAATGAACTTGGCCACGAAGAATATGAAGGTGCTATTTCGGTGGTTCTTGGCGGTGAAGGTTCAGTAGCGACCAACGGATTTTGGTCGGCCCTGACGATAGCTACCACGCAGGATTTACCTATGTTATTTTTTATTGAAGACAACGGCTATGGCATTTCTGTTCCGGGCGACTTTCAAACTCCCGGAGGAAATATTGCCAAAAATTTATACTCATTTAAAAATATCAGAATATTTGACGGAGACGGTACAGATCCGGTAGAAGCCGCTGATCTTATACAGCAATCGACAGAGTATGTGCGAGCGCGTAAGGGACCTGCTCTTATTCATTTAACAATGCCCCGTCTTAATGGCCACTCTTACCAAGACAACCAGGCTTACAAACCTGATGATCTGCTCAAAGAAGAACAGAAAAACGATCCGTTGAATCATTTAAAGTCGTTTTTGATTCCTGATCAATTATCTGAAAACGAATGGAATAGCCTGGAAAAAAAGACTGAACAGGATATTGAAGAAGCTGCTGAGGCAGCGCTTGCACGACCCGAACCAGATCCCGAAAAGACTGAGCGGTATGTTTTTTCAGAGACAGACGACGGAAAGGAAGATATTCAACTTATCGGCGGTTTAATGTCTTCAGATCACACTTTTCCTGAAAGCTCTGAAACACCCGAATCAGGAAAACAGCGTATTAATATTGTTGAAGCCATCCGAAAAACATTGGATTATGAGCTCGAGACTAATCCCAGATTGATGGTGTTTGGTGAAGATGTAGGAGCAAAAGGAGGGGTTCATGCAGTAACAATGGGGCTGCAGACAAAACATGGAGATTCACGAGTATTTGATACCAGCCTTTCGGAAGAAGGTATTATTGGCCGATCTGTTGGACTGGCCTATTCAGGATTAATGCCTGTAGCTGAAATCCAGTTTCGCAAATATGCTGATCCGGCTACCGAGCAGCTTAATAATTGCGGGACAATTCGCTGGCGTACAGCTAACAAGTTTGCAGCACCTATTGTGGTTCGTATGCCCGGAGGATTTGCCAAATGCGGTGATCCCTGGCATAGTATGAGCAACGAAGTTTTTTTTGCGCATGCTGTCGGATGGCAGATTGTAATGCCCAGCAATGCCCGTGATGCTGTTGGATTGCTCCGCTCGGCAATGCGTAGTAATAATCCCACTATATTTTTTGAGCACCGTAATTTGCTGGATGCCAAATATGCTCGTAAACCTTATCCCGGAGATCAGTTTGTGGTGCCAATTGGAAAGGCTCAAAAACTGCAGGAGGGGGAAGATCTCACCATTGTTACCTGGGGCGCGATGTGTGAACAGGCCGAAGAAGCTATAGATAATATGGATATATCAGCCGATATTTTGGATTTGCGTTCTATTATGCCCTGGGATAAAGAAGCCGTTCTTAAATCTGTAAAAAAAACCAACCGTTGTCTTATTGTTCACGAAGATACCCAAACGGCTGGTTTTGGCGCTGAGATCAGTGCTGTTTTATCGCAACAGGCTTTCAAATATTTGGATGCCCCTATCGAAAGATTAACAATGCCGGATATTCCCGTACCCTATAATGTGGGTTTAATGAACTCGGTTTTGCCAAATGCCGAAAAAATTATAAATAAAATCGATAAGGTTGTTTCATTTTAAAAGAAGGACATAAGGTTTTATTAAATCAAATAACAGATAATCTGTCGGCTATAATCTGATATCCCATACTTCCTGAAAGTGGATATTTAATTTTGTTATTTAGGAGTACAATTTTTGTATATCTGTTAATCCTAAAACCAGTTGGCAAATCGGCGGAAGTTCAAATTTATTTAGATGAAGTTAAGCACTAAACTTATATTAAGTTTTTCAGTAGTTGTTCTGTTGGTGGGAGGTATAGGTATAACCTCATCATATATAAATGAATCGGTTAAAGATCAGGTAACAACAGAGAGCAAGCAAGCGATTGAAGAAGTAAAGCTTGCGGGAGAGATGGGGCTTCAGCTTTATCAGAGTCTGACAAAAACGCAATATCTCCTTGAAGAACAGTATCGCCACAATTTGTCCAGTGATTTTAATGAGAGAGAGCTTTCTAATAAAATGGTAATGGAAGATATTGATAGCTCTATCAAAAATTTTCGTGAAAGTATACAAAATACCAGAGCGCTTATTAAGCAGGATCATTCACTGTTATTTCGCGATACAACCGATACTTCGAAAGTTTTGACGTTGCTCAACAGGTTGGAGAAGAATTTTGATATTTATACTTCCCTTGTGGAGCAACTTCAACAGCTGAGTATCGAAAATTATGATGACGGGAAAGAATTTTTCACAGTAACAATTGAGCCTTATTTTCGGACAAATTTATTGCCTCTGATTGAGGAAGTGCGTAATGAGATTCAGATAAACCACGAGCAGAAAATTGCTGGCCTCAACAGTAAACTCGATCAGGTGAGTTATATGTTAGGCATTGCTACTATATTTGCCCTAGTGGTAGCGATATCACTTACGTTCTTTCTCTATCGATCTATTGCTAATCCTATTAAAAAGCTGGCAGATGCGGCACAGAATATTGCCCGGGGTAATTTGGACGAACGCATAGATTATCAGTCAGATGATGAGCTGGGACAGTTAAGCCAGACGTTTAATAATATGGCTGAGAGTCTTAGTCGTACCACTGTATCCCGTGACTACGTGGATAGTATTATTGAGTCGATGGCAGATCTGTTGGTTGTGACAGATCAACAGTATAACATTTCACGGATTAATTCTGCGGGATTGATGATGTTGAACTGCAAAGAAGAAGAACTATTGGATGAATCGGTGACGACTATATTTAAAGATGGAGAGGATTCAATACTGTTTGATGACGAAAATCAATCTGAAAAGTCGATGATTCAAGGTACTGAACTCTTGATCGATAATGACAAAGAGTTGCCTGTAAATGTTTCAAAGGGGACGTTAAGGGATCGTCAGGGGACGATTGATGGTTATGTGATTGTTGCTAGTAATATTAGTTCAGAAAAAGAAGCCCAAGAAAAAATTAAACAGTCTCTCAAGGAAAAAGAAGTTCTTCTTGCCGAAATCCACCACCGGGTAAAAAATAATTTAGCTGTTATTTCAGGACTTTTGCAGATGCAAATTTGGGAGGCTAAAAATGAAAAGGTAGCTTCCGCATTGCAGCAAAGCCAGCTTCGGGTTCGAAGTATCGCACTTGTACACGAAAAGCTGTACCAGTCTGAGAGCCTGTCATATATCGAATTTGATAACTATATAGAGGATCTACTACAGGCAATAAGCAATACTTATCTTGACGACGAATCGAATATCGAAATTAAAACCAACTTGCAAGATATTATATTGAATGTAAATCAGGCTATTCCTTGTTCATTGCTTATAAATGAGTTGGTGATTAATTCTTTTAAGTATGGATTCGACAAGGGTGAAAAGGGTACTATTAACGTATCAATAGAAAAGATTGAAAGTAAAATAAAATTGACCGTAGAAGATAATGGGCAAGGGTTTCAAAAACTTAAACCAGATTCTGACTCTCCCGAAATTTCTTTGATAGATACTTTAGCCAAGCAGTTAAATGGTGATCTTACCATCAATAATGATAAAGGAGCAAAGATTACTGTATTTTTTGAAAAAGAAGAAGTCATAGATACCTAAAAATTGGGTATTCATTAGATATTTTTAATATATTTTACAAAAGTTTCTTCTTGTTTTTTAAAAATAAGGTATGTGCTTTAGGGGGTTTATGGGATACATTCGGCTTAAATGCAGGGTTCTGTTTTATTGCCTGATTTTTTTATTTGTAGCTATAACTTCTACGGAGGCGCAGCGATATAACTTTAAAACCTTTTCAGTAAGCGAGGGGCTTCCCCATTCCCAGGCACATGCTATACATCAGACTACTGATGGTTATTTGTGGATAGGCTCATATGGGGGGTTGACAAAGTTTGACGGGAGCGAATTTTACACTTATACCACTGAAGATGGTCTTAAAGATAACAGTGTAGAATTCATCTTTGAAGACAGTAAAGAAAATTTATGGGTTGCCACATATGGCACTGGCATCGGAAAAATGGAGGATGACAAGTTTGTCTATCCCTTTAAACATAGTGTGCTGGATACAGCAGATGTATATGCTATAAATGAATTAAGAAATGGAGAGCTTTGGATTGGTACCCGTCAGGCCGGAATTTTTATCTATGACGGATCCACACTAAACCATTTGACCAAAGAGGATGGGTTGGTCAGTAATTTTATTTGGGACTTTTGGGAAGATGAAGAGAGAAATGTCTGGATTGCAACCAATGGCGGGATATCTATACTGCAAGATAACAGGGTAAAAGAGGGTGTTGAATTCGAAAATTTTACTATTGACGATGGTTTGAGCGGAGAAAGTATTTATCGCATCGCTCCGCGTTCAGATGGGGAGGTTTGGTTTGCGAGTAGCAATGGAATTACCGTGTGGGATGGCCAGTCGTTTTCAGCTATTACCGAAATCGACGGTATAGAACTTGATTATATTTATGATCTTATTGCAGGGGCGGACGGATCAATGTGGATAGGCACATATTCGAATGGTGTAATCGTACAGTCTGAAAGCTCTACAAGACATATCACACCCGACAATGGACTAAGCAGTAAATATATTTACGATCTTTATCAGGATCATAATGAAAATATCTGGATAGCTACGGATGAGGCCGGAATTAATCGATATGAGGGAGAAGCATTTACTTTTTATGGAACAGAGTCCGGACTTATTTCTTCGCAAGTTTATAGTATTCATAAAGATAGCAAAAATAGTATATGGGTGGGCACGCGCGAAGGTATATATAATTTCAAAGATGGAGAGTTTAGTGAAGTTCCTTTTCCTGAAGGATATGAAAGTCCTAAAGAGGTTTGGAGTATCGCAGAATTAGACAATGGGGGCATTTTATTTGTTATGCCTGATAATGCCATCTACAAATATGATGGGGAAACTTTTTCTAATTATTCTGAAGCTAATGATTTGGATACATGGTGGATTTATGAATTATTTGTTGATGACAATGATACACTCTGGATCGGAGCTGAAGAAGGATTATTCCATAAGAAAGGAGATGACTTGAGGCATTATACTACAGATGAAGGTCTGTCTTCTAATATCACGTATCAGGTTTACAAACATAAGGGATATCTGTGGATTGCCACATATAATGGCGTCAGCAGGTTTGATGGATCAGAATTTAAAAACTATACCACATCAGACGGTATTTCGCACAGAGATATTTCTTATATCACATCAGATAGTAGAGGCAATCTATGGCTTGGTACGGGAGGAGGCATCACGTTACTGGAACTGGATACTAACGGAGATGTGACTGCCATAGAAAATTTTGGCAAAGAAATTGGTATGAAACTGGAGGCAACGCAAATCCTTTGGTTTGATGATTCCGGAAAGCTTTGGCAGGGTACCAACGGTGGAATTCATCGATTGGATGTTCCTGGATATTGGAAAACAGGAGAGATGGATTTGACCCATTTTAAACTATCGGATGATGGATTGGGTATAGAAACAAATCAAAAAGCAGTATTGGAGTTAGAAGATAACCGGGCCCTTTTTGGAACTATGGAGGGATTGCTTGAAATAAATCCGGATGAAATTAAAGAGGATTCGGAAGATCTCAACCTTCATATATCAGCTATCCAGCGAAATTCTCAGGATATAGAATGGAATGAGTATACCGATTCTCTAACCTACAAATTTGGCCGATTAGCATATCCTGAAGTCACATTTCCGTATGGAGAGCATACGTATACATTTGATTATGAAGCACCTTTTTTTGGAAATCCCTCTAACTTGAGGTATCGGTATAAATTAAAGGGTTTTCAGGAGGAATGGTCGAATCCTACAAATTCTCAACAAGCTGTATTCACAAATTTAGATCCCGGTGAATATGAATTCACCGTCCAGGTAAAAACCGTAAACTCTAACTGGGGAGAAGAAGAAGCACAATTTAAGTTTGCTGTTGCCTATCCCTTTTGGCAGACTTATTGGTTCTATGGATTGATAGTAACTACTTTAGCAGGCTTAATTTATGGATATATCAAATTCAGGATTGGAGTGTTAGAAAAACAGCGACTTGAAAAACTTGTAGATGAACAGACCGAGGATTTGCAGAAGGCATTGGCAGAGAAAGAAGTGTTGATCAAAGAAATTCATCATCGAGTAAAAAATAATCTGGCAGTAATTTCAGGTTTACTTGAATTACAAATGGGCTATGCAGAGGATGAATTTGTAAATCGGGTATTATCTGAAAGTCAACGCCGGGTACAGTCAATCTCTATGATTCACGAAAAATTGTATCAGAACGAGCGGTTGGCTGAGATAGATTTTAAAAAATATGTCCATGAATTAATCGATATTATCTCTTATTCATTCAATTATGCCGAGAAAGAAATTAACGTAAACATCGAAATCGAAGATTTTAAGCTCGGGGTTAATCAAGGAATTCCCTGCGGACTCATATTAAACGAGCTCGTAAGCAATTCTTTTGAACATGCATTCAGTGATCAGAGTCAGGGATCCATTAAAGTAGTGGCTAAAGAGAAAAAAAATAATACTATAACTCTTACTGTGGCTGATAACGGTAAAGGATTGCCGGAAGATTTTAACAGTAGCCAGCGAGAAACATTGGGATTAACCCTTATCGAAACATTATGCGACCAGTTGGGAGGTGACTTTTCTTTTCATAATACGACCCGAGGAGCCAAATTTATACTGGAATTTCAAAAAGAGGAAGCTTCTCCAAAAGTACCCGGTTAGTTTTTTAAAAAAAAATTTTAAAAGCTGAAGGGAATATTGTTTTTTTGAATAATGTGAATAATTCAACAGACACCGGGAATAGATTTTCTCTTCGCTAAGTTGATTTAGAAAATAATGAGATACAGATGGCATAAAATAGTAGGTGGGCTTGTTGTATCTTTTTTAGTTTTTGCTGGTCTTGCAAATTCAGTTATAGCCCAACATTATGATTTTAAGATCTATTCGGTAAACAACGGACTGCCCCAGGGACAAGTCCATGATATGGAGCAAACAGAGGATGGTTTTATCTGGATGGCAACCAACGGAGGAGGCTTAAGCCGGTTCGATGGGAAAAGGTTTAAGACATATACTACCGATGATGGGCTGAGAAATAACGCTGTACAACAGTTGTTAGAAGATTCTCGTGGTAACCTTTGGGTTGCAAACTTTCCCGGAGGAGTGGTTACTTTTGAAGAAGATAGCCTTGTTAACCCCTTTCCTGACGATTCGCTTTCGCAGTATGAAGTGTGGCAAATCAAAGAGCTCAAAAATAATGAAATTTGGTTTGGCACTTATAAGGGAGGAATTTATATCCTGAAAAAATAATGAATTAAGCCGCTTAACGACCGCCGATGGTCTGATTAGTAATTCCATTTGGGATTTTTGGGAAGATGAAGATGGAACTATCTGGATTGCCACACAAGAAGGTGTTTCTGTATTAAAGAAGGGAGGAGGTGTTACGAATTATACAACCGATGATGGGTTAAGTGGCAATAAGGTCTATCGCATTACAGAAGATCAGCAAGGGAATAAGTGGTTTGCTACCAGTGATGGTTTAACCATCTGGAACGGAGAAGATTTCAGGACGATCAAAAAGATTAATGGGATCACATTAGGCTACATATTCGATGTAAAAGTTGCATCAGATAACAAGGTTTGGATAGGTACTGAGACGAAAGGTGTTTTTGTGTATGATGGCGAAGAGTATACTCACTTTACAAAGAGAAATGGATTAAGTAGCAACTATATCTATTCCCTGTTCGAGGATAATGATAATAATATGTGGATCGCGACGGACGAAAATGGAGTAAATATTTTTAGGGGAGATGCTTTTATATTTTACAATAAAGATTTTGGCCTTTCGACAAACGAGGTCTTGAGTTTAAATTTTGATAGTGAAGGTATGCTTTGGTTGGGGACTATGGAGGGGATTGAATCTTTTGACGGAGAGACAATACAGCATTACCCGCTGCCTGGTGAATATGAAAATAATTATGTTTGGGAAATAGAAGAGCTGCCTAATGGTAACCTCCTTTTTTTAATGCCCGATTATACTCTTATGGAGTATGACGGGCAGCATTTCGATAATTTTACTTCAAGAAAGAATCTGCAGAAATGGTTTACGTATGATCTGTTTGTGGATTCAAATGATATTTTATGGATTGCTACAGATGAAGGGTTATATCGATTAGAGGAGGAAGAATTGCGGCATTTTACAGCCGATGACGGCATGGCAGGTAATGTGGTGCAACATATTTACGAAGGCAAAAATGGCAATCTATATATAGGTACAACCTCAGGTCTGAGCATTTACGACGGCAACTCATTCAAAAATGTAGATATCGATGGAGGCCTGGCACATACCAGGATTAATTTTATTACTCAAGATGTAAAAGGTAACTTGTGGCTTGGGACTGATGGAGGAATTTCTGTGCTTCAGCCTGAGAATAACAAAAATGACTATGAAATTATTAATTTTGACAAAAAAGACGGGCTGAATATGCTTGCCACCCACTTTCTTTGGTTTGATGAGGACGGATATTTGTGGCAGGGGACAAACGGGGGACTTTACCGACTTAATATATCCGAATACTGGCAGTCCGGAGAGATGAATGTAGTGCAGTATGCTCTGTCAGATGAAGGATTGGGGGTTGAATTTAATTTCAAAGCCATTGCAGAAGACAGACAAAATAATGCCTGGTTCGGAAGTATGGATGGAGTTTTGAAGTTGGATCCCGCAAAATTAAAGCTAGGTAAGAATAATAAACCTCCAAAGGTTCATCTTACTAATGTAAAGAGAAATGCTGAACCTATAAATTGGAATTCATTTACAGCGGAAATTAACTATAAGTCCGGCAGGCTGCTTTTTCCATCGGTTACTTTTCCTCATGGAGAGCATTCATACACGTTTTCTTTTATCGGATTGGATTACAGACATCCCAGAAACGTTATGTACCGATACAAAATGAAAGGGTTTGAAGATAAATGGATGCCTGCTACTTCAGCTAATTCGGCTACGTATACCAATTTGGAGCCCGGCGATTATACCTTTGTCGTGCAGGCCCGCACTGGAGAGTCCTCATGGGAATCCAGCGAGGCAAGCTATAGCTTCTCTGTCGCTTATCCTTTTTGGCAGACCTCCTGGTTCTATAGTATAGCTTTCATTAGTGTTTTAGGTATAGTTTATGGCTATATTAAAATTAGGCTGGGGATGTTAGAGAAAAGTCGTCTACAAGAGCTTGTGAACGAAAAGACCAAAGATTTGCAAGAAGCTCTTGATGAAAAAGAAGTTTTGATCAAAGAAATTCACCACCGCGTGAAAAATAACCTGGCGGTAATTTCAGGATTACTGGAATTACAGATGGGTTATGCTGATAATAATTTTGCAAATCAAATTTTAGCCGAAAGCCAGCGCCGGGTGCAATCAATTTCCATGATCCATGAGAAACTGTACCAAAATGAACGACTGGCAGAAATTGACGTTGAAAAATATGTACGAGAGCTGGTTGATATTATCGCCTATTCGCTTGGAAATCCGTACAAAGAAATCAATGTTGAGATTGAGGTTGATGATTTTAAGCTGGGTGTAGATCAGGGAATCCCTTGTGGGTTAATACTAAATGAGGTTATAAGCAATTCTTTTGAACATGCTTTCACAGATCAGGAAAAAGGATCAATTCTTATTCACATTACCAATGAGGGGAATCACATAATTTTGACAGTTGAGGATGATGGAAAGGGACTACCTGAAAATTTTGATGAAAATGGACGAGAAAGTTTGGGTATTACGCTGGTAGATTCCTTGTGCAAACAGCTGGAAGGAGAGTATTTATTTGAAAATACAGAAAGGGGAACAAAATTTACGCTTGAATTTGTAAGAGATGAACCATCCAAGAAAATTCCGCATTGATTGATAGTATGAAATGCTACGATAAATAATACTGCCGCCTTTTTTCTGGCATTTTTTCTATAGCATAGCGCAGCATTGTTCGCGGCATATTTGCCTTATGCTGATCTAAAAACATTTCCAAGGTCTTGAGGTCATGCTTGCCCACTTCTCGCAGCATCCATCCAGTAGCTTTATGAATGAGATCATGTTCATCATTCAATAGAAGTTCAGCTATTTGCAGAGTATTGTCATAGTTGTTGTTTTTGATGAAATGAAAGGTGCTTATGATAGCAATTCTTCGTTCCCAAAGATGATCTGATTGAGCCAACTGATATAAAATCGTACGATCTTTATCAGATAAATAAACTCCAACGATATGTTCCGCAGAGGTGTCAACCAGATCCCAACTGTTTATGAATTGCGTATTGTCAATGTAGAGTTTATAGATCTTTTTCTGTTCTTCGGCATCAGCTTTTTTCATTTTGTTCACCAGTATAATAAGGGCACACAACCGCTCTTCGTGATATTCGGAATGAAGAAGATGTTCTGATTCTTTGAGAGGCAGGTTTTTAAACTTGCGTGCAATTTTTCGAATATTGGGAACTCGAATGCCGAGGAACCGATCGCCTTCGCCGTACTCACCTTCAGCAGTTTTAAAAAATCGCTGTGAATGCTCAGCAATTTCCGGATCAGCTATATCACGCAATTTGTTTTGTACCTCGGTACAATCCATCTGATCCTGAATCAAGATTTTTTGAATTCTTCTATAAAATTCTTGGTAAAATCAGAAAGGACCAGCCGACCGCTGATTTCTGCCCGGTCTTCCAGTAGCTCATCCCAATTGTCGGTGTCTTTCCACAGCACTTTTTTGAGCTCTTTCATAGCATCCGGACTGTAGTCTGAAAGCTGTTTGGCCAGTGAATCTACTTCTTCATCCAGTTTATTGTGAGATTCACACACCTTCGAAAACAATCCGTTTTCACGAGCCCATTCGGCCGAATTCCAGCTGGAGGCATCAACAGATAATGTACTGAATGCAGAGGTGCCAACTTTTCTCTCCACAGCCGGTCCCACTACAAAAGGACCGATGCCCAGTGCTAGCTCGCTCAGCTTTATAGCGGCAGATTCGTGTGCAATGGTATAATCTCCTGCGGATGCAATTCCTACACCGCCGCCTACCGTTTTGCCCTGCACACGTACGACAATTAATTTTGGACACTGACGCATGGCATTGAGAACCAGCGCAAATCCCATGAAGAAATGTTTGCCCTCCTCGTAGTTGTCGATGGCGATCAACTCGTCAAACGAAGCCCCGGCACAGAAAGCTCCATCACCTCGGCTTTTTAGCACCAGTACATGGACATCGGGATTATTACCCATCTTTGTAATGGTATCAGCCAAGTCCCGCAGCATCTGTCCCGGCAGTGAATTTCCTTTTGGGTGATAAAATTCAATAGTTCCAATGTTGTCTTTGATGTCGGTAGTTATTTCTCCGTTTTCAGACATTTGTATTTAAGTAGTTTTAATTTTTGAGTCAGATAAAGTATTCCGAATTCAGGAGTCAGAATTCAGAATGGCTTTGGAGTAGGCATCAATCAACTTGCTGACATCCTCTAACTTTTGATTTAATTCTGGCATTTCGCCATATCCCAAATCTTCTGACAGGATGATATAATATCTGCATTCTTCGAGTGAACCTTGAGATATATTCAGAAATCTTGCCTTATCTCTTTTCCTTCGCTTCTTAAAACCTTCAGCTATATTTGCTGCAGTAGAAACGGCGGCTCTCCTAAACTGAGAAGTCAATCCATACAGCTCGGATTTAGGAAAATCTTTTGTATAATTATAAATTTCCAAAACAAATTCGTGTGCCTTCTGCCATACTATCAAGTCCTTAAACGTTTTAGCTGGTTTTCTCATGATAAGTAGATTTTATTCTGATTTCAGACTTCGGAATTCTGTATTCCTTAATAGTATGATCTGTTTAAAAGAGAATCATTACATAAGTTGCTTTATTGTAGGTAATCGTCCTTAATCTTCTTCCTCTTCAAAAATGTCAATATCTAACTTGTTACGACGTTTGACCAGCGTTAATATCGTATAGTCGGCCACTGTTTGCTCATCCTGGTTGAACACCTCTACATCCCAGTAGGCGACACCGAACGGGTATTTATCATCCGCTTTTTTCTGACGCACATTCTTTCGCTTTACAATCAGCTTGGCTTGTATCGTATCGCCCGGAGCAACAGGTGTCTGGAACCGTAGATTTTCCAATCCATAGTTTAGCATTACCGGTCCCTCATCCGGATGGACAAATAAGCCTGCCGCTCTTGAAAGCACGAAGTAACCGTGTGCTACAATTTCGCCGAAGATGGAGCGTTCGGCAGCTTCAGGATCGGTGTGGGCATAGAATTCATCACCGGATAGATCTGCAAATCGTTCAATATCTTCTTCAGTTACCGTATGCTTATCGGTCGTATATGCTTCGCCGGCTTCAAGATCTTCAAAATACTGCTGGAAAGGATGCGTGTCGGCTTCTTTAGTCTCGGCTCCTTTGATATACTGATTGGTGATGTTCATCAGCGTCGTCGGCGATCCCTGCAGAGCTACCAGCTGCATATAATGGAGGACCGCCCGAGAACCGCCCAGTTCCTCTCCGCCTCCGGCATGTCCGGGTCCGCCGTGCACCAGCGATCCTATCGGGGAACCGTGTCCGGTCGATTCTTCTGCACTGTTCCGGTTGATTACCATGAAACGTCCGTGGTATGGCGCACAACCCAGCGTAATCTTTCGGGCAATATCATCATCAGCCGTAAAGAGTGATCCTACCAGCGAACCATCAGCCTTATTCGCTATCTTAATAGCCTCTTCATTATTCTTGTACGGCATTACTGTGGTCATCGGTCCGAATGCTTCGAGCGTATGTACATCATCTACTTTCATCGGCTGGTGACAGAGCAATACGCGGGGATCAGTAAATGCGTCGCCTTGTCTGCCATTTCCATTGGCATAAACGGTTTCCGTAATTTCGCTGAGCTGCTGAAGCTGCCGGTCAAATCTGTCCGCCTGCTCGGCGCTGGCCAACGGACCCATTCCTGTCTTTTCTTCAGCAGGATCGCCGACCGTTGTTTTCTCAAGTCTTTTTTTCAGCGCTTCAATAACATCAGTAACACGATCTTCAGGGACAATCGTCCGACGTATAGCCGTACATTTTTGTCCGGTTTTTACCGTCATCTCATTAGCCACTTCCTTAACAAAAAGATCGAATTCCGGCATGTCTGGAGTGACATCAGCTCCCAGTATCGAGCAGTTCAGTGAATCGGCCTCAAGGTTAAAACGAACATTGTTAGCGACTATGTTTGGATGAGCTTTAAGCTTTTTTCCTGTCTCGGCCGACCCGGTAAAAGCCACGACATCCTGGCTGATTAGATGATCCAGCAGATCGCCCGGTTTATCGGCAGCGATATATTGCACGGATCCCTCGGGCAGCAGTCCCGACTCAATTATATCGTGAAAGACGGCGTTTGCCAGATACGAACCATCCGGAGCCGGCTTCACAATTACAGGCATGCCGGCAATGATAGCCGGGGCCATCTTTTCGAGCATTCCCCATACCGGGAAATTAAACGCGTTAATATGTACAGCCACACCATGACGCGGTACGCAGACATGCTGTCCCACAAACGATCCTTTTCGTGACAGACGTTCGTGACTGCCTTCTACATGATAGGGGAGATCCGACAGCTCCCGCCGCGACTTGCTGGAAATCAGAAAGGCGGTGATGATTCCCCCGTCGATATCGATCCATGAATCCTTTTTAGTAGCACCGGTATGCGTTGAGAGCTCATAATATTTCTTCTTCCGCTCCATCAAGTACTGACCCAGAAACTTGATCTTGAACGCCCGGTCGTGAATACTCATTTTCCTAAGGGCCGGTCCACCTGTTTCACGTGCATATCCGCAGGCGCCTTTGTAATCCAGATTGGCCTCCAGCATCTGCGCCACCGGCTCACCGGTTACCGCACTGATCAGATCCTTTTCTTCACCTTCGTCGACCCATTCGCCTTTGATATAGCTTCGTACTTTCATAATTCGCAGATTAAATTGATTTCGTTGATTACGCTGATTTGGCTAGAATTTAATTGATATTTGTTCTGTGAAATCCGTGTCATCAAATTAATCAGCGCTCCGTTTTCTCCAGGTTTCATAATTTGCCGACTGGCTCGCTCGACCCTCCGGTTCCTTCCTCAAAGGCTCACATTCTTTCAGCGAGCCATGGAGCTGCCCTGGCAGCTGTTGATATAATTTCGTCCCCTCTGTTTTCCACTGGATCATCTCATCCGAAACATCTTTGACAATCTCGGCCGGATTTCCAACCACCATTTTTCTTTTCGGGATCTCCATGCCCTCCTTCAAAAAAGCGAGAGCTCCTACGATGCTTTCATCTCCCAATTCCACATCGTCCATCACCACCGCATTCATTCCCACCAGGCAGTTACGTCCGATATGCGCCCCGTGAATAATGGCTCCGTGACCAATGTGAGCACTTTCTTCCAAAACCACAGTTACACCCGGAAACATATGGATCGTACAATTCTCCTGCACGTTGCAGCCATCTTTGATCACAATTTTCCCCCAATCACCACGGATCGCCGCACCGGGAGCGATATAGACATTCTTGCCGATTACTACATTGCCCGTCACCGCAGCCTGCGGGTGGATATAGGCACTTTCATCAACTACCGGCTTGTATCCATCAAACTCATAAATCATATCACAGATTATTTTGATTTCACTGATTTAGCAGATTTTAATCACGAAATCAGCTAAATCTGATTAATCAGAGTTACGCTTTTTCTAAAATTACTGCCATGCCCTGTCCCACGCCGACACAAAGAGTACATAAAGCATACTGTTTATCCTGCTCGTGAAGCTCAATCGATGCCGTTTGCAGCAGTCGTGCACCCGACATACCAAGCGGATGTCCCAACGCAATAGCACCACCGTGTTGGTTAACACGTGGATCATGATCGTCTACTCCCAGCTCTCGAAGTACAGCCAAACTTTGTGCAGCGAAAGCTTCGTTTAGTTCAATGATATCAATATCATCCAGCGTAAGATTAGTTCTGTTCAATACTTTTTTTGTTGCACCGACCGGCCCCATCCCCATAATACGCGGTTCTACGCCAACAACTGCCGAAGCTACAATTCGTGCCATTGGCTCGAGATCAAAATCCTCAATAGCTGAATCTCCCGCTACCAGCATAGCACATGAACCATCATTGATGCCACTTGCATTACCCGGAGTTACCGTTCCGCCATCCCGAAAAACAGCTGGCAACTTACTTAACACTTCTACTGTGGTTTCAGGACGGATAAATTCATCTTCCTCAAAAATAATGGGATCACTTTTTTTCTGTGGGATCTCCACCGGCATAATTTCCTTGGCCATGCGTCCGCTTTTTGTAGCCTGGGCTGCTTTTTTCTGCGACCAAGCCGCAAACTTATCCTGATCTTCGCGACTTACATTGTATTTTTCGACGATATTTTCGGCGGTTTCACCCATTGCCGCAGTACTGTAGTTATCTTCCATTTTGGGATTGACGAAGCGCCAACCGAAGGTGGTATCATGCATTTCGGTTGTGCCAGAATAAGGTTCAGAGCCTTTGCCCAGCACCATCGGTCCACGGGTCATATGTTCCATACCACCGGTGATAAAAAGATCCCCTTCTCCCACTTTAATGGATTTATAGGCCATCACTGCGCTACTCATGCCCGAGGCACACAGTCGGTTTACAGTTTCTCCGGGTACCGAGGTTGGGAGTCCCGCCAGCAGAGAAGCCATACGAGCTACATTCCGGTTATCTTCACCTGCTTGGTTGGCGCATCCGAAAATAACATCCTCAATTCGCTCGGGATCAACTTCCGAATTTCGATTCATCAGTTCTTCGATTGTCAGTGCAGCCAGATCATCGGCACGGATGGGAGAGAGGGCACCGCGGTATTTGCCTATTGGCGTTCGTATAGCATCAATGATATAAGCTTCAGACATAATTTAGTAGTAAGTTTTAAGTATTGAGTAGTGAAATAAAACGTCTTTACTACTCCTTCTAATTATCTTTCCTGAAATGTTGTTCCTTGGTTCTGAAAACGGTTCCACGGAATAGCGCTACTTGCTCATTATCCTGATTGGAAACGTCGATGTTGTAGACAGCAATTCTCCGGCCGATACTCAATTCCTCCGTTTCGGCGGTAAGTATATCTCCTGCCGTAACTTTTTTCATAAATGAGATATTATTTTCCATTGCTACTGCCACTCTGCCGTAACTGTTGGATGCAAAAGCCAGCGCGCTATCCGCCAGCGAAAAAGCGATTCCACCGTGAGAAACATTAAATCCATTAACCATCTCATTTCGGATTTCCATTTCCAATTTGGCGAATCCGGGTTTGATATCAATGACTTCGATGCCCAGCCACTGGCTGAAGGCATCATTGTCATACATTTTTTGAACAACCTTTTCGGCTAATGTGCTTTTGTTCATAGGAACTCAGGATTCTGAATTCAGAATCCAGGAGAAATTCGGATGTCATTCTGAATTCTGACTCCTGTATTCTGAGTTCTGATTTTTAATAAAATGTTTCTCCATTCCTCACTTTTCTTTTCAACAGTGGATTTGGTCGATAGCGATCTTCGCGATATTCTGTTTGAAGTCGAGAGATACGATCGAGCACTTCCTGTAAACCAATTTCATCCGCCCATTTGAGCAATCCTTTGGGATAGTTGACGCCTTTGGTCATGGCAAGATCCACATCCTCAACAGTAGCCACGTTCATAAATACCGCATCGGCAGCTTCATTAATGAGCATAGCCACTATTCTATGAACAATTTGTTGTCCTAGTTCCTCGTCCTTAGTCGGTTCGGGATTGTCAGCATCATCCCCGTAGTCGTAAAATCCTTTTCCCGATTTTTTGCCCAGCCAGCCGGCCTCGACCATACGCTTTTGTGTAAAGGATGGTTTGAAACGAGGATCATAGAAAAACTCCTTAAAAACCGTTTCTGTTACTTTATAGTTTACATCATGACCGATAAAATCCATCAGTTCAAACGGACCCATTCGGAACCCGCCGATCTCTTTCATGGCCCAGTCGATTGTAGGTACATCGGCCACTCCTTCTTCATACATGCGAATAGCTTCACTATAAAATGGACGTGCTACACGGTTGACAATAAATCCGGGGGTATCTTTAGCCAGAACTGTGACTTTATCCCAGTCGTCAATTTGCTGTCGGGCTGATTTTGTGGTTTCATCAGAAGTAGCAATTCCCGGTACAATCTCAACCAGTGGCATAATCGGGGCGGGATTAAAAAAGTGGATTCCCAAAAAACGTCCCGGCTTTTTGAGGGCTGATGAAAGCGAAGCAATTGAGAGGGAAGAGGTATTTGTAGCCAAAATACAATCCCGCTGTACAATTCCTTCCAGTCGTTTAAATACATCTTGTTTGATTTCCAGATCTTCAACAACGGCTTCTATGACCAAACTGCATTCGTCATAATTGGTCAAATCTTCCACAAAATGGATACGGTCCATAATGCCGTCCACTTCATCCTGCGTCATACGTTCTTTCTCTACCTGACGCTGCAGAATTTTTCGAAGTGCATGTTTCGCCTTTCCCAATTGGTCGGGATAGGCATCATATAAGTAGACTTGGTGATTGTTTTGAGATGCAATCTGGGCTATTCCTTGTCCCATTGTGCCAGCGCCCACAACACCAATGATGTCGTTCTCCATTATTAGCAATAATTGGTTTTCATTTTATGCACTGTGAAAATAACGATTTCAGTTTTAAAACCAACCCATGTGCCTGTGAAATACAGTTTGGAAATACCAGCAAAAAATGATATCATCATGATATCAAACTAATAAATAATAGCTATTATGTCTAAAAATGTACTTGTAAGAAATATCGATGAAGAAACGCTCAAAAAGCTGAAAAAGAAAGCGGCAGCCAACAATAGATCACTGCAAGAAGAGCTCAAAGAGCTTCTCGAAATGCATGCTGGTCCTGATATTGAGGAGGTCCGCCGAATGGCCCGAGAATCCATCCGTAAATACAAAGCGGAAGGCCGAAAATTTTCTGACAGTACTAAAGATATCAGAGAAGATCGAGAGCGGTGAAAAACTTAGTCATAGATGCTTCCGTAGCGATCAAATGGTTTATCTGGGAGGAGGGGACCGAAGAAGCGCAGCAGTTACTCGACGAATTGAGCTCTTTTTGGGTGCCGGATCTATTTCTTTTAGAAATTGATGCTATTCTAACAAAAAAGGTTCGAAAAGGTGAGTTGGAAATTGCAGATTCTTTTCAAAAAAGGAGAGTATTCCGACAGTTGCCGTATAAATTAATTCCTTTTGATGAGATTGCAGAATTTGCCTTTCGCCTGTCAACGGAGTTTCCGATCACTTTGTATGATGCCACTTATTTAGCAGCAGCCGTTGATCACGAGGGGATTTTTTATACCGCGGATAAACGGCTGGTTAATGGAATGTCGAATACCCCTTTTGATGAATATGTGAAGAAACTCGATTACTGAGTCATTGCCCCTCAAACTCCGGCTTTCGCTTCTCCAGGAACGCCTGCACGCCTTCATGGTAATCATGGGTATTACCCGCCTCTGTTTGCAGGTCAGCTTCCAGTTCGAGATGCTCTTCCAGATTATTGGACAGAGACTGATTGATTGCCTGCTTATAAAGAGCAAATCCCTTGGTAGGCATTTTAGCTAGTTTTTGGCAGATAGATCGGGCCTCATCCATGAGATTATCCGCATCAACAGCTTTGTAGATAAGCCCGATTTCTTCAGCTTTTTTTGGGGATATTTTTTCATCCAGCAGGTACATCGCATTGGCGCGTTGTAGTCCGACCAGACGCGGCAGGAAAAACGAGCCTCCGCTGTCGGGAATTAGACCGATCTTGCTGAAGGATTGTACAAAGACTGCTTCTTTAGATGCCAGTACAATATCGCAGGCAAGAGCGATATTGGCTCCGGCTCCCGCTGCGGTGCCATTCACGGCACAAACCACAGGCTTTTCAAGCTGACGAATACCTTTTATTGTAGGATTATAGCTGTTGCGTACGGTGTTTCCTAGCTGATAATCTTTACCTTTATCGACCACTTCCGGCAGATCCTGTCCTGCACAAAAAGCTTTGCCTTTGCCGGTGAGCAGCACACATCGCACCTCGTTATTTTCGCCGGCATCAGCGAGAGCCTCCTGCAATTGTTTCGCCATCGGCTCGACAAAACTGTTGAGCTTATCAGGCCGATCAAGAGTAATAGTTAGTGTATTGTCTTCAAGAGATGCAGAAATAAATTTGCTCATAGTAAATTATTTTTGCCACAGATTAAACAGATAAAAAAATTGATTCAATAGACCAGCGACATATTGTACCGATGTATATTATAACACTGAGATACGCAAAGAATCACGAAATACCACAAAGAAAATCGCTCTTTGTGTAACTCTGGGCCTTCTCTGTACAACTTTGTGGTATGATAAAAATGTAAGTTAGAGAAACAGAATCAGTTAAGATCCGCGTAAATCCGCGGCCTAAATACACTTAAAATGTTCAAAGGGCTCATCACAATCGTGGCAGTAGTATTGTGATTTGCAAGCAGTAGAACCAAATTCACTCTGTAGTTCGGTGTTGGTGGAATCGCAATAGGGACAGGGGATAATTTTGCTAGATCCCCTCAGGGTCTTAAGGAAGTCATTATCCTTATCGGTTTTACCGGGCGGAGCAATGCCATAGTCTTTCAGCTTTTTCTTTGCTTCATCCGACATCCAATCCGTCGTCCAGGTTTCTGAGAAATCTTTATTGACTTCAAAGTTCTGAATGCCATTCATCTTAAGCGTTTTTTCGATTTCCTGCTCGATGGCTTTCATCGCGGGACATCCCGAGTAGGTGGGGGTGATTCGGACGACCACTTTATCTTCATCAACCGTAACCTCGCGCAAAATTCCCAGATCGATAATAGAAAGTACGGGGATTTCGGGATCCTTAACTTCAGACAGTAGATCCCAAATTTCCTCTTTATTATATGTGGCCACTGAATTCGACATAAATCACTAATCAAAAATCAATCATTCAACAACTCAACAATTCTCTCATTCCCAATCGGCATCCGGATACGACCGACGCAGGTGCTGCATCTCAGCCAGCAGATGTCCCAGGTGCTCAGTATGAAACCCCTCGCGTCCTCCTTCGGCCATGTACTGGTCAAAATCAGGCACATCCAGCGTGGCTTCTTCCAAAGTGTCCGTAACCAGATCTTTCCAGTCGGATTTAAAACTTTCTGTATCAGCAGCGAGTCCTTCATCCTGTAAAAAATGCTCAATCTGATCCTGGTAAAAAAGTTCGCCAGTGTACATCCAGATCTCATCGAATGCGTTTTGAATTCGTTCGTGACTTTCTTCTGTACCGTCACCAAGTCGTAGTACCCATTCGCGGCTGTGTCGCAGGTGGTATTTTATTTCTTTAAAATGCTTCTCAACTATTCCTCTGAACTGCTCATCCTTAACATCCGACAATAGCTGATACAGATAGTAACTAAATGAAGAAAACAGGAACTGCCGCGCAATGGTAAATCCAAAGTCACCTTTTGGCAACTCGACGATTTTCAGGTTTGTGTATTCGGGATCATCCCGAAAATAAACCAGATCATCGCGGTGTCGTCCTTCACCTTCTATTTCTACCGCATATTCATATAAATTTGCAGCGTGACCGATATAATCCAGGGCAATATTTGCCAAAGCTATATCTTCCTCCAGAATAGGACCGTGTCCGCACCACTCAGAGAGGCGATGACCTAAAATGAGTCGATCATCGGCCAAGCGGACTAAATACTCGAAGAGTGCTTCCTGTTTTGTTAATGTCTCAGTAGCTGTACTCATGATCGTCGTTTTGAAACTCTTGGCACACTATAAAACTGTGGATGCCGATAGGGTTTGTCATCAGCCGGATCGAAAAAGGGTCCTTCATCTTCACCCTTTGAGGCCACAATTTGATCGCTGGGTACTACCCAGATGTTTACCGCCTCTTTGCGGCGCGTATAGACATCGCGGGCATTTTCAAGTGCTTTTTCAGCATCGGGAGCATGTACACTACCTGCATGCTCATGAGGTTTGCCATCTCTGGGCTGGGTAAAAACCTCCCACAGCGGCCATTGTGTGTCTTCAGATTCCTTACCGTTTTCTTTACTCATGTATATAAAGCTTGTTAATATTTGTATTGCAGAATCAGTAAACAAAAATCAATTAATCAGTGATCATCAACTTAATCTGCGTAATCCGCGTTCTATGATGCTTTTTCTTCGCTCAATTTCTTTTTGCGTGCATATTCTTCGGCGGCTTCGCGAACCCACTTGCCTTTTTCATGTGCCTCACGACGCGCTTTCATACGCTCCCGATTCATGGGACCATTGCCTTTTACAACATTCCAGAATTCATCCCAGTCGATTTCGCCGAACTCCCAATGTCCGGTTTCTTCATTATATTCCAGATCCGGATCGGGAATTTCAATGCCAACGGCATGAGCCTCAGAAACGTGGCGATCCACAAAACTTTGTCGCAACTCATCGTTTGTCTTGGATTTAACCCCCCATTTTATTAGTTCGGCGCTGTTTGGTGAGTCCTCATCATGAGGACCAAACATCATCAATGTGGGCCACCACCAGCGGTTAACCGCATCCTGGATCATCTCTTGCTGTTCGGGCGTACCATCAGCCATCTTAGCCACCATTTCATACCCTTGCTTTTTATGAAAACTCTCTTCTTTGCAGATGCGAACCATTGCCCGTGAATAAGGTCCGTAAGAGCTGCGTGCCAGCATTGTTTGATTGATAATGGCAGCCCCATCCACAAGCCAGCCGATAACTGCTACATCGGCCCAGGTTAGGGTGGGATAATTGAAAATGCTCGAATATTTGGCCTTGCCTTCCAGTAGCTGATCAATAAGCTCTTGTCTACTTACGCCAAGTGTTTCAGTGGCGCTGTATAGGTAGAGGCCGTGTCCCGCTTCGTCCTGGACTTTAGAAAGCAGAATCATTTTACGTCGCAATGAAGGAGCACGTGTAATCCAGTTACCTTCAGGCAGCATGCCTACAATTTCAGAATGTGCGTGTTGCGACATCATCCGTATTAGCTGCTGCCGGTAGCGATCAGGCATATCATCTTTTGGCTCGATGGTTTCGCCGTTGTCTATGCGTCGCTGAAACTTCTCTTTATTTGTTTCCTCTTCCATAGCGTCTGGTTTTCGTAAGAATCTTTTTCAAGGATTTGAACATATACATGAACAGTAAATTAAACAAATAGATTCAACTATAAATACAGTTTATATGTTAAAGTTATAGGTATCTTGCTGATCTTATTAAATTATTTGAGACGTATAGCATTGGATACTATATTAACTTTACTTACAATAATAAGGATCTAAAAGAGGTAAAAAGAGGATGGGAGAACAAAAAGATCGAGCAGCTACTTTAGAACGACCGGTAGAAGAGGAATTTGAAGATCATCTTGGATTGCAAGATGTAGATTTCGTGGAGTTCTATGTCGGTAATGCCAAACAAGCTAGTCATTTTTATCAGACTGTGTTTGGTTTTGATCTCAAAGCCTATAGCGGGTTGGAAACCGGTAACAGAGATCGGGTTTCATACCTGCTTGAGCAGGGGAATATTCGCTTTTTAATGACTTCCCCTTTAAATAGCATCTCCCCGATTTCCAATCATATTGCCCGTCATGGAGATGGTGTGCGAGATATTGCAATGCATGTAGAAGATGTGGATCGCGCATATAAGGAGACGGTTAAACGCGGTGCGACGGGGGTTGAGGAGCCGCATTATTTGGAAGATGAACAAGGTCGTATCCGAAAAGCAGCTATTGCAACGTATGGTGATACCATTCACACCTTAATTGATCGATCAGGATACGATGGAATTTTTATGCCCGGCTTTGAACCGGCTGAATCACCATTGCGTAATATTAAGCCGGTCGGTGTAGAGTATGTGGATCATTGTGTGGGCAATGTTGAGAAAGGAAAGATGAATGAATGGGTTGATTTTTATCGTGATGTAATGGGCTTTACGCAGTATATCCATTTTGATGACAAAGATATTTCAACGGAATATTCTGCATTGATGTCAAAAGTGATGGCCGGCGGGCGTGGAATGATCAAGTTTCCGATTAATGAACCGGCAGAAGGGAAGAAAAAATCACAAATTGAGGAATATCTTGATTTCTATGAAGGTCCGGGCGTGCAGCACATAGCACTATTAACGGGTGATATCATTCAAACTGTTGAAGAGTTGAAGGGGCGCGGACTCGAATTTCTGCATGTACCCACAACATATTATGAAGAACTTGAGAATCGAGTGGGAACTATTGACGAGCCGATCGATCGACTGGAAGAATTAGGGATTTTGGTCGATCGTGATAATGAAGGGTATCTGTTGCAGATTTTTAGCAAGCCAGTTGTTGATCGACCGACCTTCTTTTTTGAGATGATTCAGCGAAAAGGAGCACGTGGATTTGGTAAAGGTAATTTTAAGGCGCTATTTCAAGCTATTGAACGCGAACAGGAAAAGCGAGGTAATTTGTAATTAGTCGGTGAGTATCGAGTAGTGAGTCATGAGCTTACCGAAAGCAAATGTTTTTACTCACAACTCAGGACTTACGACTCAAGACTAAAATGAGGTGTCAGCCATGATTTATCATCAACTAGGAAAGATCCCGCATAAGCGGCATACGCAATTTCGCAGACCTGATGGACAGTTGTATCAAGAGCACTTATTTGGTGCGGAAGGATTTCACGGAATTTCATCCCTGATGTATCACCACAATCCTCCTACAAAAACGTTTAAGGTTGAAAAAGGAGAGGAAATAAAGATTGAAAAATGGGATGAAGGAATGCTGCGTCATCATCACCTAAGGACCGCCAATTTAGAAAAGGGCGGTGATCCGGTGATGGGACGCAAAGTGTTGCTTTATAACAATGATGTGCAGATAGGGGTAGTACGTCCCACTGAGCCGATGGATTACTTCTACAAAAATGGAGAGCACGATGAGCTGTTGTTCATCCATGAGGGAGAAGGTTATGTGCAAACCATGTTTGGCAAACTGGATTTTGGTTGGGGCGATTACATCTACATTCCGCGCGGCACAATCTATCAAATAGTTTTTGAGACCGAAAAAAATCGGATGTTGACTGTTGATTCCACAGGTCCTGTCGATATTCCCGATCGCTATCTATCCGACAAGGGGCAATTTCTGGAAAATAGCCCTTATTGTGAGCGTGATATCCGTCGTCCCGAAGGACCAATTTTCGTAAATAAAGAAGGCGAATTTGAAGTCCGTATCAAAAAACAGGGACGGTATACTTCCTATTGGTATGAACACCATCCTTTTGATGTAGTAGGATGGGATGGCTATCTGTATCCCTGGATTTTCAATATCAAGGATTTCGAGCCTATTACCGGACGAGTTCACCAGCCACCGCCCGTGCATCAGACATTCAAGGGTAATAATTACGTGGTTTGCTCATTCTGTCCACGTAAATTCGATTACCATCCGAAGTCAATACCTGCTCCTTACGCTCACTCCAACGTGGATTCCGATGAGGTACTTTACTATGTAAAGGGCGATTTTATGAGTCGTAAAGGTGTGGAAGAAGCCAGCATTACACAGCATCCCGGCGGTATACCACACGGGCCGCATCCCGGGAAATATGAAGGTAGTATCGGTAAGGAAGAAACCGATGAATATGCTGTGATGATAGATACCTTTCATCCACTGCATCTTACAACAGAAGCGAAAAAGCTGGATGACGACAGCTATCCGTATACCTGGATTGAAGAAGAGGAAAAACAAAAAATTGAAGCCGAAGAGTAATTTACCTCATTCCGGCAGGATCACCTGCTTGGTATCATCGCTAAAACTGGTTTGGGATTTTATTCTGTACTGATCTTAAAAGGGGATTGAGGTTATGGCATATTTGGAAGGGAAGGGGCATTTAAACAGGGACATAAAGGCTTATTTTGTTCGATACCTTTTTAGTGTATTAGCTATCTTTTGTTTTTCGATTTCATCCCTTTATGGACAACTTGCCCCTAAACCGGATAGCTTGAAATCAGTTCTTCAGGAAGTACAGGGAGAGCAGCGAGTAGAAGTATTACTTCAACTCAGTGATCACTTAAAAAGGTCAGATATTGATGCTGCTTTAAAATATGCCCGCGAAGCGGTTGAGCTTGCTGAATATTTGAATGAAGAAAGTCTCCGGGCAGATAGTTACAGGAAACTGGGACAATTACTTTCTAAAAATGGAAATCATCCGGAAGGATTGGAGTACCTGTCAGAGGCTAATCATATTTTTGAGCGTATAGGAGATGCCGCAAAAAGAGCTAGTACTTTGGAGGACCTGGGGGCATTATATCGCAGGCAAAGTGATTATCAGACATCACTTGAATACTATTACCGCGCACTCGAGTTAAAAGAACAGCAAAATAATCAAGCTGACTTACCTCATACACTTAGCAATATCGGTGTTATAAATGAAAGGTTGGATCAGATGGATAAGGCGATTGAATTTTATCAACGAGCCTTGTCCATCAGCCAACAAAATGACAATGCAAGTGATATTGCTATTAACGCTGTTCAACTGGGAAATGCCTATGCCTCGCAGGGTGAAACAGAGAAGGCCCTCGAGACAATGGAGAGGGCCTTGGAAGCTTCAAAAGAGCTGCCGGGAGAACATGCAACAGCAACTGTTCTACTTGAGATTAGTGAACTTTATAAAAGTAAAGATTCATACCAGCAGGCTATAGATGCTAATAAAGAGGCCTTAAAACGAGCCCAGGAAATGTCTGATAGTAGGTTACAAGCACTTAGTTTGAAAAATCTTGCTATCATTCATACAGAGCTGGAGGATTATGAGACTGCCAATGATTTTCTGTTTAAAGCGTTACCTTTGTTTAAGCAGAGCGGAATGAATGATGAAGTATTAGATGCGCAAAACCGGATTGCCGGCAATTATTTTTTAATGGGGGAGATGACTCATTCAATTAATGTTTCAGAAAAGGCATTAAAACAAGCCGAGAATGGTAAATATTTTGAATACAGTCGCCAATTGCTGGAAACTCTTTTAAAAGGATATCGGAAGAACGGAGAATTAGAACGAGCGTTATGGGCGCAGGAAAAGTTACTTGAAGTGAAAGATAGTTTGTTCAATCAGGCAAAGTCGCGACAGATTGCTGAGATGCAAGCCCGGTACGATACAAAGGCAAAAGAACAAGAGATAGCAATACTTCAGCAAGAAAATGAGCAAAAAGCTTTGATGCGAAATGCTTTGCTTCTGGTACTTTTCTTGGTGGCTGTGATCGGTATTCTGATATACAATCGGCAGCGCTTAAAGCTAAAAAAGAATCGTGTAGAGCTGGATAACATACGTCTGAAAGAGAAACAGCTTGAACAGGATATTGAGTTCAAAAATAAGCAGTTGACGTCCCGTACTCTGCATCTGGTACAAAAGAATGAAACGATGAAAGAATTGAAGGAAAAGGTGAATAACATTCAAGAGAATGGTAATGGAGATATTAACGCCCGTTTGCAGAAGTTGGAAAATTTAGTGGATTATAGTTTTAATCTTGATGAAGACTGGAAGCAGTTTCGGCTTTACTTTGAAGAAATACATGATGGTTTTTTTGATACGCTTAAAGAAAAATACCCTGATTTAACAACCAATGAGCTGCGCCTTGCTGCTCTTGCAAAACTGAATCTTACCATCAAAGAGATTGCGACCATTATGGGAATTACACCCAATAGTGTAAAGACAGCCCGTTATCGCCTGAGAAAAAAGCTGGATATAGAAACAGAAGAGAATCTCACAGAATTTATGATGGATATTGAAAAGCAAATCCAATAAATCCATACCCCCCGCTTAAACCCTCCTTTGTTTACCTATTGTTGACCTGTTTAAAATTGCCCTTGCCTACTTTACAAGCTAGCTTTATTAGGTAATAATATAGGGATAGAGTTGCTTTTGCCTTTAGAATAACGAACCGCTATTAAATACAGAGAGAACGAATATCCCTGATCATTTAAGCTAACTCTATCGAATACCACCAGTTCTATGGGTTTATATAACATCAAAAAATAAAATATAAAATAAAGAGATATGAAAACACGCACATACCCATTTACCTTTTCAGCAGGATTGATGCTTGTACTTCTTTTAGGAACGGTAGTCCAGGCACAGAGTAGTGAAACCGATGAAAAAGCTTTTCTTTGGAGTGCAGATCAACAAGAGTTAGAATGGGGCGCCTGTCCCGAATTTATGCCTGAGGATTGCCAGATTGCTTTACTGCAGGGAGATCCTGCAAAACCCAACGCAGATATATTTTTCAAGTTACAGCCGCATACAACAGCACCTAATCACTGGCATAACTCAGCCGAGCGCATGGTATTGATATCCGGAGAGTTGGAAGTTAAGTATGAAGGGCAAGAAGCAGAAGTGATGAAAGCCGGTACCTATGGTTATGGACCCGCAGAGAGGTCGCATGAAGCTTCCTGTATCTCCGATGAACCCTGTGTTCTGTTTGTTGCATTTGAAAAACCTGTTGATGCTTTTGCTGTGAAACAGTGATATATTGATCATATAACAGTGATATATTGATCATATAAAAGAGCTTAAATTTGAGCCCAAAAAGGAGAGTACTTATGAAGAGGATAATTCTTTTAAGTTTGTATGGTATCGCATTTCTATTGATGATATCTAGCCAGGAGCTGGATGCCCAGTCTCGGTATGGTGAAGTTGATTTTGATGTTTCTTGTAAGGAGGATGTCCAGGCTGATTTCGATCGGGCCCTGGCCATGTTGCACAATATGATGTATGAGACGGCGCGGAAAGATTTTGCCGATATAACCAAAGCCGATCCGAATTGTGCAATGGCCTACTGGGGAGTAGCAACTACATTATTCCAACCACTTTGGGGCACGAGACCTAGTGGGGATGATTTGCAACAGGGTTGGAAGAACAGCAGTAAGGCCTTAGAACTGGTAAATTCGGAGCGGGAGAAACTACTGGTCGAATCTACAGCAGCTTTTTTCCGCGATCCCGAAGATGCTGATTTTTGGACGCGTATCGATCGCTGGGCGGATGGCATGGAAACTGCTTATGAAGCATATCCTGACGACGAAGACATTACTGCTTTATATGGGTTGTCACTTTTGACCATAGCTCAACGTGCTGATGATAGGAATCCATGTCATGACGAAGCAGAGAAAATTCTTCGCGAAGTTTATGAGGATATTCCTACCCACCCCGGAGCCATACACTACAGTATTCACGCCACAGACGTTGACGGGCGTGCTGAAAATGCGTTGGATATGGTAGAAGCTTATGGTAAAATTGCCCCGGATGTACCACATGCTTTGCATATGCCTACTCATATATATGTACGGTTGGGCGATTGGTCTGAAGTAATCAACTGGAATAAAAAATCTGCCGAGGCTGCTCTGAATCATCCGGTAGATGGTGCTATATCACACCACTATGCACACGCCATTGATTATCTGGTTTATGCCTATTTGCAAAGGGGAGAAGATAGTAAAGCGGAAACTGTTGCAGAAGAAGTCTGGTCTCGAGATCCACACCAGGGTTCCTTTGTTGCTTCATTTCACATGGCTGCAATACCTGCCCGAATAGCAGTAGAGCAGGGTGACTGGGAAAAAGCTGTAGACTTAGAGCCGCGTACTCCTGAATATTTACCCTGGGATGCATCGCCCTGGGCCGAAGGCTTAACCTGGCTTGCAAAAGGACTGGGTGCTGCTCATTCCGGTGATCTGGAAACTGCAAGCAAAGCTGAACAGCGACTTGAAGAACTTCGAGATGGGGCAAAAAAAGAAGGTGCTCAGGATATGGCTAACTATATCGAAGTAGACCGCCAAATACTATCTGGATGGATAGCACATAAACAAGGAGAGCAAGATAAAGCTATTGAGCTGTTAAAGTCGGCTGCCGACCTTGAGGATGCTGTTGAAAAACATCCGGTTACTCCGGGAGCACTGCTACCCCCGAACGAAGCTCTCGGTGATTTATATATGGAACTCGATCGTCCTAAAGAAGCACTTAAGGCTTATGAAGCCTCCGATTCCATTTGGCCGGGACGCTACAATACCCTGCTTGGTGCTGCACGTGCGGCAAACAAAGCCGGTGACAAACTTACCGCCCAAGATTACTATGAGCGATTACTGGCCAGTGTCGGTGAATCAGAGCGCCCTGAAATTAGCGAAGCCAAAAGCTTTGCAGAGGGAGGGGAGTAAGTATAGACGGAAATAATGAGGGGATAGATTCAATAATTTTATTACCTAATATGAAGAAATTAATTAGAGTTAAGGAAAAGGATAGAGAATGTTATGGCAGACCCGAAAACAATAAAAGAAGCTTTTGAACGAAATCAGCAGGCCTTAGAGCTCCGTCCATCCAAGGCCAAAAGCACAGCGGTAACCAAAGTACGTTTATTTGATGGTACTACTTGTGAGGTAGAACATAAACATTGGAAGTTCAAAGTGGATATTGGAAAAGCAGAAGGTGGTAATGACGCTGGGCCGGGACCGGGAATATTAGAGCGCGGCGCGTTGGGAAGCTGCCTGGCAATAGCATACTCACAAAGAGCTGCTGTACTGGATATCCCCATTGACAAAATTGAGGTGGATGTAGAGTCGGATTTTGATGCCCGGGGAATGTTGCATCTCAGTGACCAGCCGCCCGGTTTTGATGCGCTGCGGTATAAAGTATATATCGAAAGTCCGGCACCAGAGGCAGAGATTATGCAGATGATAGAAGAAGCAGATGCTCACAGTCCGGTGCTCGATGATTTTAAACGAGCTATACCGGTAGAACGAGAAGTGAATATTAAATCTATGACGGAAAAATCATCATGAAATCCAATATTCTGCAGCGTTTTTTGGCATTGTTTAAACCATCTGCGCCGGATCCGGAGTTTATTGCTCAACAGCTCCGAAAACCTTCGGGCGAATATGCAAAAGAGGTTGGAGATAACATGGACAAGGTTAATGAAGCACTCTATGATTTAACGCTGGAGGTGATGGAGCCCCAACCCGGTGACCGAATTCTGGAGATAGGCTTTGGCACCGGTAAGTTTTTTAACAAGCTGGTTACCAGGGAAAAGGACCTATACGTGAGCGGAATAGATTATTCTGAAGAGATGGTTGAAATTGCAAAGAATAATAACCTGAACTCGATGACTTCGGGAAAACTGGACTTGCGGTTGGGCAGCAGCGATGCTATTCCTTTCCCCGACGGGTATTTTAACAAGATATATTGCAATATGGTGATTTATTTTTGGGATCAGCCAGAAAAACATCTGAAGGAGGTCCGCCGCGTACTTAAACCAGGTGGAAGATTTTGTACCGGAATACGAAGTCGTAAGAGTATGACTTCTTTTCCTTTTGTAAAGCATGGATTCAATCTTTATGGAAGAATAGAGTGGAAGAACATCTTAAAGGAAAATGGATTTTTCCCCCTGGAGACACGAAAGCAGCTGGATTCACCCATTGAGTTTAATGGAGATCAGCTGCAGCTTGAATCCTATTGTGTAGTAGCAATGAAAGAGAGCTGATCAGAGTCAATTGGATTGCATTTTTAACCTATAAACCCATAATTAATCATGAGACCGGAATTACAACGAAGAGTCCAACGCTATGGATGGGATTATTCTTCTCCCCATTATGAAAAAGGATGGCAAAATCAGCTGCGGCCGGCTCAACAACGGTTGCTCAATGCCGTTGCTATACAGCCGGGAGAGAAGGTCCTGGATATATCCTGTGGTACTGGACTGGTAACGTTTCCCATAGCAGCAGAAGTTGGCCCCAACGGTTCGGTGACAGGTATCGATCTGTCGGAAGGAATGATTGAAAAGGCAACGGATGAAGCTGATGCAATGGAGCTCTCAAATGTGAACTTTGAACATATGGATGCCGAAGAGCTAACCTTGCCTGACTCTTCATTTGATGTCGCCATTAATTCGCTTGGATTGATGTATTATCCCAATCCTGATAAAGCAATACAGGAAATGTATCGGATTCTTAAGCCCGGGGGACGTGCAGCCGCGCTTGTTTGGGGACGACGTAGTGCCTGCGGATGGGCCGAAATTTTCCCCATTGTAGATCGACAAGTGGAATCGGATGTGTGTCCTCTTTTCTTTCAGATGGGAACCGGAAATAACTTGCAGAATGAATTTCAAAAAGCCGGCTTTCAAAATATCAGTATGGATCGGTTTGAGGTTGATTTACCCTATCAAACTGATGAAGAAGCGATAGTAGGTGCTTTTTTAGGCGGAGCCGTAGCACTGGCCTATCGCAAATTTGGTGAGAAAACGAAAGAAGTAGTGCATTCAGAGTATATTGAATCTATCAAACCGTATAGAAATGAATCCGGATACAAGATACCGGGAGAGTTCGTGATTGTTACTGGAGAGAAAATATAACTCTGTCAGCTATTACTTTAATACCACATTAACTTAAAAAGATAGAGGAGAGTCATGCCTAAATATGTCATAGAACGAAATGTACCTGGCGTCCATAAACTTGTGGGACGTGATAGAAAAGCTGCAGCAATGAAGTCGCTGCGGGCACTCAAAGAAATTGGACCGGATATTCAGTGGATCCATTCGTATGTAAGTGAAGATAAAACGCATTGTGTTTATGTCGCTCCCAATGAGGAGATGATTATGGAACACGCCCGTCGTAGTGGATTCCCGGCTGATAAGATTTCAAGGGTCGATTATATCATGGAACCGGTAACGGCCGAAGATTCAGTAGCAGTACCGAAATGAAATCAAGCGAGACTTGCCAGGTTTTCAAAACTTGGCAAGTCCAATTATAAACAAAACTATTTACTGCTTATTAAATAACAAGCTAAGATAATTGTGATAATGCGATAGCTGCTGGGCAATGATTTTATTTTCATTCAGGGATTGAGATAAAACAAATGCTCCCTCAAATATCACCATCAGCATATCTGCCAGACTTTCAAGATCTACCTCCTTACGTGAAGGATACTGTTGTTCAATACTTTTGAGTTTATCAAGAACTCTTGAGCGCCATAGCAGCATTGATTCATGTATGATATCCAATATATCGCTGTCGAATAGTTCTGATTGCTGAAGGTACGAGGCAAAAAGGCATCCAGGAAACGGTTCTTCTAGTGATTCTATCTCTTGCTCAAAAAGCTTTATAAAAATAAGCAATTGGTGCAGTGGATCCTCACTAAGACCTTCAGCTTTAACAAGCGTTTCCTCCAGGTGTTCGGCATCCTCTTCTGCATATCGCTGAACCAGTTTATGACCAAGTTCAGCTTTACTGGAGAAGTGATGAAAAAAAGCACCCTTGCTGACTCCAGCTTTTTCAATGACCGAATCAATAGTCGTACCTCCAAACCCGTTATCCAGGATAAGGGATTGGGCGGCATCCATAATCTTACTACGTGTATTTTCTGAATTCTTTTTCATAGATCGAATTATAACATACTAGTTGGTATGTTGCAATCTTAAGTGTCAGCAGCCCTTTAATTGCTGCTTAAATAATTTTATAGGGAAACAAAAGCCATAAAATAAAATTTAATTTGACTATTGTATCTCTTTTTACTTAACATACCGACTAGTTGGTATGTTAATTCATTATTAAGGAGGAAGATATGTGTAATCCAGCAATCACGATGCCTCAAACGGCAAGTACTGAAACAGGTTTTGATGAGTGGTTTGTCACTGCATTGAATAGCGGTGCTTTAATGTTGATGATTTCAATTGGCCATCGTACCCGACTGTTTGATACAATGGCTCAAACAGGATGGACCAATAGCGAAGAATTGGCTGAAAAGGCTGGTTTAAATGAGCGATATGTAAGAGAATGGCTGGGAGCGATGGCTACAGGAGGTGTCGTACAGGTAGATGAATCCGATAGCTACCGATTGCCTCCGGAGCACGCTCAGTTTTTAACCCGTGATACAGAACTTGATAATCTGGCTGCCATGTCGCAGTGGATTTCGGTGATGGGCAGCGTTGAAGATGACGTTGTTACATGTTTCCGCAACGGCGGAGGTGTACCCTATGAAAAATATGATCGATTTCATGATGTGATGGCCGAAGACAGTGGAATGACTGTGCTGGATGCGCTTGAAGATCACATTCTGCCGTTAGTTCCGGAGCTTACAGAAAAACTTCAAAAAGGCATTTCTGTTTTAGATGTTGGGTGTGGCCGCGGCAAAGCAATGTTGAAACTGGCTGAGATGTTCCCGAAAAGCAAATTCAAAGGCCTGGATCTTTCAGAAGAAGCTATCAGCTGGGCCAGGAGCGAAGCTGATAATAGAAGTTTAGATAACATAGAGTTTGAGGTCCGCGATGCCAGTGATTTTGATAAGACGGCCGAACCGGATACCTATGACCTTGTAACGACTTTCGATGCCATCCATGATCAGGCAAATCCACTTTCCGTATTGACAGGTATCAAGCGAACGCTAAAGCAGGGTGGTTTGTACCTGATGCAGGATATTCATTCCATGGGACACGTGCATAAAAATATGGATCACCCGCTGGGTCCGGCACTTTACACTGTCTCAACAATGCATTGCATGTCTGTTTCACTTGCTCAGGGCGGAGATGGACTTGGTGCTATGTGGGGCCGTGAGAAAGCACAGGAACTCCTGAATAAAGCGGGATTTGAAGACATCGAGATCCACCGGCTGGAGCATGATATCCAGAATGATTACTACGTGATGAAAAAATGATGCTATTAAGAATCCCCAGGCTCTAAGGCTTGCTAAGTTTCAAAAAACTTAGCAAGCCTAATATTTAGTCGCTCATTTCCTCTGCCGCCTGAAGTGCCCGATGAACATTTACTACACCATCCGAACTCGATAGCTCATGAAATAAAACAGTTTCGGACTCTTCGGGATTACCTTCGTGAGGCAGGCGAACTTCCTGATCAGGATACCGAACAACATTATCCAATATAATCTGTCGGATTTGTTGAGGAGAAAGTTCCGGATAGTAAGCCATGATCAGAGCAGCGGTACCAGCTACCACCGGCGAAGCCATGCTCGTACCTTCCTGGAATTCATACTCGTTATCGGGCATCGTGGAGTATATATCAACACCCGGTGCAAAAAGATCGACGGTTTCTTCGCCGTAGTTGCTAAAATTGGCAACAAATTCTTCATTGGGTTTCCAGGTTGTAGCTCCCACACCAAGCCAGAGTGTAGCTGATGAGTCGCTGAACATTCCGCCATAATTATCGGTAGGATAGCTGGAGCTCTGATCCGAATTCTTAGCTTCATTACCAGCACCGTGAACCATCAAGACACCATTATCATCAGCGTATTTTATAGCCTCATTGACAACTTCTTTGTGAGGTGAATAGCCTTTACCGAAACTCATGTTGATGATATCGGCTCCGTTATCCACGGCATAGCGGATGGCATTGGCCACATCTTTATCTCGTTCGTCTCCGTTGGGAACGGCGCGGATCGCCATAATTCGTGTGTTGGTAGCAACCCCGTTTACGCCCACGCCGTTATTTCTTTCGGCAGCAACAATTCCCGCAACGTGGGTCCCATGACTCGGATCCGGACCGGCGACATCATTATTGCCGTATACACGCTCCGTTTTGTTTTCATAGTTATCGCCCACAATATCCCGGGGATCGAACTCAGGGTTGTAACCGTATTTAGCAAATTCGTAAATCTGTTTCTTTTGATCTGCAATGAGGGTAGAGTCGATTTCATTTTCCAGCACATAGGTCATTACGTTTTTGGCAAAACCAACTTCTTGATTGGCGGGCTCCAGCTCAACAACATCTTCATAGCTGTAGGTGGTATCGCCGAAATGTTCTTGCAGGATCTGTTCCGCCTCTTCCTTGCTCTGTTCCAGAGATTCAATATTATTATACTGTTGTTCCAGCTCTTTGACCTTATCCTCATACGCCGATCTTATCTCTTTGTAATAGGCGAACTGCTCTTGTTCTTCCTGACTTAGCGAAGTTGTATCAACATCACTGAATTGCGGCTGCAGCTGCTGATATAGCCTCGTAAGCTCAAATGTATCATGGTTAACATTATCCCCGTCTTCACCGCCAATAAAATTCCATCCGTGCACGTCATCCACATAGCCGTTTCCATCATCGTCTTCACCGTTATCTGGTATCTCATCCTCATTAACCCACATCACGTTTTGCAAGTCTTCGTGCTCGGCATCAACTCCGCCGTCAATGACCGCAACAACCACTTCTTTTTCGGGAGACTTGTCACTGAGGATCGTTTCATAAGCCAGCTGACTGCTAATACCGCGAAACTGACTTTCTTCTTCATCCAGATGGTGCCAGCCTTTGGGCGGTTCCAGCATCGTAGAAAAGTCAACAGGTTCTTCTTGTGTTTGCTGTTCTTTTTCGGGAGTGGAATCAGGCTGTGTAGCTGGTTCTGTTGTAGAACAGCTGTAAAAGATGATTGAAAGAGCGAGTATTAATAGCGATTGTTTATTCATGGAATCAGCGTGCATTAATTTATTGGGAGAATATTTTGTGCATTTACTCTACTTCATCTACGCTTTCAATTAGCTGTTCAGAAGCAGTTTCCAGAGCCGCAAATATCGACTCCGACGTTGTTTTACTTAGCCATTGGCCTGCCTCTGTATCATAGAAAGAAACATATTTTTCAAGCGAAGTATTATCTATACCGTGATATTTTGTCAACAGGTGATTGGTAACTTGATCATTAACCTGTGCTTTCATCTGATTACGAAAATTTTGGGCAAAACCGTCAATTTGACTGCTGGAAAATGATTGTTGTGTGCTAAGTTCGCTAAAAGCATTAATCATAGCTCTAAAGATGATTACTCGTGATTCTATTTCTGTATCAGCAGCTGATGTTCTTTGAGCCAGAGATTGTATCAGTTGGATTCGTTCTTGCCCGGGCGGATTTTGCTCCAGTTCGTATTTGCTGACAATCCGTTTGCGGGTACCCTGAATTGTATAGAACTCCTTTTCGGCCTCATGGACTTCCTGTGTATTTTCATCTTCCAGCCAGACCATAACCGATTCAGCATACTGGGGATCAAATTTTTTATCAAATGTATTACGTATAGATTGTAGCGTCGATTCAGGTTCAAAAGCTTCTGAGTATAGCTCCATCAATCTTTCATTTTGCTGGGCCGGCAACCCAAAGGGATTTTGGGAAAACTGCATCTCCAATTCATCTATTGGCTGATTAAGTTCTCCGCTAACACTGGTTTCTTCAATTATAACATCAATCGTTTCGGCAGTTGTCATCGTCTGCGATTGAGCCATCAACATAGCAGGTAATAGCGCAACAAAAATAGCAATGAAAATAAGACGATAATTGATCATGATATATGTGATAATGATTTACAGATCTGCTGATAAATTAAAAGCTAAGAATAATTTATTAGTGCGGAAAGAACTTTTATTCAATACTATTTTAGCTAAATATCTTATGTGGTTTAATGAGTGTTTTATTAATCCTTAATGAAATATTTTGTTCTGTAAATAAAATAAAAATAGTAACTTGGGGATTATCTGGAACTTTTGAATCCGCGACTACCTGATTGCTTCTCTGAAAGAAACAATCTGTGGATAAACAACATAGATAGCAAAAACAAAAAATTAGAGGGAGATATGAATGAAGAAAGTTATTTATTACCCGGGATAAAGATGGCTTCTCTGATGCTGCTGATATTAGTCGCAATTTCGACTATGTCATGTGAGCAAAAATCAGAAGGTCAAAATTTGTTTAGCGATCAAATGGCCCCGCTGTTGGAAGGGATGGGAGATCATCATTTTGATGTATCACTGGAGGATACTCTGGCCAGAAAATACTTTGATCAAGCCATAATGCTGACTTACGGTTTTAACCATAAAGAAGCCGAACGATCATTTCGCCAGGTTACAGAATTGGAGCCTGACCATCCGATGGCCTGGTGGGGGGTAGCTTTAGTGCAGGGACCAAATCTGAATTTACCGATGCTGCCCGAGTCCGTTCCCGTGGCGTGGGAAGCTATCCAAAAAGCCAAAGAGCTTAGGGATAACGGAACAGAGCGAGAGCGTGAATATATTGATGCCCTGGCAAAACGTTATTCCGAAAGTCCGCCTGAGGATCGTACGCCGCTGGATGAAGCCTATGCCGAGGCAATGGAGAAAGTAGCCGAAAAATATCCCGATGATCTGGATGCACAAGTGTTGTATGCTGAGGCATTGATGGATCTGCATCCGTGGGATTTCTGGACAAAAGAAAAAGAGATACAGCCATGGACACCGGAAATTTTGGAGGTATTGGAGCAGGTGATAGAAAAGAATCCCGATCACCCGATGGCCAATCATTTGTACATCCATGCAACAGAGGCGTCGCCCAATCCCGAAAAAGCGCTGGAGAGTGCAAATAGACTTGGCGATGCTGTACCCGGTGCAGGACACTTAGTGCATATGCCGGCTCACACCTATATTCGCCTGGGTATGTATCATGAAGGATCACTGGCTAATCAGCGGGCGATTGAGTCGGATAATGAATATGTGGCTCAATGTCATCAGCAGGGTATTTATCCAATAGGATATATACCCCACAATCATCACTTTTTGTGGGCCACTGCTACATTGGAGGGACGGAAAAAGTTAAGTATGGAAGCCGCTAAGCATACTTTCGAACATGTTGATACAGAGATTATGCGGGCGCCGGGTATGGGAATACTTCAGCATTTCTGGACTATTCCGCTGTACGGAAATGTGCGATTTGGAGAGTGGGATGAAATTTTGGCTACACCAGAACCAGACCATGACCTGCGCTATCCTCGCGGTGTCTGGCATTATGCACGTGGTATGGCGTATGTTGCCAGCGCAGAAATCGAAAATGCAGAGCAAGAGCTGGAAAAATTACATACCATTGCTGATGACGATTCTCTGAAGGAAGTTATAATTATGAATAATGCTTATGATTTGATGCAAGTGGCCAAACGCGTTTTGGAGGGAGAAATAGCAGCTGCCAATCAAGAATATGACAGAGCGGTCGAGTTATTGAACGAAGCAATTGCTATAGAGGATCAGATGAGCTATAACGAACCGCCGGACTGGTTTTTCCCGGTGCGGCACAATCTCGGTGCCGTCTTGCTTGATGCTCAAAAACCAGTCGAAGCAGAGCGGGTATATCGTACAGATCTTCTGGAGTTTCCGAATAATGGTTGGTCATTGTTTGGATTGCATCAAAGTTTGATGGCGCAGGGACGAACAGAAGAAGCTCAAAAGGTGAGAAAACAGTTCGATGAGGCCTGGAAATATGCCGATATTGAATTGACTACTACCCGGATATTGGATTCCCCCAAAGAAAAGATGGGTTATTTGAATGAATAAATTAGAGGCAACTGACAAGGCGCCGGCGACTTTAGCCGGTGTCTTTTTGTCTTAGTTATATTTGTGCCATTAACCGGTTTAGTTGTGAGGGAGTTGTACTCCCAAACAGGAGTTACTGTCTATTTTTTGTCACCAAAAACGGATTGTTGGCTCTAAGCGTCGGTTTGGAGTATCATTTCTGTGAAAACATTTCGCTGACTAGTGCTTTTGCGATTCACCGGTCATGGGAACAAAGCGAACCGGGATTTTTCGATGTGATTCTATTTCACCATCTTTGGATTTTGTGACTTTTGTTAAAAACTGCGCCTCGTCAGTGCTGCCAACTGGTCCAACTAAAATGCCTCCCGGTTTTAGCTGTTCAATTAATGGTTTGGGAATTTCTTCAGGAGCCGCCGTCAATATAATGGCATCGAAGGGGGCGTGTTCTGGCCATCCTTTGTATCCATCGCCAATCTTGGTTTCAATTGTATGGTAGCCTAATTCATCAAATCTCTGACGTGCTTGTTCTCCCAGTGGTTCAACAATTTCGATAGTATATACATACGGGGTTAATTCGGATAACACCGCTGCCTGATATCCACTGCCGGTGCCGATTTCCAGAACTTTTTCACCAGCTTCAAGGTCCAGCATTTCGGTCATATAAGCCACAATATAGGGCTGTGATATTGTTTGGTCGTGACCGATGGGCAGCGGTCGATTTAGATAAGCATGCTCTTGATAGGGACGCGGTACAAACAGGTGCCGGGGTACGTTTCTCATGGCCTCGAGTACATCGGGATCGGTAACACCCTGTTGCTTGATACCCTTTTCCACCATTTCGTGCCGATCATCTTCACGCTCGGAGAAACGCGGACGATTCCATTCGACAGTATCGGCTGGTGTATCAATTGTGGCATTTTCGTGGAAAGGCTGGGGAGCTCTGTCATCCGAAAAAAACCAGCCTATAGTGCTTATGAGAAAAAGGCAAAGAAGTAAGTTTTGAGTAATTTTCATGGTGATCTCCTTGTTTTATTCTGTTTTTAAAACGATAAACAGAACATCTTTAGTTCATCTTAATGTGGGTACGCTTGCCTTTCCGCAATTGAAGAACTAAAATTGGGAAACAGGCTGAAAGAGAAATAATAATAGTACTATGGATTATAAAGAGCTTCGGAAAAAAATCGATCACGCACGCAGTTTGGAAAATCCGCCTCCTCCGATACCATTTGAGGATTTTCGGGAGCTGATACAAAATAGAGCAAATGATGAGAGAAATTTTCTAACCTATATTGATGAAGATGATAATCGGACGGAACTAAGCTATTCAGAATTTTTTCAGCTAGTATTAAACTGTGCTCGTTTTTTGCAGGATTCGGGATTGAGTCAGGGAGACAGAATTGCCACAATTTCTCATAATCACTGGCATACCGTAGTCCATTATTTTGCGGCCTGGCTGTTGGGATTGGTAGTGGTGCCGGTCAGCCTTAGCGAAGATGATGAGCGGATTGCCTATATTCTTGAAAACGGTCAGGTAGAGCTGGCTTTTGTACGTACAGACTACCGGGATCGTCTTCGCGGTGTGTTGGAAACGTATGACAATTTAAAACATATCGAATGGATTGTTTGTGAGGAAAGAGAAGACACGTTCACCAAAGCCGAGGGAGAATTAGATATTCCTGATGATTCTATGGCCGAATCAGAGGCATTTATAGTGTTTACATCAGGTACTACCGGCGCGCCAAAAGGTGTGGTATTGAGTCAGCGTAACTTGCTGGAGGATGCACGAAGCATTGCTGATTGGCATGAGATTGATGAAGATACGTGCATGATGTGTGTGTTGCCTATTCATCACGTGAACGGGACCGTAGTCACGTTAATCACTCCTTTTTTTGCTGGCGGATCTACGGTGCTGAATCAGCGGTTCCGGGTCAGTCGCTATTTTCCCATTATCGAAGAAGAGGGTGTACATATTGTGAGCATGGTGCCGACACTACTTCAGTATCTCAACAATTATTATAAAGATGAAGAACAGCCAGACACTTCTACATTACACCATGTGATCTGCGGTGCGGGTCCTTTGACCATCAAAGTTGCCGAAACGTTCGAAGAGCGATTTGATATTCCTATTATTCACGGATATGGACTTTCGGAGACTACCTGTTACTCCTGTTTTCTGCCTGTTGATTTGGACGAAGAAGAGCATAAAAAGTGGATATCAGACTATGGATATCCCAGTATAGGTATACCTATTCCGGCAAATGAAATGGCTATTCATGATGAGAATGGTAATGATCTTGATGAAGGGGAGCGCGGTGAAATTGTTGTCCGTGGTGTGAACGTGATGCTGGAATACTATAATAATCAGGAAGCGAATGAAGAAACGTTCAAGCACGGCTGGTTTCGCAGCGGCGACGAAGGTTTTTATGTAAAAGATGAGGAGGGTTGTCCTTACTTTTTTATTACCGGTCGTCTTAAGGAGTTGATTATTCGCGGCGGGGTAAATCTGGCTCCGTTAGAGATCGATGAAGTGATCAACAAGGCGCCCGGCGTTAAGGCGGGGATCGCCGTGGGATTTGAAAACGAGTGGTACGGTGAAGAAGTGGGGGCATACGTTCAGCTTAAAGAGGGAGCTGACGAAAATGAAGAGGCAATCCTGGAATTTTGCAGGCAGCATTTGCCGTTTTCAAAGTCTCCCAAAGTGGTAGTTTTTGGAGATGATATTCCGGTGACATCAACGGGGAAATATCAGCGTCGAAAGGTGACACATCATTTTGAGCAGTGGAAAGATGTACAATTTAAAGAGGATTAATCCATGTTAGGATTTTCTGATTCCTGAAACTTGCACCCTTCATCACAATAAACACAATAAAATTTGCCCCTAACGTCGTTATTACTTAAGGTTTAGGAAACATTATCTACGTTACGGTTAAAAAAGTTAGAGGTCTCCATGAGTCATTCACTTAATCTCGATCTTTTTACGCGTGTTCAATCTGATTTTGAATCCCAGCAATACAAGATTCTTGCAGCGCTTAAAGCGGTATCAGATGATTTTCAGATGAACAAGATATATCCGCACTTAAGTCATTTGGTGGATCTGTACAAAACGCTTGATGATATTCTGAATCGACTGCGTGATCTTCGTAATGAGTTCCCCAAGCGGATTAAAAAGATCGACTTTGTGAACGAAGTAATAGAGCATGAGGTCGTGTTTGTAGATGGTGAGGACCTTTCTAAGGTAGAGGATTTAATTGAATGGGCTTTGCCGCAGATAAAGGCAAAAATCGAAGAAGGGAAAGCTATCTATGAGTTTGTAGATGATGAAATCAAGCTTGAAGAGGTGGGGATTGTCCCCAATTATACCGATGAGGGTTATTTCTTTGTACCTGATAACGAGGAGTCAAAATTGTTGTTATTCGAGTATGAACTTACTGTTTTTGAAAGTTCTCAGGACAAATATCGGTCACTGAAAACGGCCTTTTTGAAGGGGCTGGATAAAAAAGGAGCTCACCGTTCGCCGAATGCCATTAAGTTGCAGCTTATAGATGAGCATAAAAAGTTGCCCAATCCCGCTACGTATGCTTTTGACACAGATCTCGATTTTCCTTTTCGCGAAACAATTTTTCCGATTACCAAGCGAAAACTTTTGCAGCAGCTCTATGGGTAGTCATGAGTTGTGAGTTTTGAGTCATGAGAGTGGTGTGAAAGCTGCATCATACTATTTGCTCTCTAGTTTTTTTGAAAATGTAAAGATCATTTTTTGAAGCTCATTTATCTCTTGACATAGCTTTTTGCTTTTACCTTCTGTTACAAAACCAAGATTGGTAGCAATAATCAGTTGTGTTTCAAGCTCATATGAAGATCCATATGATAGACTTAAGAACCGTTTGAAATCTTTCTTTGTATTCCGTCCGGCTCCTTCAGCAATATTTGATCCTATAGAAACAACACATCGCCGTAGTTGGGAAACAAGGCCATACTTTTCTTCAGCAGGAAAATTAGAAGTGATTTTATAAATTTGAGTGGCTAATGGGACTGCTCTTTTCCAGATTTCCAGATTTTTAAATCTATTCATAATTTTTCAGTCTTACGTTTAAGATTGTTTTATATGTAAGACCGATAACCTAATTCTTCCTTACGAAAAATCTTCTACACATCCCTACAACTCAAGACTCACGACTCAAGACTGCCTTACTACCGCCAACGTACACCGCGACACACAAACCAGCTTCTCATCTTGGTTATAAATTTTGATCTCCCAGACCTGTGTTTGTCGCCCCCGGTGGATGGGTTTTGCCACTCCCATAACTTTTCCGCCTTTCTTGACAGCACGCATGTGATTAGCATTAATTTCTATTCCTACAGCTGATTTCCCTTCCTCTTTGATATTCAGCCATGCTCCTATAGACGCCAGTGTCTCTGCCAGGGCAACAGAGGCTCCACCGTGTAGCAGTCCGAATGGCTGAATGGTATTTTCATCGACCGGCATGGTGGCTTTTACTTCATCCTCTTTAAAGGAAGTAAAAGTGATCCCCATGGCATCACCCATATTTTTCTCAGAGATATCGAGGAACTTTTTAACGCGATTTTCAATATTGGGTTGGATATACATAAACTATTCTGTTACAATTGATTAGTGGAAGTTAAGATAATTATAATGGCGCAATAAAAAATTTAAACAGACTTTTAAATCATCCATATTCGTTTAAGTTAACAAAGGGTGTCATCATCAACTAAACAGAGTAGAGCTATGGCTTACGATCCGACTACTATTATTGCAGAAATTGAAAAGGGACTCGAAAAGCACGACAAGGAAGTTTTTATTTCTACCAAGCGAAACGGAAAATGGGTAGACACGTCCAAATCAGAATTCCGTGAAAAAGTCCGCAACTTTGCATTGGGTTTGTATGAGCTGGGTATTCGCCAAGGGGATAAGGTGAGCCTGCATTCAGAAAACAGTGCCGAATGGGTGATTTGTGACCAGGCGATTCTCTCTATCGGCGCCGTTAATGTTCCGATATATACTACCCAGCCCGGAGAACAAATTAAATACATTCTCAAAAATTCCGAAGCTAAAGTTCATATCGTCTCGAATGATGAACTGTTTGCCGATACAAAGTCGATCATCAAAGGTATTGAAAACGTTAAGGCGGTTATATCAATTTTGGGATCAAAGCATGAGAAGCTTAAAACGTTTGATGCTATCCTGGAAAAGGGAAAGCAAAAGCATGACGAAAACCCTGAACTTTTTGAAGAGCTTAGGGCAAATGTTAAACCTGATGATCTGGCATCACTTATATATACTTCCGGCACGACAGGGGATCCCAAAGGAGTGATGCTCACCCACAATAATATTGCCTCTAATTTGCTGGCTTCGCTGGAACGTGTGCCTTTTGATGAGACGGTACGCGAAGACGAACGAATGCTTTCGTATTTACCGCTCTCCCACGTATTTGAACGGATGATTACCTATCTGTATCTGAACATGGGATATCCGATATATTACATTGAAGATGTTGATGATATACGAGAAGATTTTGCGCGAATAAAACCGTACTATTTTGCTACGGTACCGAGATTATTGGAGAAGATTCATACCGGTGTTAAAGTAAAGGGACAGGAATTCAGCGGACTGAGAAAACGGCTGTATTACTGGGCTATTGATCGGGCCGAGAATTATGATCCTGAAAATCCGCCAAGCGGATTCGATGCCATAAAGCACAAAATTGCCGATAAATTGGTTTATTCTAAAATTCGGGACATGTTCGGCGGAAATCTGCTTGGCATGGTAAGTGGCGGCGCAGCGCTTTCTGATAATTTATTTCGGTTTATGAATGCCCTGGGATTTATCTGCATGCAGGGATATGGACTTACAGAAACTTCGCCGGTACTGTCAGTACACGATAAAAATCACATGCGCGTGGGCAGTTCGGGAACTCCTCTTTCCAATGTGGATATTAGGATTGCCGATGATGGTGAGATATTAGCCAAAGGACCCAATGTGATGGAAGGGTACTATAACAATCCCGAGAAAACAGAAGAAGTTTTTAATGAGGATGGTTGGTTCATGACCGGAGATGTAGGCAAGCTCGAGGATAACTACCTGTATATTACCGACCGCAAAAAATCGGTATTCAAGCTTTCTACAGGTAAATATGTAGCTCCGCAGACAGTGGAAAACCTGTTAAGTGAAAGCGGCTTTATAGATCAGGCGATGGTGATTGGATATCAGCGGAAATTCTGTTCAGCACTGATTGTACCTGATTATGAAAACGTCAAGAAGCGATTGAAAGGGCGCGGAAAATCTGTTTCTGAACCTATCAATGAAGATCCTGATGTCCGGAATCTGATTCAGAGCGAAGTAGATAAAGTGAACAGCCAGCTTTCGCCTTGGGAAACAGTTAAAAAGTTCGTGCTTCTCGAAACGCCATTTTCTATTGATTCGGGAGAACTTACCCCAACACTAAAAGTTAAACGACCAGTGGTGAAAGAACGTTATGAGGATGAAATAGAATCAATGTATGACGAGGAGAAAAAAGAAACGGCTTAACATTCAGGCAGGTTAAATCTTATCATCTTATTATAAAATAAAATTTGAAATATCCGCGCTGATCCGCGGCTAAAAAAGATATATATGAGCTCAGATAACTATTCTATTCAGAAAGTAGCGGTACTTGGATCGGGAACAATGGGAAGCCAAATTGCAGCGCATTGTGTGAATGCCGGATTAGAGGTTTGGCTTCTCGATCTGAAAGATAAAGAGAGCGAAAATCCCAACCAGATCGTGCTCGATAACATTAAGAAGCTGAAAAAAATGAACCCGTCCCCGCTGGCTTTGCCTGAATACGCCGATCGTATTAAGCCGGGTAATTTTTCTGATGATTTAGAGGTACTGGGTGATGTGGACTGGATCTGCGAGGCGATCATTGAAAAGATGGATATCAAAAAGGATATGATGTCCCAAATTGAAGAGGTGCGAACGGAGGGGACAATCATTAGTTCAAATACCTCCGGTTTGCCGATTGGCAAGATCAGCGAAGATTGCTCCGAAGAATTTAAGAATCACTTTCTGGGTACGCATTTTTTCAATCCACCGCGCTATATGAAGCTGCTGGAGATTATTCCGACAGAGTCAACCTCCGAAGCAGTCACAGAATTTATGTCCCGATTTTGTGAACGGGATCTGGGCAAGGGTGTGGTACAGTGCAAAGATACCCCCAACTTTATTGCCAATCGGATCGGCATATTTTCTATGGCCAGTATCATGCCACACTTTTTTAATGGGGATTTTCGTGCCGAAGAGATCGATTATCTGTTGGGTACACTTACCGGCTATTCCAAAGCGGCTACCTTTCGTACGGCCGATATGTCGGGCCTGGATGTGATTCACCACGTAGCAACGAACTTATATCCCGCTATACCCGATGATGAGCGCCGAGAAGTGTTTGATCTGCCCGATGTTTTTGAGCAGATGGTAGAGGAGGGCAAGCATGGCAATAAAGCCGGTGAAGGTTTTTATAAGAAAGTACGCACGGAGTCGGGAAAGGAGTATAGAGTTATCAATCCCGAGACAGGCGAATACGAATCTCAGATCGATCCGGAGTTTGAAAGCGCGACAGAAGCAAAAAAGAAATTTTCCAGTTCGGAAGAACGACTTCGTTTCTTAGTCAATCAGGATGATGAAGTCGGGCAGTTTTTGTGGAAGATTAATTGCGATCTGCTGTTGTATGCGGCGAATCGTATTCCTGAAATCACCGATTCTGTAGAGTCTATTGACCGTGCCATGAAGTGGGGCTTCAACTGGGAGCTGGGTCCGTTTGAACGGTGGGATGCTATCGGTGTTCAGGAATCAGTCGAACGTATGCAAGATGAGGGACTGAATGTGCCGCAAAATGTTGTGGATATGTTGGAGAGCGGTCGCAATCAATTCTATGACAAAGAAGAAGGTACTGTTTATAATTTGGTGACGGGAGAGATTGATGAGCTTACTCCACCTGCTGAAGGGGCGATTACTGTTTCGTCGCTGAAAGCCCATGATAAAGAAGTCTTTGGTAACGACAGCGCCGGTCTGTATGATCTGGGGAATGGCATAGCCCTGTTTGAATTCCGAACCCGAAAATACACGCTCGGTTTTGAGCTTGTGCAGTCGCTGCAAAAAGCTTGTGAAGTGGTTCAAAAGCAGTTTGATGCCTTAGTTATTAGCCATGATGGCGACAATTTTACATATGGCGCTAACTTGATGGAGGCGATGCAGACTTGGCAACAGGGGGATAAGGAACGTGTTCGAAAAGCCGCTAAGAATTTCCAGGATACAGCAGTTGGATTACGATACCAGCCGTTTCCGGTAGTCGTTGCACCATTTGGACGCTCTCTGGGCGGGGGCGTAGAGTTTATTTTGCATGCAGATAAAGTGGTTGCCCATCATGAGCTGTACGCCGGACTTGTGGAAGTGGGTGTTGGATTGCTTCCGGCTGGTGGTGGCACCAAAGAGATGCTTCTGCGAACGATGCAAAATCTGATGAAAGATGAACAGGTCGATCCGCTGCCGAATATCAGAGGAAAATTCAAGAATATTGGTATGGCCGAGGTATCAGACGGCGCACCTAAGGCAAGGAAGCTGGGATATCTGCGTGATTCTGATCTCGTAATTATGAATCGTGACCTGTTGATTGCTAATGCAAAGGCCGAAGCACGACGAATGGCAGATGCGGGTTACTATCCGCCTGAAAAACCGATGATTAAAGTACTGGGGAAACAGGCATTGAGTTCCTTAAAGATGATGTTACACATTATGCACGAAGGGAATTTTATTACCGATTATGATAAGGTTGTTGCCGAGAAAGTTGCTTACGTGATGAGCGGGGGAGATCTGAGCGAGCCGCAGGAGGTGCCGGAGGATTATATTCTACGTCTAGAGCGCGAGGCTTTTATGGAGCTGCTGGAAAATGAGCGAACCCAAGCCCGAATTGAGCACATGCTGAAGAAAGGAAAACCGTTGAGAAACTAGAACGCAGATTACACGGATTAAGCAGATATTTACAGATTAAAATCAGCGGTTATCGGTTAAATCAGCTGCATCCGTGTTCTATAACTAACAACCAACAACCAATAACTATGAAAGAAGCTGTAATTGTTGCTGCTGCGCGAACACCGACCGGAAAAGCGAATAAAGGATCACTGCGATTTACGCCGCCCGATACGCTTGGCGGAGAAGTGATAAAAAATCTGCTGGAGCAGGCTCCGAACCTCCAGCCCGATCAGGTTGATGACGTGATTATGGGCTGTGCTTTTCCCGAGGCGGCACAGGGACTCAATATTGCCCGCCAATGTGCTGCACTAGGGGGCTTGCCGCCTTCTGTACCTGCTGCCACGATGAATCGGTTCTGTTCATCTGGGTTACAGACCATCGCCCAGGCTGCCGAGCGTATTATGGTGGGAGCCGCAGATGTAATTATTGCCGGCGGTGTAGAGTCGATGTCTCTCGTGCCAATGGGCGGATATGTCTCGCGACTTAATTCCGATTTGGTTGATAACTACCCCGAAATATATATCAACATGGGATTGACTGCCGAGAATGTTGCTGAAAAGTATGAGATTAGTCGTGAAGATCAGGATGCTTTTGCATATCGAAGTCACAAACGTGCATTAGATGCATGGGACAAAGGCTATTTTGATGATCAAATTGTGCCGATTGAAGTGAAAGAAAAGAAAGTGACGGCCGATGGAGAAGTTGAGGAGACAGAATTTATTTTTGATAGGGATGAAGGTCCCCGAAGTGATACATCCGAAGAAATTCTAGCAAAATTAAGTCCCGCTTTTAAGAAGGGCGGAACAGTTACGGCCGGGAATTCATCCCAAATGAATGACGCTGCAGCTGCGGTTATGGTCATGAGCCGCGAAAAGGCTGATGAACTTGGCCTTGAACCAATAGCTAAATATCACGGTTTTTCAGTAGCCGGAGTGCCACCAGAAATCATGGGAATTGGTCCCGTTGAAGCGGTGCCGAAGGTGCTGAAGCAAATGGGCATGGAATTAAGCGATATTGACTTGATTGAGCTCAACGAGGCATTCGCTGCACAGTCTGTTGCTGTAATCAGAGAATTAGGACTAGATGAGGATATCGTCAATATCAACGGTGGGGCTATTGCCATGGGACATCCGCTCGGTTGTACGGGTGCCAAGCTGACGACCCAGATTTTGCACGATCTCAAGCGATTGGACAAACAATTAGGATTGGTGACCATGTGCGTGGGCGGCGGCATGGGAGCAGCCGGTATTTTTGAGAATCTTACATAACATAGAACACAGACTACGCTGATTGAGCGGGTTTAACACAAATATGTTTTCCGGTTTAGACGTTCTAATCGTCAAATAATTTTTGTTGATTGGAGGGATAAATAACTCGTCCATCTTCAAGAACTTGAGCCATATCATTGAGGGAATGCTCATTAAGTTGGTCAGGACCTAAAATGTGGTAAACAGTAATATTTCTTCCTAAGAGAGCGTCAGCAATGAGCCTCCGGTGACAACGCCAGTACACGGCTTCGGCACACATCAGCGCATACCTTGTATTCTCTGCAAGTTTGGCTAAATTGTTGATAATGTCCTGAACTTCAGAAGTATTGATATAGTCTGCATAAGCCTGGAAGCCATTGTTACGCCAGCCGTCGTTTACGCTGTCTTTATCAGGTTTTCCTCGTCGTCCGCCCATCACTTCCATATGCTGATAGTTGATATCAGCATCATTAAGTGATTGTTTTAAATTCCCTTTGTTAAACTGAGGATATCGCCGGGAGCCTGGGAAACGACGAACATCGATCAGCAGTTCAATATTATGTTCTTTTAGGAGACGGATAAACTCGTCGATTTCTCGAGTAGAGTGACCGATTGTGTAAGCAGTACTCATAGTAAAGCAAAATCAAATTGAATCTGATTACTACTATTCAAAATAATAAATTGGATCAAATAACTTTTTAATTGGGAATTAAATTATGTTCACAGAAGATACGCTTAAAGATCAAGTGATACTTATAACAGGTGGTGGCAGCGGGTTGGGACTGGCCATGGCTAAAAAGTTTGCCTCGCTCGGCAGTGATATCGCTATCTGTGGTCGAACAGAAGAAAAACTTCAAGATGCCGTTCAGAAAATAGAAGAGGGCGCCAATGAGAGCTCGGCAAAATATTATGTGGCAGATGTACGGAAATATAATCGAATAGAAGAGATGATCAGGGAAATTATTGCAGATTTTGGATCGATGACCGGACTGGTTAACAATGCGGCGGGTAACTTTTTGTCGGCCTCCGAGGATTTGAGTCCCGGTGGATTTAAAGCCGTAGTTGATATCGTATTACATGGCTCGTTCAACTGTACGCATGTTTTTGGTAACTACTTGATTGATGAAGGGCGGGAAGGCAATATTCTAAACATGGTTACGACTTATTCAGAGAATACAGGGTCTGCATTTGTGCTGCCCTCAGCATGTGGAAAAGCGGGCGTGCTGGCGATGACACGGTCACTTGCTTACGAATGGGCAACATATGGAATCCGACTAAATGCAATAGCTCCTGGACCTTTTCCTACAAAAGGCGCTTGGAAGCGGCTGATTCCGGATGAGGAGGCTGAAAAGAAATTTCTTTCGAAAATTCCCGCCGGTCGCTATGGTGAGAAGGATGAATTGGCGAATTTAGCTGCTTTTTTAATGTCAGATATGGCATCCTATATGACGGGGGAATGCGTGGTAATTGACGGAGGAGAACGCTTGTCGGCAGGACAGTTTAACTTTGTTGATAAGCTGGGGTCGCGAGAAGAGTTAAAAGGTTTTTTCAAGATGATGCATAAGCGTAATAGTTAACCCGGGATAATCGGCAAAGCTAACACAATGATGAGAAAATTGTAAAACTTTTCCCCTTTTCTGTCATCCCGAACATTGTGAGGGATCTCAGGCGTTGAAAGTGGCTTTTACCAATTGAAACTTACTGCATTTAACTCCACTTGAGATTCCTCGTCACCGGAAATCACGGCTTCCTCGGAATGACTGATTAGGGGGCAGTAACTAAGAGTGAAGCTACGGTAACGCCAAATCTAATCAAACCCGACTAAGTCGCTTTTTAATTTTATCCATTGTCTTATTCAGCTCCCACAGATGATAGGCGTTATAAATAGTGGAGCGATTAAACTGAATCGATTTAATAAATTCCAGTGCTGCAAGTTCGGCCGACTTAGAGGCATCGAACGTTTGTTTGTTGAAATACAGATGACCGTTTTCGTTTTCTTCGCCCAGCCGCACCGATTGATTGATCACGTCACAATCCAGTAAATAATGACTGTTGGCTGCCAGCCTGTGGTGTTCCGTTTTTTCAGCAGTAACATTGACGTAGATATTCGCCGTCGAACCGCTGTCAAAACGTAATAACATATGAAGAGCATAAATATGGTTATACATTAGCTCAACGGTTTTTAAATCGATATGATGAACAGTACCGTTAATCCATCGGAGGCAAAATGCCAGCTCATCCATCCAGTAATATTCAAAGCTGTGATCAGATTCCAGATAATTGGAGTGATCGATCTGTCGGTGAATTTGAATGAAAGAAGGTTTCGCAACTTTTTTTGCCATCCATTTAGAGGCCGGAGCCAGGGTGGGCCAATGCGAAAACTGCACTAACACATTCGATTCTTCGGCTGCATGATAGATTTTCTCAACTTCTTTTGTATTAGTAGGGAGAGGTGCAATAAAAAAGGTGTGATATCCTGCTTTTACCGTTTTAAGTAAGTTCTGTAGTTCATGATCCAGTAAAAAACAGGCATCGATATCACCAATCTCTGATAAGTTGCCCGCAATAGCTACTTCCGAAACCAACCGGTGGGGACGCAGATGCTTTTCCCAAGCAATAGCTCGGTCTGCAGGACCAACGATACCAATTTTCATAATGGATAACTTCAGACTATGATTGATAAACCATAGTTATGAAATAGCGCTAAGTTTTCAAAATGAATTGTGCCGAAAAGAAAAGATAAACTAGTCGGGCATTACCAACGCAAGAATAAAATAGAGTAAAACAGGACTGCCCCACCCAAGAAAAGTAGTGATCACAAAAATAATTCTGACTATTGTAGGATCCCAGCCGAGATACTCGGCAATACCGCCACAAACGCCGGCGATCATTCTGTCAGTTCGTGATTTTTTTAATCGAGCTCCCATATGCTAATCAATTGGTTGGTTATAATCTTGTGTGAATGCTACGTAAAAAGTTACAGGGATGTTTCAGTTGTTTTGATATTCATGTAAAACGAAAGTCCAAAGTAGTAAAATGGAAAAGCAAATGAGCTGTAAACAAGCCAGGGTGCAGATTGATCAAAATAATACATGAGGGCTATAAGTTGCAGAGTAAAAACAATTCCCAGTATTAATGTTACGGGCCGAAGATAGCTTGTTCGTGTTGGATAGATAAACTTTACAGGTAAAAACGTTACCAGGGCAAACATTAGCAGTATTGCAGAGGCGAATTCTGTTGGCAAATTGAGAAGGAAAATATAGAAGACGACTATATTCCAATATGAGGGGAAGCCCAGAAAAAAGTTGTCTTCTGTTTTTGCGCTGGTATTGGAAAATCCAAAAGCGCTGGCCACGGCACATATCATTAACACCCACAGAGGTAATTGCATAGCCGCATAAATCCATAAAAGGGGAGCGATCGTCCAGGTGATAAAATCAACAATGTTATCCATTAATGCCCCATCAATTTTTGGGGCGTGAATCTTGGTTTTGGTGATGCGTGCAAGAGCTCCGTCTATCGAGTCGATAATAGCAGAGATCGCCAGTACCCATATTGCTTCCTGGTAAAATCCATCGTAGGTTAATATAAGAGCCCACAAACCGAGCCCCGCACCAAGGGCTGTTAATATATGCACCCCATAAGCTGCCGCCGTTTTCACAAATAGAGTAAATTTGTTTTAATCCTTTATGCTGATGATCACAATAAAATAAAAAAAGCGGAACCTATGAAGTCCCGCTTTTCTTAAGAAGGCAGAAATAAAAGTATTTTTACATTATTCCGAGCATAAAAGTTTATTAAAAAACTTTTTCTTATTCATCTGAAGAAAGCTTAAAGGAAATAGGCAGGGAATATTGTACGCGAACCGGCTGATTGTTTTGCATGCCGGGTTCAAACTTTGCCTGTTTTACAACACGTAAAGCCTCTTCATCAATACCGCCGCCAACACCACGTATAACTTGCGGATCTTCAACTTGTCCTTCTTCGTTGACAATAAACTGAATAATTACTCTTCCTTCTATACCAGCTTTTCGAGCTAATTCAGGGTAGTTAATTTTCTTCTGCAGACTTTCGAGACCACCTTTAAGTTCGGGCATTTCATCGACGGCTACAAAGAATTCATCTTCATCTGATTTTATTGGTGAAGATCGTGGCATTGGTGTTACATCTTTTAAGTCAGAAAATACGGTTTCTTCGTCAATACCATCTGCAAACTGTATTTCTATGACGCCATTTACTCCAGCCTCTCCATATTTATCTTCGGCTTTCTGCCCCTTAAGTACAGTGATATCTTTAATATATTTTGACTTAACCCGAGATAAGCGTTGAATTACTTCATCCTTTTGTTCCCATTCATTCCCATTTACTACATATAATGGCTGGGAACCATCAGGGAGATTTGGTGCGTTTGCCATTTGAGATTGCGTTTGCTCAAACTCACTGTTCGTAATACCATTATCACTGATATCACTGCACGATATGGTAACTACAAGCAGACCCGCGGTTACAAACGTCAACAAAAAGCTTGATCTGAATTTTGTGTCGTTTATCGAGTGTTCTGACATAATTTGGATGCGCTTTTTTTAAGGATGAAGGATTAACAGCCATACTCATTGCCAACCGACTATTTCTATAATCTCTCTCAGCCAGCTGAACGAGCAGGGAGGCATAGCTTTTTTTGGAAAATTTATTTTCAGCTAATACTTCACTGTCACAGGTGATCTCTCGATATTCCCGGCCGGTATTGTGAAGGAAATGAACAAAAGGATGAAACCAGAAAAGAGCTTTGATAAACATCAGGATACCATTTAGCAGAAAGTCGCGATGTTTGATATGCATAAGCTCGTGCTGCACTGCCATGGAACATTTATTAGGCTGATCTTTTAAATCAGCTGGTATGACAATCCGGGTGGTAAACCATCCATAAGTAAATGGAATATTGGCTTTATCAGAAAATGATACTGATGTATTACGGAAAAAACGATTGTCAAGGCTGGAAAGATCCAGATCCTGCATTTCCGAGATAGGGATAAAATTTAGTTCATCCCCCATCTGTTTTAAGCTGAAGGCATTGATAGTCATTCGAATCAGAAAAAATAATGCCCCTAATAGGACAACCGCTCCCAGAATGCCAATCCAAACTAAAGGATTTAAATAACTAACAGTCTGACTTACTTCAGTTGATGCCGTTGCCGTAATTGGATTCTGTACAACAATAAATTTGGTGGATGCAATGGCTGTTTCTGCTGTTTGCCCGATGAGCCCAGTTACATATGATCCAATAACTCCAAGTGGTAATACAAATAACAATGCTACGCGGCTGTGGTATTGATAAACCGGAGGAATGGAATCCGAATAACGCAGAAATAAGGTAACAGGGATGGCAATGACTGTCCATACAATAAGTGGAAACCAAAAATATTCCAGCGAGAGATTACCGAACGTTTGTAAAGAATTTGTTAATCCGGACATGACTAATCCTCCATTTGATCGATCATTTTCTTGATTTCTGATAGGTCATCGGCAGTTAAATCGTCGCTTTTTACGAGCGCCTGAACCATCTCTTTAGGTGAACCTTTGAATACTTTTTTCAGCAGATCTCCGATGAGATTAGATCGTACTGATTCTGGCTCCTGGGCCGGACTATAAACATACGTCACACCATCTTTGCGATACTTGAGATAGCCTTTTTCGGTAAGATTTTTCATTACTGTCATAATTGTAGTGTAGGCCACTTCACGATTTTCAAGTATTCGTTTGCGTACCTCTTTAACCGTAGCTTCACCCAGATCCCATACGTGGTGTAATACTTCCATTTCAGTTTCCCCCAGAGGAGTTAGTGATTTTTTCATAGCAATAAATTTATTTATCGTTAGTTTGACTAGTCAACTAGTACTAATATAATAGTATTATAAAATAAATCAAGAGTAAAGTGAGAAAAAATCATAAAATATTTCTCATCGCCTCAACGGTTTCTTTAGCAGTTGAGCATATTGCGGGAGAGGGATAATCCAGCTCATTAGTAAATTGGACTAACGCTTCGGAAGGGTTTAGTAATATAAGAGGCTTTTGAGCTTTAAGAGCTAACATAATTTCTGATGTTGTCCCCGCACCACTGCCGCAAGCCACTATAACATCTGCACTGAGTACATTAATATTATTACGTGCACTACCCATCCCGGTACAAATAGCGATATCCAGATACTCCGAAGCACCTGTTTTATCAGAGAAAGGTAAGATTCCAACTGTCAAGCCGCCGGCTTGCTTAGCGCCTTTTGATGCAGCATCCATTACGCCAACATTCCGCCCGCCGGTAAGCAGAGTCCAACCCTGCCGGCCAATAAGTTGCCCCAAGGTATTCGCTTGTTTTAGGATATCTTTCGTTGCCCCGTCACCCGGCCCCATTACTCCGATTATAGTTTTGGACATAGATGATAAAGTTGAGTTTTTTGATTTATTGCTTCGATATAAAACACCTACTTAATCTTTAAAAATAAATATTTATTTCTGTGAAAGGGAGCAGAGGATTTGTTATCCTTTTGAAGGAAAATTTATAAAATTACAATAACAGGAAATAATCAGAAGAAAATGACATCTACTATATTTTATCAACAGGATATCGCAACATTTGTAAGTGTGATTTTATCTATTAGTTTGTTTTCAGCAATAGTCGTTGGATGCACAAATCAGGATGAACAGAAGGATAATGAAGTTACCATTCAGGAAGAAAATTTTGGCACGCTTGATGACGGGCGCGAGGTCTCGCTTTATACATTGACTAATGCTAATGACATTGAGGTTAAAATTACCAATTACGGTGGGATAGTAACCTCTATTCGTACGCCCGATACCGATGGAAATTTGGATAATGTGGTTTTGGGTTTCGAGTCCCTGGACAAATACCAGCCTAATGATCCCTACCTGGGTGCGATTATCGGTCGATATGGTAATCGTATTGAAGGTGGAGAGTTTTCGATCGATGGCACTGTATATGAATTAGCAACAAATGACGGTGATAATCATCTGCATGGTGGTGATGAGGGATTTGATAAGAAACTTTGGGATGCCGATATGCAGGATGATGGCTCGCTAAAGCTGACCTATTTGAGTGAAGATGGGGAAGAGGGGTATCCCGGGAATCTGGATGTTACGGTGGTTTATTCGCTGACAAATGATAATGAATTAAAAATTGATTATGAGGCCACGACCGACAAAGCAACACCCGTTAACCTGACCAATCATGCTTATTTCAATCTGAGCGGTCAGCCCGATGCCACTATTCTTGATCATCAGCTAACACTCAATGCTGACCACTATACTCCGGTCAACGACGAACTTATTCCTACCGGAGAAATTGTCGAAGTAGAAGGTACCCCCTTCGACTTTACCGAGGCCAAAGAAGTTGGTGCTGAAATTGACGAGGTGGAAGGCGGTTATGATCACAACTGGGTATTAAATGATTCAGAAGATGACTCCCTGACCCATGCCGCTACTCTTTATCATGAAGAAAGCGGGCGCGAAATGCAAGTATTTACAGAAGAACCCGGAATACAGTTTTATTCGGGAAATTTCTTAGATGGAAGCCTCCAAAATTCGGATGGAACGCCCTTTGTACAGCATGCAGCGCTTTGCCTGGAAACACAGCATTTTCCCAATTCTCCGAACGAACCGGATTTCCCCTCAACGATTTTGGAGCCGGGAGAAACATATCAAACAACAACCATTTATAAGTTTTCAGTGCGATAAAAATTACTGCTTTCTGAGTTTTATCGATCTATTGATCTGATAAAGAGTTTGTTGATAAAGCAATGCAGGCTCACATTTTTGGTGGGCCTGTATATAAAGAGGAAATCTCAAAGGCAACTGTCCTTGATTTGATATTATACTGAAACCAATCGAATAAGCTGGTTGTAAGACAATTCTGTAAAATTATTTATCACTATTGTGCAGGGTGCCAGTTCTTTTTTAGTATGGGTGGTAGTAAGGCAGATTACATATGCTCCCGCTTTTCGCCCTGCGGCAACACCCGACACCGAATCCTCAAAAATGATGCAGTTTGTAGGTTTTCGATTTAGGGCACCGGATGATTTAAGGTATATCTCCGGATCAGGTTTACCGTTGGTAACATGGGATGAGTCGAGTATAACATCAAAATTATCTGTGATAGACAGTCTCGAGAGTATATAGTCAACATTTTCTCGGGGGGCAGAAGTGGCAACAGCCATCGGAATATTATTTTCTTTGAGCTGATCCAATAACTTGTGAATACCTATTACGATATGATCTTCGGGTTCAAACATTTCCCGGAACATCTGTTCTTTTTCTTCTGCCAGTTCTTTTAGTTCTTCGTCACTTATTTCCCCAAAAAGTTCGGGTATCCACTCGGCATTTGTTCGCCCATAGACTCTGTTTTCAAGAAAAGATTGTGATACATCCTGATTATGCTTTTCACAAAAAATTTGGATGACTTTTTTATGTATGGGATTACTATGGACGATTACACCGTCCATATCGAAAATTACACCGGGTTTATCAGACATTAATAGTAGATTCTGTTTTTTTAGAAAAGGAAGAATAAATAAAGCTTAAGTAAAACAAAAAGTTTCAACCAGGTTGTCTTTTTCTTATTTATGGAATTCAGTGTTGCTGAATTAATGGGGAGTAAATTTAAATTTATTATTTCATAATTCTGTATATGATATAACGGAAGGTGAGGCATTTTTTCTTATTCCCTGTGTAGTTATAGTTTGAGAGCGTTTAAGGAATGGGGGGGGGATCGTACAGTGAAAAATCTGGGAATTACCGATTTAAATAATTATCAAATTTACCCGAGAAGATCAGGTGGTGAGATGGAGCAACCCCCAGGGTATTAATCGGTCTTCAAAAAATATTTGCTAGTCTTTGAACAGCTAAAAGTAGGTGTCTATGAAAAAAAAAGAATTAGTATGCACTAGGATTAAACGGGCTGTTTTTCTGGTCTTGTTGCTGGTAACCAGCACAGCAGTTGGACAGGCCCAGGATTGGGCGTTCGGACCTTTTGAGCGGCCGGAGAATGGTAACCCTATTATCACACCCAATGATAATACAACGTTTCATTGTCCGATGCGCGACAGCGTATTGCACTGGGAGTCGATGGCAACATTCAATCCCGCAGCCGTAGTGATGAATGACAAGGTTCATGTACTCTACCGTGCAGAAGATCTGACTGGCGAAATGAAAATAGGGGGCCATACTTCACGACTTGGCATGGCCATATCTGATGACGGATTTGAGTTCGAACGTTTGGATGAACCCGTTTTTTATCCGGATAAAGATTCGCAGAAAAAGTATGAATGGCCTGGTGGTACCGAAGATCCCCGGATAGTTGAAACGGAAGATGGCCGCTATGTAATGACTTATACCCAGTGGAACCATGATACGCCCCGCCTGGCCGTTGCCACATCAACAGATTTGAAAAACTGGGAAAAACATGGACCGGCTTTTGAGGATGCTTATGACGGCAAATATCTTGATATGGATACAAAATCAGGGGCTATACTGTCTCGAAGAGAAGGAGACCGGTTAGTTGCCACACGTAAAGATGGCAAATTCTGGATGTACTGGGGTGTTCCAAATATTTACCTGGCTACCTCTGACAATTTGATCGATTGGGAACCGGTAGAAAATAAAGCCGGTGAACTAAAAAAAGTGTTAGCTCCGAGAGATGACTTTTTTGATTCGTGGCTGGTAGAGGCGGGGCCGCCGGCGCTGATTACCGATGACGGAATTCTGGTTATTTATAATGCCGGCAATGATGGAGAGAGTGGAGATCCCGCCATACCGGACAGTGTTTATACGGGTGGTCAGGCTCTGTTTGATTTGGATCAGCCCGACAAGCTGATCGAAAGATTAGAAAAACCATTCATCCAGCCAGAGAGGGATTATGAAAAGTCTGGTCAGTACGAAAGTGGTACTACTTTTTTAGAGGGCCTGGTTCATTTCAACGACCGCTGGTTTATCTATTACGGCACTGCGGATTCACGGGTGGGTGTAGTTTCCTGGAATCCTTCAGAATAACCAATCCTGATTAAAATTCTTTCTACAACGTATCTGAAAAAAATGAGTTCAGGAACCAGAAATTTGGATCAAAATTCGCTACTCTGGGGAATCGATCTGGGAGGGACCAAAATTGAAGGTGTGGTTCTGGATTCCTCAAAAGAGAGAGAAGTTTTATGTCGGAAACGATTGCTCACAGAGGCGGAGAAAGGATACATACATGTACTGGAACGGGAGAAAAGGCTACGACCCTTGGTATTGGATCGCCGGGAATTATAGATCCGGAAACCGGAAATCTTAAGAATAGTACCAATGCTCTGTGCATAAATGGCAAACCATTGAAAGAGGATGTGGGGAAGCGACTTGACTTAAAAGTGCATATGGCAAATGACGCACACTGTTTTGCTCTTGCTGAAGCATGCCACGGCATTGTGAAGGAAAAATATCCTGAAGCCTCGGTTGTTTTTGGAGCTATTATTGGAACGGGGGTAGGTGGAGGTATTGTGGTCAACGATCAACTGATTACTGGTCGCCACGGAATTAGCGGAGAGTGGGGACACAATTTTCTGGATGATTCAGGTTACGAATGCTTTTGCGGCATGAAGGGATGCGTGGAAAAAGTTATATCAGGCACTGCTCTGGAACGGTTTTATGCTGAAAAATCAGGTAAAGAGCTTACTCTAAAGGAAATATATAAGAGAGCAAAACAGAAAACAGACGCGGTTGCCGAACAGGCATTAAATCGCTTATATACTTTTTTGGCAAAGCAATAGCGACTATTGTTAATGTGTTAGATCCGGATGTAATTGTTATCGGAGGTGGGGTGAGTAATATCGATGAACTGTTTACTGAAGGGAAGTCGAGGATACAATCCCATATATTTAATAATAGTTTTGATACTCCGATTCTCAAACCGCTTCTCGGCGATGCGGCCGGTGTTATAGGGGCCGCATATTTAACCGTTTAAATAATCTTTTTTTAAAAATGAGGAAAACAAACTCGATACTTTTAGCAGTTCTGGCGGCATCATTGGCGGGGTTTTTATTCGGTTTTGATACTATCGTTATTTCAGGAGCCGACCGGCCCATTCAGGAACTATGGGAAACCGGAGATCTTTTCCACGGCACGTTTATCATGTCGATGGCCTTGTAGGGGACGGTAATCGGAGCCCTGTTCGGAGGAATTCCATGCGACAGGATCGGCCGCAGGAAAACCTTGTTTTGGATCGGGATATTGTACCTGGTATCAGCTTTGGGGTCAGCACTGGCTACAAATCCATATATCTTTTCATTTTCCAGATTTCTGGGCGGACTCGGAGTAGGCGCTTCTTCGGTAGCTGCACCAATTTATATTTCTGAAATTACTCCCGCGGATAACCGGGGGCGACTTGTGGCTTCATATCAGTTCAATATCGTTTTTGGGATCCTGGTTGCCTACATCTCAAATTATTTAATCGGAGAATATCTGGGCGAAATGGCCTGGCGGTGGATGTTGGGAGTCGAAGCCATACCGGCTGCTATTTATTCATTATTGGTCTTGGGAATTCCCGACAGTCCGCGCTGGCTTGCTCTGCGGAAAAATAACGAGACAAAGGCAAAGAAAATATTAAGGCAACTGAATCCCAGAGAAGACGTCGAGAAATTGATGTCCGAGATATTAACATCCGTGGATCGTGCCTCCAAAGATGTTTTCTGGTCTAAAAGGTTTCAATATCCCATCATCCTGGCTTTTCTGATTGCATTTTTCAACCAGATATCGGGTATTAATTTTGTGCTGTATTATGCTCCCCGCATCTTTGAACAGACAGGTCTGGCTGCAACTGAAGTGCTCGGGGCTTCAGTGCCAATTGGAATTGTAAACTTGCTTTTTACATTCCTTGGCATGTATTTAATTGATAAAGTGGGACGAAAGGTACTGATGTACTTCGGATCGTTCGGCTATATCCTATCATTGTCGGGTGTTTCCTGGACTTTCTTTACCGGAGCTGAAGGGGCGGTTGTCGTGTTTTTTGTGAATTTCTTTATTGCAGCACACGCCATTGGACAAGGGGCGGTAATCTGGGTATTTATTTCAGAAATTTTCCCCAATTCCGTTCGTGATTATGGAATGGCATTAGGTTCCGGCACACACTGGATATCTGCTGCAATAATTACACTCATAACTCCGACCGTTTTAGGTGCTTTTTCAGGTGGAGCAATATTTGCTTTTTTTGCGGGAATGATGGTCTTACAGTTGATTTTCGTATGGAAATTAATGCCTGAAACGAAAAATAAAACACTGGAAGAACTGGAAAAAGAGCTGGCGCCGCAAGATGTAGATTTTATAGAAACCTAGTCGCTTCAGGGAATGAGACGTAAAGATCCCATATCAAACGCTTTTATTAGATGTAGGAATATGATCTGCTATACCCGATGGCAAGTTCATGGTGTCAAATAATTACCAGTGGGGGATCATCTTGAACAAATGAGTAATCACTATATAAGCCTGTCTCATTTTAATCAGGAAACTTTAGGTGGGGGAATGCGCGTAGGGCTATTGCTGTTTAAGATTCCCATTACAACCACGAAATAGTTTTGTATGAAAAATATCAGCAGCAAACGTGTGTTCAAGCGTAATGATCATACTCCCAATCCGGATGGTGATTATATACTTTATTGGATGCAGATCAATCGTCGGTTTCGATACAATTATGCACTTGAATATGCTGTAAGTTGGGCTAACAAACTGGACAAGCCACTGTTGATTTATGAGGGATTGAGTTGTGATTACCCTTGGGCCTCCGATCGTTTTCATCATTTCTTGATGGAAGGTATGGTTGAGAATTTGGCGTATGCGCGAGAAAACAACCTCAATTATTACGCTTTTGTTGAGGATGAATCAGGCGCCGGGGATGGATTGTTATACTCACTGGCAGAAAATGCCTGCACTGTAATTTCGGATGAATATCCGGTCTTTATCATTCGCGATCATAATGAAAGAGTGGGTTCAAAGATGAGCATTCCCTATATCACCGTTGATTCAAATGGATTAATCCCGCTTGGAGTGACAGAGAAAGCGCCATACAATGCGTATTTTTTTCGCAAAATCATGCAGCGCAACTTTATTGATTGCTATACCAATCCGCCGAAAGAAGACCCGTTGGATGCATTGAAGAACAAGCAAAATATTGAAATCGAATCAGATGTTCTGAGCCGTTATCCGGAAGCAGAGAAACAACTTGAAAAGCGGGATGAGTTTATTAATTCGTTACCGATTAATCACAGTGTAGGAAAAACAAGCCATGAAGGTACCCGTCAGGCTGCCCTGAAGAAATTGGGTCAGTTCATCCAAAACGGGCTTTTGAAGTATGATGAGAATCGAAATCATCCTGATGAACATGCCACAAGCGGATTAAGTCCCTGGCTGCATTTCGGAAAGATTTCGGAGTACGAGGTAGTCAACGCAGTGCTTGGCTGTCAGCCCAAAAACTGGAACCTGGACAACATCACGGATAATAATGGCTCTACCGGAGGATTTTTCAATGGCGATCCAAATATTGACAGCTTTTTGGATCAGGTGATCACTTGGCGTGAAGTTGGATTTCATTTTGCCCATCATGAGCCGAATTACGATCAGTATGAGTCTCTGCCGGATTGGGCGCTGGAGACGCTTGAAGCGCATAAGAGCGATCCACGTGAGCATATCTATGAGCTAGAGGAGTTTACCCAGTCGCAGACGCATGATGAGATCTGGAATGCTGCCCAGACGCAGCTTCGGGAGGAGGGAGTCATGCACAACTACGTGCGAATGCTATGGGGCAAAAAAGTGCTGGAATGGACACCCAATCCGGAAGTAGCATTGGCATATTTGATTGAGCTCAATAACCGGTACGCTCTCGATGGTCGCGATCCTAACAGCTATTCAGGAATTTTCTGGATTTTCGGCCGCTTCGATCGCGCCTGGCAGGAGCGTTCTATCTACGGGAAAGTTCGTTATATGACGAGCGAAAGTACCCGCCGAAAGATAAAGCTCAAGCAGTATTTGGAAAGATATGGCAATCAGTCAATTTGATGAGACTCTCGATGTTATTTGAACTTGATGCATTAAGCTGATTTATTGCTACTATAAATTTGTGGGATGGGATGATTTACGAATATCAATTAACTTTATCAGGATATGAAAACATACGGTAGCCTATTTCTACTGTTAATTCTCTTAGGTGGCATTTATTTTAATCCTTTTGCTGAAGGTGATAATAATGAAGAGCAACTAAACATTGTTTTTCTTTTCTCAGATGATCAGAGTGCGCCCGATCTGGGCGCTTATGGCAATGACGCAATTCATACTCCCAATCTGGATCGCATGGCCGAAGAAGCTATGGTATTCCGGAGGGCCTATGTCCCCAGTTCCCAATGCAGCCCTGCCCGGGCCAGTATATTAACGGGTCGTTCACCTCATTCTGTCGGTGGCTCTCGTTTGCACGCAAATGTTCGTAATGAGTTTACTTCGTTGATAAAATTATTAAACGATGAAGATTATTTTACAGGAGCTTACCGGAAGGTACATCAGGATAATATTCGATCACAGTTTGATTTTTACCGGGATGACGAAGATTTGGCAAAGTTTTTTGAAGAACGACCGGATAACAAACCTTTTTTCCTCTGGTTCGGATCCCGGGATCCGCACCGTCCCTACAATTCAGAGGATTACGACTACAGTCAAGATCCTGCAGAAGTTGTAGTGCCGGATTATTTGCCTGATACAGAAGCTGTTCGTAAAGATCTGGCCAATTACTATAGCGAAATTACCAGGTTCGACAGGGAATCGGGTGATATCTTAGAACTACTGGAAGAACACGGTCTTGCGGAGAATACCATTGTTGTGATGTCAAGTGATAACGGCATGCCGTTTCCACGCGCCAAGGCCACGCTGTATGAGGCGGGAGCTAAAGTACCCTTAATTATTAAATGGCCGGGTTATACCGATGAGGGTACCTTTACTGACGAGCTGGTTTCACTCATAGATTTGACCCCGACATGGCTTGAAGCGGCGGGAATAAATGTGCCTGAAGAGATGGAAGGCCGATCTTTGCTTCCGTTGTTAAAGGGCGACCAAAGGGATTCCAGAGAGTATCTATTTACGGAAAGAAATTGGCACGATAACTGGGACCCAATCCGAGCGGTAACAGGGGAGCGATATAAACTGATTCAAAATTATCGACCTGAAGTTGAGTATATCCCCAGCCTGGATATAAAAGATTCTCCCTCATTTCAGGAGATCGAGAGACTCAACTCAGAAGATAATTTACCGGAAACGCTTTCCTGGTACGCTGAAACGTCACGTCCACGTGTCGAATTCTATGATTTGAAGAATGACCCGGGAGAATGGAATAATCTTGCCGGGAATCCTGAATATGACTCTTTAATTACAGAATACCAGAAAGTTCTGAGCGAATGGATGAACGAGACCAATGATTTCCTTCCTCCGCCACAAGGAGCTTTTCCGGAGGGTAGTGGGTTAAATGGAAAATATGATGTTTTGAATGCCCAGGAGTTTTGACTCTTTTGGATTATAGTCTTTCTATCAGGATCTTAACAAGGTTGGCAAAATCTTCTTTGCGGGCATCGGCGGCGATTTTTACTTCTTCATGATCCAGTTTTTCACCGGTTACGCCTGTGGACATGTTTGTTATGAGTGAAATAGCCACACTCTTTAATTTCAGTCGGGCGGCTTCGAAAAGTTCAGTAGCAGTGGACATCCCCACGGCATCGGCACCCATCTTTCGGAAAGATCGAATTTCGGCCTTGGTTTCGTAGTTCGGACCTGTGACGTACACATATGTGCCTTGCTGGGTGACTAAACCCAGTTCAGCGGCTAACTTTCGCACATCTCTAACATGCTTGTGATGCAGATATCTGTGAGGCTGATGTCCACGGGGAGAAATCGCAAGATTATTTCGGATGATTCCCTCGATGACCATAAGATCACCCACAGAAAATGAGGTGTTGATCGCCCCCGCAGCGTTTGAGATAATGAGTTTACTTGCGCCCAGCGCTTTAGCTATATAAACGGGCGTAGCTGTTTGCTCAAAGCTAAAGCCTTCATAATGATGAAACCGACCGGAGAAAGCCAGAATATTTTTGTCAGATACTTTTCCCAGTATCAACTTGCCCGCATGTCCCTCCACTGAAGAGACAGGCATTCCCTGAATATCAGAATAAGCAATTTCGCGCGGCTCATTAATATAATCGGCAAAACCTCCAAGCCCCGATCCCAAAATAATAGCCGCTTCAAGGTCTGAGGGAATGTTTTGCGTTTTCAGAAATTCGATTATCCCGTTTGTGAATTTTGGTAGCATACGTGTTTCCTTTTTGATAGAAATCTCCCAAAAAACTAATCTGCAAAGAAATAAAGAATGAGAAATTTTCAAAAATGTTTTGAACTCCACCTGCTCGCTGGGTTTGCGAGCCGGTGGATATGATTAGCAAATGATAGTAATTAGCCAGGCCTATTAAAAAGCAGTGTCACCCTGAGCGTAGTCGAAAGGTCTCCACTTCATATGTTCGGGTAGAACCTGAATGATCCACTTCTCAATTACCTGGGAACAATATCCGGGAGATGGATTCGACTCTAGGCTGCAATCCCATAGGCACCATGACAACGTTGTTGATTATTAATCTGAGGTGATTTAGCCTCTTTCTTCATATCCATCAGGGGCTACAGTTATCTGATGGGATCAAACAGCCTCGATTTTGTATCCCTGCTGCTCGTCAAAATCCGTGAGATTAAAGAGCGGATGGTGGGAATCATGATAACCCATTACAGTATATTGCTCTTCATACGCTTTTTGAGTAAGCTCTTTTCGGACTTCCATACTGCGGTCGGCATCAAAATCGTATTTGGCAGCAAATTTTCGGTTTACCTCACCGCGAGTGGCCAGCACATCTCCGGCCATCAGGTATTTTTGATCACCGTCGTCAAAAAGAAGGACCTGTGAAAATTCAGTGTGTCCACCAATTTTTTTAATGGTTATCTCGGGATAAGGCTGATCCTCTTCATCCAAAAATTGCAGGTTTGCTTTGGCATCTAAAAAATGGACGAATTCCGTTTTTTCTTCATCGTAGTACTCCTCCAGGTCCATTACCTTTTGCCATCCCTTTTCAGATACCCAGAGATTGGCATCGGGAAATGTAAGCTCCCAGAATCCCGAAGAACGTCCCGCCAGTCCGCCGATGTGATCGTAGTGTAGGTGACTGGCAAAAATATCAGTGATATCATATTCGGTAAGTCCGTGCTGTTCAAGATTTTCTTTGATAATGTCAGTGCTGGAATCTTCGGCGAAGCCCCCAATCCCCACATCAAACAAGATATTTTTATCGACGGATTGAATGAGAAAGGGATTAAGTGAAATCTTGAGCGCACCTTTGGCGGGTGAATCCTCCCGATCAATACGATTAAATTTTTTATCGAGTCCAACGCTGAAGGTGCCTTCGTAGAGTGGGTGAGCAGTTAGTGTTTTGGTAGTGTTCATAGGTTTGTGGATAAAGGAATCAGAAATCAGGAGCCAGAACAGAGATAAATTCTTACAAGCTAATCTTTATCTTTATCTTCGTATTTGTCGTATGCCTCAATGATATCGCGCACCAGTTTGTGACGAACTACATCGTTTTCATCGAGATAGACAAACGAGATGCCGTCAATGCCTTTCAGGATTTTTTGTATCGATATTAATCCGGAATGCTGTTTTCGGGGCAGGTCGGTCTGGGTTATGTCGCCGGTTATGATCGCACGACTGTTATATCCGATACGCGTAAGGAACATCTTCATTTGCATGTTAGTGGTGTTTTGGGCTTCATCCAAAATCACAAATGCATTATTAAGTGTTCGCCCGCGCATGTACGCCAGCGGAGCAATCTCAATTATATTTTTTGTGAGATGCAGTTCCAGGCGATCGTATTCAATCATATCCTCGAGTGCGTCGTAGAGAGGACGCAGATAAGGATCAATTTTTTCGCGAAGGTCCCCGGGCAGAAATCCGAGCGTTTCACCGGCTTCTACGGCCGGACGTGCAAGTACGATTTTATTAACTTTACGTTCTTTCAGTGCTTTAACAGCCAGGGCGACTGAAGTATATGTTTTACCCGTACCTGCAGGCCCGATAGTAAATACAATATCATTGGCCGCTGATTCTTTGACGATCCTTTTTTGTCCCGGTGTTTTTGCTTTAATGGCTTCACCGGTGTGAGTGTTAAGAATAAAGTCACCAGAAATGTTTATATCGCGCAGTGGATTTGGCTTTTCAGCTTCGCGTCCGCTTTTCTTAAGCGCCAACACCGTATCTACATCATCATCGGTTAGATCGCCATTGCGCTTGGCCATTCGTTCGAGCTCAGAAAAGATTTCGATTAGCTCATCACAGTCTTCTTCCGAGCCCGTAATCTTGATACTACTTCCGCGAACGGTAAGCTTTGCATCGGGGTATGCTTCGTCCAGCTTTTCCAGATATTCATCGCCGAATCCTAAAATGAGAACCGGCTCAACATCTTTGATTTGATAAGTCTCGTTAGTGACAGTTGATTGGTCTGCGATAAGTTTTCCTGCTTTTATTTCAGATAGCTGAATACATCAAAGATAACGAAATTCTATGAAGATTTTGTAAATATAGACTGCTATACAATACAGATAACAATATATTTACACCATTGTTCCCTTACCTAATTTGGCTTTCTTCGTAAGATTTTCGATGCGTTGAGGGATATTTTTGGCTTTGAAGACTGCACTTCCCGCAACGAGAACATCGGCACCAGATTGCGTTACTTTTTGAATGTTATCGAGGTTAACTCCTCCATCCACCTCAATTAAAAACCCGGCTCCATGTTCATCGCGAATGGTACGGAGCTGTCTCAATCGCTCGTATGTATCTTCAATAAATGATTGACCGCCAAAACCCGGATTCACGCTCATCACCAAAACAAGATCTACCAGATTAAGAATAGGTTCAATTGCCTGTAGGGGTGTAGCGGGATTTATAGCTACACCTGCTGTTATGCCATGTTGACGAATTTTTTGTATTGTCCGGTGCAGATGCGGACACGTTTCCTGATGAACGGTAATTTGATCGGCTCCTGCATCGGCAAATTGTTCGATATAATTATCTGGATTTTCAATCATCAGGTGTACATCCAGAAATGCCTGTGTACAGCTACCGGCAGCTTCGACAAATTTAGGCCCAAAACTGATATTCGGCACAAAATGGCCATCCATAATATCACAGTGAAGCCACTGAGCAGCGGCCTTGTTACATTCCTCGATTTGTTCGCCTAGTTTCGAATAGTCCGATGCTAAGAGGGATGGAGCTAGTACAGGTAGTTCGAAATCCATAACTATTGATTATTTGAAGTATCTGGTTCAGAGACATTATTAGTGGTATCTATTACAGCACCCGATTCTGTTTCTTCCTGGGCATCAAATCTTTCAGAAACAATTAATTTGAGTGATTCACTCTCACTCACTTCTTTTTTCTCAGGTTCATAACTTATAATCACATTCGGCTTAACGTCTTTACTCGGCTGGAAACGTATTTCATTGATGCGCAAATTGGCTTCCTGAAGTTTTTGCTGGGCTTCCGAGAGCTCCAGTCCAACTATGTCTGGGACTTCTATGGTTTTTTCGCCCAGACCATCACTAACGGCCAAATCTATCTTCGTACCCTGAGGCACTATTTCTTCAGGGGAAATAGACTGACGAAGTACACTATTTTTAAAACGTGATGATTCATAACTGATAGTACCTATTTCAAGCCCGTAATTTTCCAGCTGTATTTTTGCATTTCGCAGCGACAGATTTTCAACATTGGGTACTTGCACTGTTGGATTAGAGACCGTATTAACCGTCAAATAAACCTTGCGGCCCGGCTTTACCAATTTGGCAGCCGATGGGGTCTGGTCGATAATATAATCAGCAGGGTATGCTGAATTAGTCCTGCGATCGGCTACCTCATAACGAAGTCCATAACTTTCAAGCCGTTGCTGGGCTTCTTCCAAAGATATCTGAGATACATTCGGCACCGTAACTCCCTCGTCATAATTGGTATATGCTGGCATTATGACGGAATCGAGCAGAAACAGAAGCAGAGCCATCAGTGCCACAAAGCTGCCCAGACCGATATAAAATTTTTTGCTGGTGAAGATAGAGGTAATTCGTTTTTTCATACCTTGAAAATACAGTTCTTTGACAATTACTTAAAAATGAAATTTTAGCGAAAACGTTCGATGCGGATGTAAGAGATTTGTATCTGCTTTCAGCCTGTTATTTTTAATTTTAACCGTCAGGAATGCATCAAACGCTGATACTATATGATTTAGTATAATTAGCGACACCATGTTCCCGGCTATACGATAACTGTCATTAAATTTTTCGGCCATCCTTGCACCCTTCATAAAATTAAACGGCATAGCCGACCCATCCCAATTAAGTTTATAGCGACTATCCAGTTTGTTACCGTCACGATCATATCCAAAATCACTCCAGCCGCTGCCGTACTGATAATATTTGCTGATAAGCTCATAGTACTGTTGCGAGCCGTAATCGGGCATTACATGAGAAAAAGGATTTCCAATATGATCAGGATATACAAAAAGAGTATTTCGCTCAACCTGACGTAATAATTCCAGATCTACTTTTTCCCAATCTTCTTGGGGATTGTAGTCCGCCGATATTCCGCCAACTTTCGCTTGCAGATCTTCAATATATTCATTCTGAAGATTATTTTGCTCATGATAATTTACCAGCCATTGGGCATAGTTAACAACACTCCAGTTGTTGTCAGCAAATTGTTCATATCGGCGCTGTTCGGCCCTGGCATCATATAATTTTTTAAGATGAACACCCAGAAATATAGCTTCAGCCAGAAAATAGGCTCCCGCCCGTATCCATTTTTTGTTAGCTGCTTGTCCGCTGCCCGGGATAATTGCCGAGCTTGCCAGCGCTAACCCCGATTTTTCTCGTATTGGCTGATAAAAGGGATCGGATTGATCATGTTGGGCATAATGTATTTTGGGTTTCAGATCCTGAATGCTGATCTCATGCTCTTTCTTCTGGAGAGATTGGGCAGAGGCTGTACCCAATAAAACCATAAAAATTAAAATGAGTGGAGATAGCCGTTTACTCATTGCGAATATTGAAATCAAAAGTTAAACCAAAATGGAACATTGGTTGATTGCCATACTCTACACTTTTTCCCGATAATTCTGTGATAAATTCATCGGGCAAAGTAACATCAAATTTATTGAATCCATAAGTCCCGCTGATAAATAGTTTGAGCGGGAAAAGATAATAGCTGTTAAAGGCAAAACGAATTTCTGTACCAAGACCGGTTTTGAGATTATCGCCAATTTCCATAGGACTGTTCCATCCGTTGCCGGCCTCGGCGAAAATCCGTAAAAATAACTTGTCGAGCGTGTGACGCCCCACCTGTTTGTTGATATTCTGGAGCACAGGAAAGTTATATGAAAGTTGGGCAAAGGCTGTTGTGTTGCCACCAATAGCAAAATAGGGATAGCTTCTCATTCCCGTAAAGCCTCCGATATAATCCAGATAAAAAAAGTCATCGGGATTGTTGAGATAGCTGAAACCGCGGCCGTAAAGATTGAGAGTTGAGCTTCTGTCTACAGATATTCCCCAGTTAAGCGTCGTTTTCAGTGAGTGATTTCTGACCGATTGGTAAATGGGTGAAAGCGTACCATCTTGAATATCATATCTGTCGAGGAGTTTACTGGGTTCATAGCGGTAGCGGAGCGTTGTTCTAAGTCCTATGGGTGAAATATCCCTGTTGGGATAGGGGATGAAATTTTCATAAACATAGGCCGCAGTGAGTGAAGTACCTCGAAAATATTCTGATGATGAGGCCGGGATAAACTGCTGCAGCTCTCGTGAAAAGAATCCCTCTGTTTCTACGCGATACGGACTATATCCCGCTCCAATTTCTACCAGGCTGTTATTATCAATTTTGCTTCGAAAACTGATATTCGCTTCCCAGATATTGTAGGCGATATCGGCATGTGTGGTATCGGGCAGACAAGCGGTACACGGGAACTCCTCGATAGCAAGGCCGTCTGAAACGTTTCGCCTGAGACTGTTCAGTTCTACGGAGACGGTGGGCGACCATCGTCTTTTAATAAAAGGAAGCCCCTGGTATTCGGTTGTCAGAAAGAGATCACGATCAAGGTCAGTGAGTCGATGCGGCGAAAAGAAATCACCGATACCGTCGCTGGATATTGAAGCCAATCCAAACAGGGCACCCCCGAAAAAAGTAAGCTGATCGGTTACTTCACGCGAGCTGATATAGGTCCCTAATTTCATGTCGCGCAGGAGATTTCTGCCCAGATCTCCCCATTGTGCAGCAGTCAAAAGTCGACTGTTGCTTCCGTATCGTTTAGAGTAATTGTCGAACCGGATTACAGGGAAAAAGCTAAAGCTGGTAAAGCTGTTTTCATGCCTTCGCAGCGTGGGATTAGAATGTGTGGATCTTTCATCATAAATAATGATCAGTGAGTCAGAACTGGCTAAATCCTGTGGAAGGGAATATGTATAAGAAGAATCGTCTTCAAACCTGATTTGATTCTTCAGATCTTTGGATTCGGGAATTTTAAAGATTTCAGATACAGCTTGTCGATAGCCGGCTGCTGTCTCGTCTTTATTATCGAGTTTATTTATATCCACTGATGAAATTTTATAGCCGTCGTCTCTAAACTCGGCAAATAAAAGGGTACGATCTTTTACATGCGGCATGAAAGCGCCGCCGATAACGTTCGTCAATTTTTGAGGGTTGGCGTTTTCTTCAACAATTGAGATGCGATAAATATTAAAAATTCCGTTCGTATCAGCTGCGTAGTACAGATATTCTCCTTCAGCATCGATAAAAGGATCGCGATAGTCAGTTAACGAATCCTGTAGTAGAGGTTCAATCTGACCGCTGTTATTATAGCGGTAGATATCTCTGGAGGCATTATCAGAATAAGAGAAATAGAAGTTGCCATTGGAGTGCCAGGAGGGGGTATAAACTTGCTCTCCTTCAACAAAGTTTGTGAGTGGATTTATCTCTGAACTTTGCAGATCAACTTCTACAATATTTGTGTTGGCTCCCATTTGTTGGACTGCTAAAAGCTTCTCTTCACTGGGATGCCATGCCGGTGAAGAAAGACGCTGACTGTGCGTAATGCGTTTTTCTTTTTGGGTTTCCAGATCATAGATAAAAAGGTCGTTATATTGTTCTCCATAGCTGTTTGACTTTTGTCTGCTAAATGCAACAGACTTTCCGTCGGGTGAAAAAGTATAGGCTGAGCGAATTCGCTTTATCGTAGGTTCTTGATCGGCCAGTGATGCATGATTATTCTTGGAATTGTTCACCGGTCCGATATTAATTGTATGCCCGGATGAAAGACTGTCAGCGAGTTCTTCAATAAAAAGTTGGGTATTAGCTCCGAGGTGATTTTTATTGGATAGATATGCGATTCTATCTTTTGAAGGAGATAATTTCGGATAAAAGTTGAAAAATCCCTCATTCTGTAGAGATTCAGGTTCAGTAAATGACAGCGTTTCAGTGGCTTGCTGATAAGCGGACTGGGATGATATTATAAATTCTTCGAAAAGATTTTTTCCTGAAGTGCCGGTGGCTTTTTCAATAGCTTTGTCAGCTGAAAAAACGCCCTGTCGGCCTAAAGCTTTGGAAATATCAGCTAATATTTCTTCACCGTACTTATTCGCCAGGAAAGTAGTAAAGGCAAATCCCTGATTATAGATGCGTTCACGCTCCAGCGCATTTTTAGAGCCGAATATGCCCATCTCTTCAAAACTGATGACATCATCAGAAAGTACGGATGTTCGCAGCAGCATGTCGCGGTGCGAATCCCAGAAATCATAGTAAAGATAGCTTCGCTGATATTGTGCGATACCTTCGGCCAGCCATACGGGCACACTTACAGATGCAAATGGATAGGTAATTAATCCTTGGGGATAACCATAGAGTACATCCGGGCGACGAACATCGGAGTATGAAAGCCATTGAAAATAGATAGCTGGGATTCGTCGGTTTTTTTTCATGGCTGACTGCAGCTGAATGATATGCGTGAACTCGTGCGTGATAACATCCCAGAGCCAGTTGTGTGTACCACGCAGTGGAGTATCAAGTGAGGGCACCCATATTTCTATCTGGTTATCAAAAAAGTAGGCCGCACCGTTGGAGTAATCCTGCCGGTCATTGAGAACAATATGAATTTTCGTATCCGGCTCGTAATTATAGAGCGCTGTTATCTCGGGATATATTTTCTCTGCAATTCGAATTGTTTGCTGTGCCGGGCGCTCGGTCCCTTCCTGAAAATGCACCTGAAAATGCTCGCTTTCAATAGTATACCACGGGAGATGATTATTAGGATAGCTATAATCTGATGGCGAAAGCTGTCCGAAAAGCAGGGCAGGGGATCCTGTTAATCCCAATAAGACAAACAGCAGGATAATATGTATCTGGCTTGTTTTCATCTAATGGATGACTGCTATTTTGAGCATCTTACGAGCTTTTTCACCGTTGACAGTGGCAGTGACCATCGCAAAATATACGCCGCTGCTCCAGTTTTGTGTAGAAATTTGTCGTTCTTCAGGGCCTGATCCGCTGGATTCGTAACGTTCTTCAAAAATTATGCTTCCGCCTGCATTAATGATTTTTACATCAACAAATCCGGCACTGCTGGTTTGGAACCGGAGATTGGTTGCGTCTTCAGCCGGATTGGGCCAGTTATAGGTTTCCTCTTCAATCAAAATATCCTGGAAATCCGCAGGAGGTTCTTTTTCAAGTTCCATAGGGCCGGAAACTTTGTTATGAGGTGCGTTGCCGTACCGGCTTTGCCAGAGTACTTTTTCTATTGAAGATATCTCCCATGCTTTTAACTCTCCGTGATGGCTTACGGTCCAAAGGGTGTTACTGTGCAACAGTGGATGTATGGGCTCGTTGTCCCGGTAGGATATACTACCTACATATAGAGGGAACCCTTTTATTGTCTGACCATCAGATGTAAAAGCGTGAATATTCATAGAGAGGCTGTCTTGCGCGGTGATATAAAGCGTTTGATAATCGGATTTTTCTGTAGATGAAATTAATGGTGTCCCCACAAAGTCTGTTCCGTCAGGCGGTTGCAGAGGGAAATGAGCCAACATAGCTCCATTCTGATTTCTGGCCTCTAGAGCGTTGGTTTCTTGGTTAACATAGATAAAATCGATCCGTCCGTCGTTGTTAATATCAACCATCGCCGGCCATCCCAATGGCGTATTTTGAACAATTGTTCGGGGATTACTGAAATCTTGAGGATCAAAGACAATTAAATCATCATCCGACAAATAGTAGAAACCATCTTGGTCTGGTGTTAACCTCACTGCACCGGTGTACCGGCGTTTACCATTAGAAATCGAAGTCGATTGCCCGTTGGGATGCAGCATTAGGTTCCGATCGGTAAGAGTCGTAAACTGACCATCCTGTGAGGATGAACGCTGTTGTGGATTATCCAGTGGAGCCAGGAGTGAGCCGTCAGAAATATTAATTTGCTGATCGGTAAAATCCAGCCAAAGTGTTTGATCGTCGAGTGAGCTTAAAAAAGCTTTATTTGCATTCACTTGCTGATCCCACGCCATAGTCCAGTTTGTCCCATTCCACTGCCAGGATGTTATAGTAATTTGAGGATCTGCGGGAGCCTCTCCGAGTATCAGCGAATTTCCAATATATGGTTGCTGGGATTGGCCGGACTGAAAATTAAAAAGTGGTTCCTGAGTTTCTTCGGATAGGTTAAGGGCATAGGTGGTTTCGCGGGATGGAAGAATGAGAAAGGAATCAGTTGAGGTTTTATAAAGAGATAACTCCAGAGGGTAAGCCTCAAAATAATCATCGTCGGACTGAGTAAACGTGGTTTGGTCGGGCAACGAATCGATCGGAAGGGTAATGGGTTGGATATCGCCATTTGTTCGGGAGCGGATGCGGAATGAAGCCGTGTGGTGGTTATCCGAAAAATCATAGAATTCGAAAAAACCAAGTGCCCCGGAATTTGATTTATTAGAGGGATTGGTATCGGGGCCGAATCGATTTTTGTAAAACTGGAGCGTATCGCCATCCAGAGTAACTACGGAGGCATCATTTCCACTCCACCAAAAGTCAAAAGCGGTTCCCCGGGCTTGGTTATCAAAATCTTCACTGGCAGCCCGCCCAATATCCTGTGCACCATCTGCTTCCTCAAGATCGATGCCCCGGCGATTTGGGTCAGCATTGACTGTATTAGTGGTAAGTTCGCTGCTGATGACTGACTCATCAATATGCCAGATCAGTATGCCTCCGTTTAACAGGCGATCATCACTAGTGCCAGCTGACTCATCCGGACCGCGATCAATCCCGCCGGGTAGGCTCCAGTCGAAATTATTTACATCTGTTACTACGCCGCGGATAAGTCTTTCTGCAAAGTTTTCTGCTTGATCTACAAAAGCTTCATCATAGTTGTCAAAATGTTTCTCCCGGGTTGTACCATCCGGTTGTCGGAAAGTCACCGTAACTCCATTGTTATCCGGGTCGCGGTGGCGATTTTCAATTAAAAAGTATTCCGATTTCGAAAGTTCAAATTTGGCAATACTATTTTGTTGATGAAGTGAAGCAGCCGGTAATGAAACTGGAACATTTCTATTTGGTGTGACTGTAAAAGGCGTTTGCCATCCCAGGTAACTTTTCTCCCAGGCTGATGGTTCGGGTGGAAACAGACCGCGGTATGAGAAAAAGCTTTCGCCGTCCATCAGTCCGAACCGGCCGATACCTGAACTGCCGGTTTTGGTATCAAACAGATCCGGCAGTCCCAGATAACTGCCAATAGTAGCGCAAAGTAATCCGTTTATCGACAGCTGTAAAACAAAAGGATCACCTGTAACATCTTCACCTCGTCGGGAAAGCGTGCGGGGGACAATTGCAGTATTGGTGATCTTAAAATCCCCATCATTTATATCGAAGCCGTCGAATGTTGGCTCGTTAAGTAATTCGGAAAGGGCTTTTTGATCCAGATAAACAGAGGGAATATCCTGCGGTGTTTTATCAAGTGTAGTGCCTACGAGTTCAATATCTCTTCCCACACCAGCATGGAAGATGATGAATGCCGTTTTTTGGGGGTCTAAATCGGCAGTAGAAAAACCTCCCTGTTGTTCAACGACATTCCATGTATCCCGTGCCAGGTGGCCCAGCTTATCATTGGTAAATGATTGACCGGTAGGAGAATAATCTTCCATTTTCTGCGGGAGCCGGTAGATTTCAGGCAGGACCTGATATTGTACAGCCATCTGGCTGCCAGATACTCTGCGAAAATAATTTTGAACAAATTGCAGATGACTCTCAAAGTATTGCCGATCATGGGGCAGTGGGTCAATTGTAATCTCCGGATCATTCAGAAATGAGAGATTCCCTTCGTCAAAAGTGCCGTCGCCGGTCGTAAAGCGGTTATCATCAGACTGAAATTCTACTCGTACAGCGACAATGGTTACAGTATCAGGTGCTTTTGCCTGAGGGTTTATTGAGAGGGAGTTAATAGCATGGCTTCGAACCGGAGTAACATGCTGGGAAAATGAGAAATCAGGATAAAAAAATAAAAGCATGCTTGTTAGAAGCATGCTTTTGATTAGCCGAATTTGGTAAGAAATCATAATCTTACCACCCGATTAGAAATTCAGCAGTAGTCCGAACCGGGTAGTATTGGCAAGTGGATGATTTTCGTCTCCAAGTGTGCTTATATAGCTAAAATCTACTCCAACGAATTTATACTTAATACCAGCTCCCAACGTCATGTATTGACGATCTCCATTATTTGGATCTTCATAATAATAGCCGCCACGTACTGAAAAGAGCTCGTTGTACCAATATTCAAGTCCTGTAGCATACATCAGCTGCTGCGGCAATGTTAATGTAACTTCTCCTGTACCGGTGTTTCGATCAAAACTTCCCCAGGATGTAAATAATGAACTCAGTACGCCTTTAGGTTCTCCGTCGGAATCGAGACGTGCCATTACCTTGGAGATGTCATTGGCAAGGGTTAGCGTATGAACGCCATCTGAATCCAGGTTGGTATTCAATGCCCACCCGATGCGAAACAATGTAGGAAGCGGATCTTTTTGGGCATTGTCGGTATAGTGAACACCCGGACCTATATTGGAGATGTTTAAACCGGCATTAACATTGGCATCGTTGCCGAGTAAACCAAATGTATTGGATTTATACATCCCGGAGATATCTACGCCCACACTTGAGCCGGGATTTATATTTTGTCCGCCTACACTGCCGTCCGCCAAACTGCTATAGATAAAACGAAATCCGGTACCAAGCGACCAGTTTTTGTTGAGCTGTAATCCGTATGAGATACCAGCGGCAAGTTCATAACTGTTAAAACGACCTTGTTCGAGACCTGATTCATTAACCCGAAGCTGCTCTCCCAGATTCAGATAAGTTATATGAGCACCGAAGGTCCCGATATCTTCTACATGATATTTACCCACGAGGTAGTCGTAAAACAGATCAGCGTTAAATTGTGGCAGCCATTCGCTGTGCGTAATACTCACCTGATTGCCGGTCTGAAAAGCTAATCCTGCCGGATTCCAAAAAACAGCCGAAGCATTATCGGCGATGGCTACGCCTGTATTACCCATTCCGGCAGCCCGTGAATCCGGTTCAATCTGCAGAAAAGGGACGGAGGTAATTCCAACTTGACCAAACGCAAAACTTGCGGTTATTAATAAAAGACCAAGTGTGGTTAGAGTTTTTTTAATCATGATGCAAGCAAAGTTAAGAACATTGGAAAATAAAAACTGAGCCCCGAGTGAAATTTTAATGCCTTTATTTCTCAGCTTTATTACTAATAAATATAAAGTTATCAGAATAAAGCAAAAATAAAAAAGAACTGGGTAAGTTTCTATGCAGGACGTGGAAAGGATAGGCTTATAATTCCCAAGCTCCTGCTTGGGAATGTAATTACTTGTTGAAAGCGGATTCTTTCAGATAACTTTTTGGTTGCCCCTTGTCTGAAGAAGAATCAACAGATTAATAAAAATTACTTTAGCCTGAAGATGAATCATCAGGCTAAGAACGTCAAAACCCGAAGCCCACTTGAAGTGGGCTTTAAAAAGATTCTTAGCCCACGGATTCATCCGTGGGAAGAACTAATTCAGCATCTCAATTACCATTGAGGAAGCGCCTCCTCCTCCGTTGCATATACCGGCACAGCCCCATTGTCCGCCAGTGCGTTTAAGAGCATGAACAAGCGTAACCATAATTCGGGCTCCGGAACAGCCGATAGGATGCCCGATGCTGACTGCACCTCCGTGGATGTTGACTTTTTCGGGATCCAGTTCCAGAATTTGATTGTTAATCAATGAAACAACTGAAAATGCCTCATTGATTTCAAAAAGATCAACATCATTTTTGTCTAACTCGGCGCGCTTGAGTGCTTTGGGAATGGCATCAGCCGGGGCAGTGGTGAACCATTCTGGCTTCTTGGCGGCACTTGCCTGACTTACTACGCGTGCAAGCGGTGTTAATCCTAATTCTTCTGCTTTTTCTTCACTCATAAGCAGAACGGCAGCAGCTCCATCATTGATGCTGCTGGCATTGGCAGGCGTAACAGTACCTTCTTTATCAAAAACAGGATTCAGCTTAGGAACCTTGTCATAATCGATCCGCTTGAGTTCCTCATCCATTTTTACTTTTGAGGTATTTCCTTTGCGGTCTTTTACTTTCATCTCTATTACTTCGTCATCAAAATAACCTTCTTCGTGGGCCTTTATTGCTCGTTTGTACGAAGTGATAGCGTATTCGTCCTGTTGCTCACGACTAATGTTACATTCCTTAGCACAGAGTTCGGCTGCATTCCCCATGTGGAAATCGTTGTATACGTCCCAAAGTCCGTCTTTGATGATGCCATCTTCGGCCTGAGTATGACCAAGTTTGGATCCAAAGCGGTGTTTTTGCAGGTAATAGGGCACATTGCTCATGCTTTCCATGCCGCCTGCAACAATGATATCAGCTTCATTAAGCTGGATTTGGTTAGTCGCAACCATAATAGCCTTCATGCCTGAAGCACAAACTTTGTTTATTGCAGTGGCCGGTGTCAGTTCAGAAAGTCCGGCTTTTAAAGCAGCTTGGCGGGCCGGTGCCTGACCAATACCGGCAGTAAGAACGTTGCCAAAAACAACTTCCTGAATTTGTTTCGGGTCTATGCCTGAAGATTTCATAATTTCAGTGATGGTGGCAGCTCCAAGCTCCGGTGCCGAATATGAAGAGAGGCTGCCGCCGAATGATCCTACCGGAGTTCGTTTTGCTTCTACAATAACTACGTTGCGCATAACACTTATTAGATTAGTAAGTTAGATAAATGTTGAATTCTTGATTGCAGAATAAAGATTACAGATTATCGATTAACGATTTTACTTCCAAAATCAGAAATCGTTAATCCTTGAATCATGGTTTATTAGACTTTGCAAAACATGTGTCACCCTGAATTTATTTCAGGGTCTGGAGCAAAAGTTGTATTAGAAGCTTTTAAAGAACGATTGCTTACAGATGCTGAAGAGATCCTGAATCTAGTTCAGGACAGGGTTCAGCATGACATGAATCGTTCTGCAAAGATATCAATTTATAAATTTAAAGCCTGATCTAAATCCTCAACGAGATCGTCAGCATCTTCGATTCCTACCGAAAGTCTGATCAGGGAATCCTTGAGTCCCGCTTCTTCACGTACTTTTTTGGGGATCGATCCGTGAGTCATGGAAGCGGGATGGCTGATTAACGATTCCACGCCACCCAGACTTTCTGCCAGTGTAAATACCTGCATTCGGCTCATGAATTCTTTGGCTGATTCCTGGGAATCATCTTTCATCGAGAACGAAACCATTGCACCAAAATCGCTCATCTGCTTTTTAGCGATCTCGTGCTGCTCGTGGCTTTCTAATCCGGGATAGATAACGCGATCAACGGCGTCGTGCCCATTCAAAAAGTCAGCTACTTTCTTGGCATTGTCCACGGATTGTTGAACACGAACTGACAGTGTTTTGATTCCACGTAGTGTCAAATAACAGTCCATAGGACCGGGAACAGCTCCGGTTGTTTTAACCTGAAACCGTATCTGTTCCATAATATCAGAATTAGAAGTAGCGACAGCTCCTCCTATTATATCCGAGTGTCCGCCCAGGTATTTAGTTGTTGAATGCAGAACCATGTCGGCGCCCAATTCTAGCGGTTGCTGCAGATACGGTGAAGCAAAGGTGTTATCGACGATTGATAAAATATCATTCTCCTGCGCAAAACTGGTAAGTTTTTCAATATCTACAACACGCAACAATGGATTTGTGGGTGTTTCAATCCAAAGTAGTTTTGCGCTGTCGGTGGCGGCATCTTTTACTTCTTGAATATTGGTCATATCCACAAAGCTGAAGTCGATACCAAACGGTTCAAAAACTTTTGTAAACAAACGATAGGTACCGCCGTAAAGATCATTAGATGCGATTATCTGGTCGCCGGGACGAAACATCTTCAGAACTGCATCCATAGCCGCACACCCACTGGCAAAGCAGGCACATTCATCGGCATTTTCAAGCCCTGCAATAAGTTTTTCCAGAGCAGTCCGTGTAGGATTACCAACGCGCGCATAATCATATCCTTTATTTACATTCGGTGCCTCCTGGGCATAGGTAGAGGTTTGAAAGATGGGAGGCATGACTGCTCCGGAAGTTTCTTCGGGTTTTTGTCCGGCGTGAATAGTCTTCGTATTAAATTTCATGGAAAGAATAGTTAGAAATTAGACTTTGCATTTCGTGCTTTCTCTTCCATCCCAAGATATGAATAAGCCTGATAGAGGTTGCGCCATACATTCTGTTCATCGGGATTTTCTTCTGCCACTTGTTCGAACAGCGGGATCGCGGCAGAGATGTAACTATTTATTTTTTCCTGTAGTTGTGCTTTCTCTGATTCCTCAACAAGCGGTAACAGTCGCTGATATTTTGAGGCTGCATTTTGATAAAAGTTGGCGAAACTCATTTTAAGCTCATAATCAGAGGGTTTCTGATCAACAATTCGTACAAATTGTTCCTCAGCTCGATTTAATAGCGAGGCGACTTCTGCCAAAGCAGCATCTTCAATCTGTTTTTCTTTCTTTAGAGAAGAAGCTATTGATTCGAGCTGTTTGGATGCTATAAAATAAAGTTCCGTTGCCAGGCTTTGCGTATAAACAACATTTTCGGGTTCAATAGCAATAAGCTGATCGAGTAATTCCGTTGCTTTTTCATGTTGATCCGCATTCATGTAAGCGTTGGCCAATCCATGCAGCAGGTTTAAGTTCTGATCGGAAAAAGATTCTGCTTCTTCGTAAATTTCTACTGCTTTTTGAGGCTGATCATCTTCTAAATACAGGAAAGCCAACTGTTCCAACAAGGGTATTGGCAAATCACCAATATTATTCCGGGCATCATTTAATATTTCAATAGCTTTCTTCGGCTGTTGATTTTGGTAATAAGCTTGTGCTCCCATTTTATAGGAGATGGTGCTATCCGGTATTATTACGGTAGCATTTTTGAAGTGAGCGGCAGCTCGCACATAATCAGACTTTTCTTTCGTGGTATCGTTCTGCAAAATCTGGACACCTTGATTGTGCTCATTACTCCAGGTAACATTTAACAGCTCTTCTACTTTTTCTGTTTGTGGGCCGGGAGTGTACAGATCAACAGCTTTTTCTAGCGATTGATTGACATCGGCATAAATGTCTGTACGCTCCGCAGGTTCATCCTGTTTTTGAGCAAGTTTGGCAAGCAGTGAACCTTTCTCGTAATAGAGGTCAGGTTCTCGAGCATCCGTATTTACTTGTTCTTCAAGGGAGTCAAGCCGTTGATTAATTTGTTGCTCAGAAAGGTCTGTCGCAGCTTTATTTTCTTGATTCGTGGATTGCAGTGTAGAACAACTAATAAAGAACCCGAATGCAAGCACAAGGCTTGCAATTCGGGTAAAGTGATCAAACATATTTTCTGTAAAGTTGGATTTTAGATCTTAATTGCCATTATCCAAGCCTGCTTTTTTCATAGCTTCCCGGGCTTTTTCATCCATTCCCAAGGTGGTATAGATTTCGAACAGGCGCTTCCAATATTCTTGATTGTCAGGTTCGATTTCGGTTGCTTTTTCATAATAGTCCATAGCTTCTTTCAGAAGTTCACTACCTTCTTTATCGAGCTGTTGTGCTTTTTCGTTATCTGTAGTACGGTTTCGCTGATCAAATATTGCTTTTGCCTTGTTTTGATAAATGATGCCTAATGTATTGTAAGCATTGGCATCCTTCGGTCGATATTTTAAGGTTGTTTTCAGCGACTCTTCAGCCCGTTCTGTTAGTTCATCGATCTCAGATTGGAGCTGTTTGTTTTCTTCATTAAGCTCTTCGATTTGCTCTTTGATCTCTTCTTGTTCTTCAGGGCTGGCGTCTTTTAGATCTTGACGTAGGGCCAATATTTTTTCTGAATTCTGAGATAGTGTGTCACCAATCTGCAGTGCTTTTTGATAGATCTGTGTCCCCAGTACAAGATGATACTGTGGGTTCTCTGGATTCTGTTCTACCAGCTGCTCAACCGTTGCAATGGCCTGATCTGATTTTCCTACCCGGTTATAGGCATCTGCCAGATTAGAGACGATATCTTCATTTTCAGGGTATTGCTCCTGAGCTTTTTTAAAGACTTCCAGAACTTCTTCCTGATTGTCCAGGTTGAAATGATAGCTGGCCAACTGCATGTAATCATCAGCCTTGACAGAATCACGGGGAACCATTGAAATATATTTCTCTTTGGCTCTTACTGATTCTTCAAAATCCTTATCCATAGCTGCTACTTGGGCCAGAACATTCCACGATAAGGCACTGTCTGGCTGAATAGTAGTTGCATTTTTCAAATGCTCAATTGAATACCTTACAGGATTGTCGACAGTATTTTTCAAGCTGTCACTTTGTATATATTCAATAGCCGTATTGTGCTCGGTCTGCCAAAGTACATTTTTGACGGCATCAATACGATCAATCTCTTCAGGGACATTTTCTGTAGTATCGGCAACAGTTTCGGCAAGATTGAAAGCCTCGTTCATGTCGTTATAATATTCAGAACGTTCAGCGGGGTCTTCTATCTCACCGGCAATCTCACTTAAAGCTACCGCTTTATAGTAATATCCCATGGGATCGCCCGGATATTCTTCAATGGATTGTTCCGCGGCTTTCAGGGCAGCTTTAAAATCTTGACTTTCAAAATGAGATTGGGCCTCGTCGACAAGGGGGTTTGTAGTTGCACTACACCCTATCATCACTGCAACGAGCAAAGTTACGATAATATGTGGTAATTTTTTTAAGAACATGATTTTAGGTTTCTGTGGAATTCTTTATTTAAATAATCTCAAAATTTATTAGGCAAGAAAGTAACTATATATAGTCCTTTCTGCAATATAATCACTCAAAATTATTATATTCCCCAATGTGCGTTTTAATTATCTCTTAACTTAGCAAGATCTTACTATGTTTGGCAATAGTCATTTCAAAAGTTACCAACAAGACGGCTTTGAATTCTTAAAAATCTCTTCCAAAAATAATAACGATAACACACTTGTTTTTTTGCATGGGTTATTCGGGGGACTCAGCAATTATGATGCTCTCATTAAAAAATTAGATGGTTATAATATTTATGTGCCTGCAATTCCTATTCATAGCTTTGATGAAGAGCTTTCTATAAAAAATCTTACATCCTGGTTACATAGTTTTATGGAGACCCTGGAAATTGACAAGCCTACTCTCCTGGGAAATTCCCTTGGTGGACATTTGGCTCTAAATTATGTACTTCAGCATCCCGAAAATGTTTCATCATTAGTATTAACGGGTAGTTCTGGTCTGCAAGAGAAAGATTTTGGTTCTACTTTTCCGCGGCGCAACGATCGAGAATATGTTCGAAAACAGGCTGCACTCACTTTTTATGACGATATTATTGATGATGTTCTACTTGATAATATTATGGATGTAATATCGACTCCTTCAAAACTGCGGAATATTCTGGCTATCACCCGCGACACGCATGAATTCAATATGGAGCAGTATCTGTCGGAAATCACGCATGATGTGTTATTAATCTGGGGAAGAAATGATGAGATTACCCCTCCGGAAGTAGGGCGGGAATTTAATCAGAAGTTGCCAAATTCCCGCCTGCGATGGATTGATAAATGCGGGCATGCCCCGATGATGGAACATCCCAAAACATTTGCTTTATTTTTGAACGAATTCTTAATTGAACTGAAAAATAATCGCAATAACAAGACTACAGATGGTTATGAAGAAAACTATTCACACCTCTAATGCTCCGGAAGCTATAGGACCTTACAGTCAGGCTGTTGTCCACGACAATATTATTTACTGTTCGGGGCAGATCGGCCTCGATCCGGTTAGCATGGAATTTGTCGGAGATGATGTGGAGTCGCAGGCGCAACAGGTAATGAAGAATTTGGAGGCTGTTTTAACAGAAGCAGGTTCTGGATTCGATAAAGTTATTAAGTGCAGTATTTTCCTGGATGATATGGATAATTTTGGAGCGGTAAATGAAATTTATGGCAGTTATTTTGGCGATAACCCTCCTGCTCGTGAAACAGTAGCTGTCAAAACGTTGCCTAAAAATTGTAAAGTAGAGATCGGTTGTACGGCCTATATTTAAATAATTAAACCCGGTATAGTGGTTAAAAAGATCCGTTTACTTTTGGACTAAATAACACCCCTAAGTCCCTCCGCGGGAGGGGAGGGTGGGTGAATAAACTGGGGATTATGCTCCAGAACCATTAAACCTAATCCCTCAAAGCGTTCATTAAGTACATGCTAACTGACAAGGAGCAGAGATCTCTGCTCCTTTTATTTTCTTGCCCGACTGGTACTGGTTTCCAGCTGAAATGTAGAAGATTGCTCATTGCCCATCTTGTCAAAAACGGTGACTTCTATATTCAGAGTACCATCGGGGACGAAAGATGGATGATAATACACCAGCCGATTATCCTCGGGTTCAAACTCCCCAATTCCACGTACACCATTAACAGTTATTTTTGAACGAGAAAAATCAATGCCTGATAAGCTGTCACGGACATCAAATAATACCAGCCATTGACCATCGGGACGCTGAGTCAGCCGGGGATTTTTGAGTTTGGGCGGAATTGTATCTCTCTTCAAGGTAAAAGTACCGAGCTCTTCTGCTTCTGCAGTGATATGAGTATCCGAAAATGAAGTAGGAATCAGATCCCATTCGTGATCATCCCGATCCAGATGGTAAAATGACAGTTTTGATATATCGGTTAAAGCAGAGTCACGCTTCACGGAGAACTTATAGGGATTGCGAAGGGGAAACGCTTCGGGAAGGATATCGACCGTCATAGAATCCGCTTTAAAGGATTGTATAGCCATACCCGCACTCAAAGTATCATAGACGGTATTAGCCGGAAATACAGCATATCCCTCCTGATTTTCAGCCGAAATAACTGTTTCTGCATTCGGATTAATCCGCCGAAAGGTAACGGCACCAATATCAGGAATATTCATAAACAGATTATCCTGTTTCTGCAGGTCTAGCGTTATACTATTACCATGATGAATAAAACTATGCTTTGATGTGCCAATAGTTATCTGGTTGAATTGCTTTTTGGAGAGCGTAACCCAGTTATTGAACCATTTCCACTGATGTAGAGGAGCAATTGCTTCAGTTACGTACTCTTTTTCCGGCAGTTCTCGTTTTAAAGATTTCTTTTCCTGAACAATCAGACGCAGCGAAGCTGTACTGGTATTTCCATAAAAATCAGTAGTCTCAATGGATACAGAATGCGATCCCGGCTCTAGGTTAAGTCTGCCTTTTGAAGGAGAATCAGAATAGAAGGGCAGGGTGTTTCCATCAGCAGTATAAAGCCGCTGGTATCCCTCGTCTACATTTTTTAAAAGAGGATATACGCGGTCAATAAACATCTGATCTGTTTCTGCATAAGAAAAGCTGTCTGCACGGGCCGTAAAAAGTTCTTGCCCGTCAACCGACATCTTTATTTCATATACGGCATAGCTGTTGTTTACGCGATTTGATTGATCGAAAACATTAATGCCCAACCCCACAGGCCCCGATACTGTAATGGTGCCGGCATCGTATTTCCCCTTTTTACCCCAGGCACGCTTTGTGTAAATTCTGTTTTCTCCTTCAATAGTAGAGTGAGGGGAAAGTGGTTCTACCGAAACGCCCAATATTTGTGGAGCGATATTATCAACTACACTCAGGTTGGTTAGCAGCGGATTGTACGGCCGGTGAGAAGGTGTTCGCAGTTCAAAGTGCAGATGGGGCGGACCGATACCTGAAGCGCCGCTGTAACCGATCACGTCGCCCTGCTCAACTTCAATATTGCGCCAACCTGTAAAACGGTCGATTCTGAACTGATAATCTTCGGCAAAGCGGATGGAATCAGCCAGTTGCTGCAGTTCTTTGTTAAAGGAGAGCAGATGCGCGTACACTGAATACGAACCATCCGAATGCTTTAAATACACAACTTTGCCATAACCTTTTGGACCAATAGCAATACGCTCTACAACACCATCACGTGTTGCATAAACTTTATAACCGCGCTGACCCCATGTTTTGATATCAAGAGCAGCATGGAAGTGGGCCGAGCGTGTTTCTGCAAATGTAGAGGAAAGATAGGGACTAGCTTCTGTCGGCCACAGGTAGTGTGCCGCTGCGGGATCAAACTGTTGTTTATTTTGTGCCCGAATGTCATCCGCAAAGAATAAAAATAGAAGTAAAAAGGGCAGTAGGCGCTTCATCATTTAACTTACTGTTACAGAAAGACTTGCAAGTCCGTTATTCATAGTTGCTTCGATTTTATCTCCCGATTTAATAGGCGATACTCCTTTAGGTGTACCGGTAAAAATCAGATCACCCGGCTGTAAGGTAAAAATATTTGACAAATAACTTATTAGTTCAGCTACTGAAAATATCATGAGTTTTGTACTATCGGACTGACGCGTTATGCCATTCACGCTGATTTCCAGTAAAATATCCTGCGGGTCAGAAATCTCGTGCCAGTTAACGAATCGGCTAAGGGGTGCAAACGTATCAAAGCCCTTGGCGACCGACCATGGATGCGAATTGTCTTTTGCCTGTTGTTGTATATCACGAGCCGTCACGTCAATGCCGATACCATATCCTGCAATATGATCCAGCGCCTCATCTTTAGGGATTTTTTTGCCCGATTTCCCAATGGCAACTACCATTTCGACCTCATGATGCACATTCTTGCTTTGCGGTGGGAGTTCGATATTATCACCGTCAAAAATGACGCTGCTGGTAGGTTTTAGAAAAACGATTGGTTGATCAGGGGGCTTGTTGTTGAGCTCGACAGCATGTTCGACATAATTTCGGCCGATGCAGTAAATGTTACCGATCTTAAGGTGTGATAATCCGGGTATTGAGTAAGTAGACATAAGGCAGGGAATATAAAAAAAGCCTTGGTCTCGTGAGAAACCAAGGCTTTAAAATCTGGTAAAATTTGCGTTATGAAACAGGCTCTACACTTACAAACTTGCGTCCGCCATTACGCGTGCGGAATGTAACCTGTCCGTCTGCTTTGGCAAAGAGCGTATCGTCTTTTCCACGGCCAACATTTTCGCCGGGATGGAATTTTGTGCCGCGCTGACGTACGATGATATGCCCGGCTTTGACGATTTCTCCACCATATTCTTTTACACCCAGCCGCTTCGATATCGAATCGCGGCCGTTCTTTGTAGATCCTTGTCCTTTCTTATGTGCCATAACAATCTAAATTCTTTAGGTTATTCTTCCTGCTTACTGTTCCATGCATCTAAAACGGTAACCCGATCTTCATCACCGGGTACGAATCCTTCCAGATCTTCCAGATCAGTATTCCTGATATGTTTGATTGCTTCTTTCGCATTCATATCAGTTGAAACGGTTACTTCTTGCTCTTTTTCAGAAGATTCTTCCGACTTCTCTTTTGAGGTAGTTTTGGCAGCACCGTTTGTTGCAATTTTATTTATCTCGATTTGAGACATCGGCTGCCGGTGTCCGCGTTTTACCTGATATCCTTTGCGTCGCTTTTTCTTAAAAACGATGACTTTGTCAGACTTTACATTATCAACCAATGTAGCTTCGATCGAAGCACCCTCAACAACAGGCTTGCCGATCGTAACGTCATCACCGTCATTAATCAACAGAACATCATCGAATGTTAGTTTCTGATCAACTTCATCACTTTGTTTGTCAACAAACAGGACATCGCCTTCTGAAACGCGATATTGATGCCCACCTATTTTTACTACTGCGTACATCGAATCGAATAATTTTGTGTTGTAAATTCTTTTGGCTACAGAATGCCAAATATAAACTTTTCGGCGCTGAATACAAAGCCAAAAATGTTATGAATTATCGCTGTTAAAATTGTATTATTGTCAGTGAATTATCTTCCAATCAACAAATTGTAACTATGGCTAAAAAAGATTTACCCGACTTACATAAACAGGCATTCATGTTTAAAAACGGCAAGCGCTTACAGCACGATGGGGGAAGAGCGTGGAGCAAAGATTCGCAGCTTCATGAGGCCCGAAAGGGAGCCAATGGAAAGTTGAGAACGGTAAACTATAAAAAAGAGTCCGATCGAGTTGAAGAACCGGAAGGACATAAACCTTCTTATTAGAATGTGCTATCTGGTGGCAAGGCTTTAATTAATAAATCTGTTATATGAAATACGTCCGCCTTCGTGTATGGATCATTTTTGTCCTCGTAGTAGCTGGTGTTATTTTTTTGCTGAAATACTCATCTGGCGGACCGGGTATATACACAAGTCCCGAACCGATTAATGATTCACTTCTCACAGCTTCGTATCCTGATTTGTATAAAGCTGTTACAAACAGAGATGCTCAACAGCTAAAGCCATTCCTTTCGCATGAGCATCAAGAAGTACGTGATCAGGGGTGGAGAGCATTAGCCAATACGCCCGTTGATAATATTACCGAATTTATCGATCTGGCAAAGGAGCAAAACTCCGAAGTCGCCTGGTTCGGTATTAGTAATCATGAGCTTACCTCTGAGCATTTGAGGGATTTAGAGAGTAGCTGGACCAATAATCCCGATTTACGTGCGGGCATTGTGCGTGTATTGGGTCGCCAGGGAGATGAACAGTCGCTTAACTTTTTACTTGATGAATTGGATAGTGAAATCCAGAATCAATACCAGTTCGCTTTGGCTGTGGGGAGACTTGCGTTGCAATTTGATATCGATGAAAGTGAGCAGATCGGGATTATTCAAAACGCTTTTGATGCTGACGATTATGAAACAACGCGTGCATATTTGTATGGATGGTATCGGGGAGATGAGTCGGATTTATCAAAAGTTGCCAGTGATACCTTATTTAATCGCTGGCAGTTACAGGGGGCCGGTCTTAGCAGGATTGTTGATCAGTACGTGAACAAAATATTGCCGGAGCGTACGACAGCTACGATGGCTATTTATTACAATGGCGAACAAGAACTGAATAATCATACACAGCTGGCTTATGAGTTGGCAACATCGATAGGGAAAATTTCGCTTAATGATCGCAATTCACTGGCAGCAAAATTTTTGCTGACAAATGCCAATCCACATGTTCAGGTCCGTACCTTGCAGAGTCTTAGAGGAAAAATTGAGAAAGGGGATGACCTGCATAGTTATATAAGTGGAGAAATGATAACGGAAGATATGATAGCGGATGTTGCATGGTTGCAGGCAATACGGACCTTGATTGAGGTGGATCCGGAAATAGCGTCTGAACATATGGAAAGGCTAGAGGCAATTCCACAGCGAAATGCTTACCTGTGGCCTCAGACCTTGAATATTTATCAGCAGTTGGATTCTACTGATGAGCACCTGGAAAGAATGGAAGAGATTGTAAATAGCGAGGATACACTGGGTGCTATGGCTGCCGTTCAAAATATAAATGAATTTTGGCAGCAGTTTCCGACTGATGATAAGACCGAAAGAAGAGCTGATCAGATCCGTCATATAGTTTTCGAAGCGCTCGAGATGAGTGATCGCGGTGTAGCATTTATGGCGCAGTCGGTTCTTCAGAACGAGGAACTGTTTGATTCTGAGGATTTTGATCAGATTAACCAATCACTGACTGCCTTTTCACTTCCCGGCGATATTGAAGTTTATCAGACGTTTGGTTCGCTTTATAAAGAGCGCTTTGAGCAGCAGGCAAAGCCTGTCATCGATTCTTTGGCGGGATTAGACTATGCTCCGTTAAACCGCTCGCTGTCGGAATCTGGTTGGGATGTGCCGGTTCCAGAAGAGTCATCAACGGAGTTTCTTTCAATAGATTGGGGACGAGTCTGGGAGCTGGGACGCGAGCCGGTGTTGACACTGCGAACGCAGAAAGGTTTTGTCGAGATGCAGTTGAATACGCTCAGCGCTCCGGCTACTGTTGCTATGATTGACAGCTTAAATCGTGCTGGGATGTATGAAAATGTCCCGTTTCATAGAGTAGTTCCAAATTTTGTTATCCAGGGTGGTGACTTTGAGCGTAAAGATGGTTTCGGCGGTCCTGACTTTGTGATTCCAACAGAAGGATCTGAACAGGAGTTTGATCGTGGAGCTGTTGGGATTGCCAGTGCCGGTACGGATACTGAAGGCAGTCAGTATTTTATCATGCACCAGTGGAAACCTCATCTCAATGGCAGCTATACACACTTTGGCAGGGTAATAAGCGGTATGAATGTTGTTGACGATATTGTAGAGGGTGATTCAGTGTTAACCACTACCTGGTATTAAGCCCTAAACCATCGCACAAGCGCCTGCCCTTCGAAGCTTTAGGGTAGTTGGGTCCGATCGTGCTATGATTCAAGGGTTATTTTTCCATGTGAGCCAGGATTTTTGGGAGGGAAAAGGATTCCTAAGATACCCTGGAATGTTTGTGATCTCAATAGAAAACATCTTATTCATCCTGCCAATCCTATCATCTTGGTTCAAATTACTGCACCATCTTATCCAGATTCTCTCATTTTATAGCGCGAGCGTCCGCTCGTGCTAAAGTCTAAGTACTTTCTCCTTTCATATGAACCAAGACTTTGAATAGAAGATCAGTAAAGGATGATATGCTTTCAACATTTGGGTCCAAATCTCTGTACTGATGAGTTTCGCTGCTGTCATGCTCTTTATTAGCTCGTGTCATCCTGAACTAGTTTCAGGATCTACAGCTGGAAGTTATTATTAAGCTTGGGCAGGATTATTAAGGTATCATGGTTAAATCTTCAATAGAAAAACATCTTGTGCATCCCGTCTATCCTTTCATCCTGGTTCAAAACTACTTTACCATCTCCTCCAGATCCTTAAATATCACCTTAGTGTGAAATTCCCCCTTTTCGCCCATCGGATCGATCTCATCGGGCAGATGTTGTAGCTGTGTGACAAGACTTTGATCGAATGTTTCTCCTACTCTGATAAGATCCTGAAATTCTTCTTTGACTGCACTGATTCTAATCTCAATGGCTTGAAAAAGTAGTACTGGCAGCAGGTCATGAATACTTTTCTCCCAAATCGGGAACAGACAATTATATCCCATTTCACCGAATACTTTTTCACGCCACTCCCGGATATCCTGCAAATACCAATCCCCAAAAATCAAGTGCTCGATCGGTTCATCAATATCCTGAAGCTCTTTTTCTACACGTTCTAAGTAAATATCGTTCGGACATTTCGGTGGCAGGGGTACAGTAGTTAACGCGAGTCCCAGATCAGCAGCTTGTTTTTTGATATGCTCCAGTCGCACATTCTGATGAGGTACAATCTCATCCTGCTCATCGTATGTAGTCAGCAGCTGTATAGTTGCTTTCGGATTGGTTTCTCGATAAAAATGCAGAGCCAGATAAGCATCTTTGCCGCCGCTCCAAAAAAGGATATCCATAGCTTAAGAAATCAGAATGTGAGAATTCAGGAGTTTGAATTAATCTTTGATAGATTCTGAATTCTGACTCCTGAATTCCTATATTTAGATTCAAATTTCTTTTATTGTAAGATATTAAATTTCTGACTGTCCCGAAGGAGGGAGCAGTATAGATTCTTCAAGCTAAAATATAATTAAACCTGATGAGCAGCGAACCAACAACCGACACTAAAAAAGTACATCTGCGAACCAAAGGTATTTTGCCTGTCCAAAAGCTTCGGATTTTAGCTGAATCCGGTATTATTTCTCACGCCGATGGTTATCCGTTGCAGGACGATCAGTTCCAGCCTAATTCAATTGATTTACGACTCGGCGAAAAGGCCTATCGCGTTCGCTGCAGCTTTTTACCTGAAGATGAGTCGGTGAATCAGAAGTTAGACAAACTAAGTCAATATGAGTTTTCGATTACTGACGGTGCTATCCTGGAGCCCAATTGTGTTTATATAATACCACTGCTCGAAGAATTACATCTGCCGTCGCATATTTCACCACAGAAAACCTTGTTTAACGGAAGGAATAACGGTGTTGACTATCAAATCATATCGGGTGAACATTTGTCTGCCAAGGCCAATCCCAAAAGCACAACAGGTCGGCTGGATGTGTTTACGCGTGTCATTACGGATCATTCGCACCGGTTCGAGGAGATTCGCTCGGGATACAAGGGCAAAATGTATCTGGAGGTTGTGCCGAAATCTTTCCCTATTAAAATAAGAACTGGTCAGAGACTAAATCAGCTTCGTATTCGCCATGGCTACACCGTATTGTCGGACCAGGAAATTTTGCGTACGCATAGTTCCGATCCGTTGTTATTTAAAGAGAGCGGTGAGCCTGTTCCTGTTGATGATGTTAAAGTAAATAATGGATTGTTCTTAAGTGTAAATTTACATGCCGAGGAGCATAAGATTGTTGGTTACAAGGCAAAGAAGCATCGCGATTATATTGACCTGGATAAGATTAATCATTATAAGATTGAAGATTTTTGGGAGCCGATATATCATCAACCTGACGACCACCTGATCCTGGAGCCTGAGGCGTTCTATATTTTTGCCTCGAAAGAGCGATGTCGCATTCCTGAATATCTGGCTGCTGAGATGATTGCGTATGATACGGGATCCGGTGAGCTGAGAACGCACTACGCCGGATTTTTTGACAGCGGATTTGGAGGTCGTGTAGAAGACAAGGGGGCGCGGGCTGTGCTCGAAGTGCGTTCCCATGACGTGCCGTTTCTGATAGAAGATGGGCAGACGTTTTGCAGCATGAAGTTTGAACCCAATACTGAAATCCCGCACTTTGTTTATGGAGAGGATATAAAAAGCAATTACCAAGGACAGGAATTGCGGTTGGGCAAACATTTTAAGCAGGACTAAATGTTCCCAGGTTTGGGCTTGGGAAGGAAATTTATCAGTAGCGCGGGGAATTAATTCCCCGCGCTACGGTGGTACAAAATTCCAAATATGTTCGAGGGTACAACCCTCTCACAACAGCTGTTTTTTATGAGCAGGAATAACGTCACAAAGTGTATTTGTCACAAACGCACATTCAAAGAGGTAAGAGATTACGCAGACGAGCATAATCTCTCGTCCGTAGAGGAGCTTCAAGATCATGATTTTTGTAGCAACAGCTGCGGACTTTGTACTCCCTATGTCGAGCTGGTGCTTGAGACGGGACAACTGGAATTTAGCCCCGGTGAACCTTTTCGAAATTAAAATAACTGGATGCAATGAATGTTTTTTACGCTCCTCCATCCCAAATAAGAAATGGATTTGCAGAGCTTCGTGATCAAGAGGCTATTCATGCATCAAAAGTGATGCGTGCTCGTGAAGGTGACGAACTGGTGATTGTAGATGGGGCAGGGGGGTGTTATCGTGGACCTATTCAAAGAATTACGGAAGAGTCGGTACAGATTAATATTGAAAAAGAAGAGAAATCAGCTGCTCCTGAACCGGCTCTTATTTTAGGTATGGGAATCATCAAAAAAAGAGACCGTCTCGAATTTGCCATTGAAAAGGCAGTAGAACTGGGGGCAACACAGATCTGTTTATTCCGGAGCGAACATTCTATAAAAGAGAGTGTTCGCATGGATCGGCTGGAAACAAAGGCATTGTCAGCAATGAAACAGAGCCTGCGGGCATGGCTGCCGGATATTAATCTTTACGAATCTCTTGGAGAACTGTTGAATGCATATCCAACGGCCGAATTTTTAGCAGCACATGAAAAGGTGGACAGTGAAGGGAAAGCTGTGTTTGCAATGAAAAAAGAGGTTAATGAAGAAGTGTTACTCCTAGTTGGGCCAGAAGGTGGATTTTCATCGCGAGAAATTGATCTTTTGAAGGAAAAAGATGCAGAGTTAATTTCACTTGGGCCCAATCGGCTGCGCACCGAAACGGCTGTGGCAGCTTTCTTGAGTCAGTTTATATCCCCCATCGGATAGCTGGTTTCGCTATCCGATGGATAGGAGAGGCAGGATTTGAAGATTGAGAAAAAAGGTAGTAAATAGTTTTTATCATCCGCCCGACCGCAAAACCAGCGTCCGGACGGGAAGAGGTGACTTACTTCTAATCTTTGTTATTCATTTCTGACATTAGTGTGATTAGCAGCATATTCTTCCAGCTTTGCTACCTCATCCCACATATTCATCGCTTGGTCAATTGTATTGTCAAAGATATCATTAATGATAGGGTAGCGCTTTTTAAGTCCCCAAACCTGATGTGCAAGTTCAGCCTTCATAAGTCCTCTTGGCATCCACTGAATTTCTTCAAAATGTCCTTCAGGGACATACAAGGTATCGTTTTTAAAATTCGGTTTATTGAGCGTATCCGCTACCATCATATTTTCTTCTTGCAGACGTTTAAAAACATCCTGCATATCTTCGTCAGCCCATTCAAATTCTTCGCGGAATCGTTCATAATCATCTTCCCACTTACTGCGGAATTCCTCACCTTTGTTGTCAAGATAATCGCGGACAAATTCATACTCAATCCGATTTCGGCGCATGAAATTAGCAACAATGGCCGAGCTGGAAGTATCTTCCTGTACGATATGATCAGGCACAATACCGCCACCACCATAAACTGTACGTCCCGCATCAGTGGTAAATTTTAGCGAGTCGGGGACGTGCGAAGTAAACTCCGAAGCATCCCCCTCAGCGTCAAGATCTCGCTTATAGATTTCATAAGCATATTCCTCACCACCTTTATTGTCATAAGGTTTCTGAATAAGACGTCCCGACGGGGTATAGTATTTTGATATCGTTACCCTGATCTTACTGGAGTCAACAAGGTCATATTGTTGCTGAACCAGTCCCTTACCGAAAGTACGACGTCCAACTACCCAGCCGCGGTCGTGATCCTGAACCGCTCCACTTACAATTTCGCTGGCAGAGGCCGATCCTTCATCCACAAGAATAATCAGCGGCTTGTCTTTGAAAACACCGTCACGACGAGAATAATAAGCTGATGTAAAGCGTGTATGCCTGCTTTTGGTGGAAACGATTTTAGTACCTTTCGGAAAAAACTCCTCCGTGATAGCAATAGCCTGATGCAAATATCCACCGGGATTATTCCTAAGATCAAGCACCAAACGCTCCATACCCTCATTGCCAAGTTCCTCCATGGCCGTCATAAATTCCTCATGCGTAGTCTCAATAAAACGATCCAGCTTGATATAGCCCGTTATATCATCAAGCATATACGAAGATCCTAGAGAATATAAGGGAATGTCATCTCTGGTTATCGTGAAGTTTATAAGCTCATTGGTGTTGGGCCGTTTTATTGTAACGTCGACTTCTGATCCTTTTGGACCCCGCAGGGCATTGGTAACATCCTCGTTTTTATAACCTATGGCACTTTCCCCGTTAATTCTGATTATTCTATCTCCAGAACGAATGCCCAATTGATCACTGGGGCCGCCAGCTATGGCAGTAACTACCGTAATGGTATCCTGAATAATATCAAACTGAACCCCGATACCCTGGAATTTACCTGAAAATGAATCGTCGATGTTTTCGCTCAGTTCGGGCTCGATATAGATGGAATGCGGATCTAGCCCCTTAAACATAGCTTCAAGCGCATCTTCAGTACGTTTGGTCATGTTTTCATCGGGAAAATTGTTTGAGATATAAAGATATGCTTCCTCGAATTTTTCAGCTGATTCTCTGATACTATTTATCTTAATATCTCCGAAAGCAGTATCTGCAGGAGTGCCTTTAAGCTCGGCAGTACTATCTGAAAGATTAGACACCAATCCGCGAATACTATTTTTATAAAGCTCTGTTATATCAACCTTATCCACATAATTATCGACAACACGCCGCTGAGATTGCACGTATTTCTTGATATTTTCTTGATCATTGTTATCTCCGGGTATGATACTTTCAACACCAGCCAACCAGAAGATCGACAGAACAGTTAGAATCGCGAAGTTTGGGGCTAAGAATTTTTTAATGCTCATAGTGCGCTTATTGATGTTTATAAGATATACTTCTCAACGTTAGCAATAAGGAATAAATTATTCCAGAATTAGACCAAAATATGTTTATAAATAGATGAATATTTTAGTTATGTCAATAATGAAGATTTAGAGTATATATTGACTCAGATCTTTATCTTTAACAAGATCGTCAAGCTGTTTGTTCACATAGTCTTTGTCAATGGTAATCTCTCCCGAACCGATATCATCGGGAACTGCAAATAGTAACTCGTCCAATAGAGATGAGAGGATTGTATGCAGCCGACGTGCTCCGATATTTTCTACACTTTGATTAACCTGTGCCGCAATGGATGCTATTTCTTTAAGTGCATTGTCGGTAAATTCGATTTCTACACCTTCGGAATTAAGCATTGCCTGGTACTGCTTGGTCAGGGCATTTTTGGGCTGTGTCAGGATGTCAAAGAAGTCTTCTTCGGTAAGCGAATTCAGTTCTACCCGAATAGGCAGACGTCCCTGAAGTTCTGGAATAAGATCCGACGGCTTGGAAACGTGAAAAGCACCAGAGCCGATAAACAGCATATGATCTGTCTTAACCATGCCGTGCTTTGTAGATACATTACTTCCTTCAATGATCGGCAGCATATCGCGCTGTACTCCCTGTCGGCTTACATCGGGTCCGCCACCGCCTTTGCCGTCACCGGATGATTCGGCGACTTTGTCAATTTCATCAATAAAAATGATCCCCTGTTTCTGCACGCGCTCAAGACCTTCCTGGACGGCAGAATCATGGTCAATCAGTTTTTCAGCTTCTTCGTCGAGTAGGAGTTCGCGAGCCTCTTCAATAGTGACTTTGCGCTTGGTTTTTTGTTGACCGCCCATGTTGCCAAGCATATCCTGCAGGTTTATACCCATCTCTTCCATACCGCCTTGTGGACCAAAAACCTGCATCATCGGTGATTTACTGGATTTTTTTACCTCAACTTCGATCTTCCGATCATCCAGTTCACCATTACGGAGTTTTTCCCGAAATTTTTCGCGGGTTCGTTCATTTAATTCTTTGTCAGAAGCCTGTTCGGGATTAAAATCTTCATTATTTGATTTAAATCCTGTAGAATTATCCGACGGACTTTTTTTGACAGGCGGTATCAGAATATCCAGAATACGCTCTTCGACAATTTCCTTAGCCTCCTCTTCAACGCGTTTGCGCATCTCCTCTTTTACCATATTTATAGAGATGTCCGTCAAGTCACGAATCATCGATTCCACATCACGTCCCACATACCCCACTTCTGTGAACTTACTGGCTTCAACTTTTATAAAAGGAGCATCGGCCAGATTTGCCAATCTGCGGGCTATTTCTGTCTTACCTACACCCGTTGGACCAATTAGCAAAATATTATTGGGCATTATCTCATCCCGTATCTCTTCATCGGCATTCATTCGGCGCCAGCGGTTACGCAGTGCAATAGCGACCGACCGCTTGGCTTTATCTTGACCGACGATATATTTGTTCAGCTCTGCAACGATTTGTTGCGGGGTCAGATTTTTTTGTTTAACAGTTTGTTGTAAAGTACTCATCAATCTTCAATTTCTAGAATGCTAAGATTATGGTTGGAGTAAATGCAGATGTCGGCAGCTATATTCAGTGCTTTTGTAACGATCTCACGGGCCGATAATTCTGGCGCATTTTGTTTAAGGGCGCGGGCGGCAGCTAGTGCAAATTGACCTCCACTACCTATAGACAAAATTTTGTCATCAGGTTCGATGACATCGCCCTGACCTGATATGATCAGTGCTTCATCTTTACTCATAACAGCTAAAAGTGCTTCAAGTTTTCGCAAAAATTTATCTTTTCGCCACTCCTTGGCCATCTCTACAGCGGCCCGTTGCAAGTTGCCGTTATACTGATCTAATTTTTCTTCATACTTTTCAAAAAGAGTAAAAGAATCAGCTGTTGAACCGGCAAAACCAGCAATAATTTTTCCTTCATATAAACGTCGAACTTTCTTAACAGTAGCCTTCATAACGGTATCTTTCATAGTAGCCTGTCCGTCACCACCAATAGCTGCTTCGCCGTTGTGGATGACACCCAATACCGTAGTAGCTTTCAAATCAGGTAAACTCATTTAAATAGTGTTGTGTTTCAATTTGATTGTAATTCCTTGCATAAGAGTCAGGAGTCGGATTTATAATACTTTGACTTTGAACCGCTTTGAGAGGTTGTTGGCCGTGGTTCCCGGCTATCGCGTTTTTGTCGCCCTTTAGAACCGTCTTTATCATAATAATCGAGATCTTCACGATCCTGGCGTTGACCGCGGATATCCTGCAGTTCTCCATTTTCGCCGGCAATTAATTCATCAATATCTTTTTCCTGCATAACAACGTCTGTTATGTCAATGTCTGAGCCGGCTATGGTTGCTTTATATTCATTTAGTGAAATTGATTCGTCAGCAACTAATGTAATTTTTAACCAGTATCGGAACATCCATTTTCGCCGGATACTCCACAAACCTTTTTCAAGATATGCTTTCAGGTAAGGGTTGATATAGATATCAACAGCGCGATAGTCCGTGGTAGTGCGGAACTTGCTGAGCCATGCATCCAGATCGGCAATAATGGTATTTTTAGTAACTACACTACCCGAACCTCCGCAAGTGGGGCATACCTTCGATACAGAATTTACAACGCTGGGTCGGATTCGCTGCCGGGTGATCTGTACAAGGCCAAAATCGCTCATGCCAATAACATTTGTCTTGGCAGGATCTTTCTTGAACTCTTTCTTAAGTTCATCATAAATCTTCTTGCGATTTTTATCGCTGCGCAGATCAATAAAGTCCACAACAATGATACCGCCGATATCGCGCAGACGAAGCTGTTTGGCTACTTCACGAGCCGCTTCGAGATTTGTCTTGAGCGAATTGTCCTCCTGTTTTTCTTTGGCGGCATACGGACCAGAGTTAACATCCACCACATACATCGCCTCAGTTTGTTCAAAAATCAGATAACCACCGGAAGGCATTCGCACGCGGGGACTAAAGATAGAATCGACATCTTTGGCGATTTTCATGAAATCGAAGATGTGCTCGCGTCCTTTGTAAAGCTCTACATTGGGCAGCATTTGGGGAGCTACCTGGCTGACATACGACTTGATTTTCTGATGCATGTCGGGATCGTCAACCAGTACGCGATCGTACTGTTTTGCAAACAGATCGCGGACAAGGCTCTCGGTCATATCGAGATCATTATAAAGCAGCTCGGGTGGTTCAGCCGTTTCAAGTTTTTCAAGTATGCCTTCCCATTTTTTGAGCACATCGCGCATATCATCTTCAATAGCCTGCTCATCTTTGCCTTTGGCTACCGTCCTGATAATTACACCGAAGCCTTCAGGCACCATTGAACTGACAATGTTTTTCAGTCGTCGTCGTTCTTTGTAGTTGTTGATCTTTCGTGATACAGCCACATAGTCGCCCATGGGAATAAGCACCAGAAAACGTCCGGCTACAGTTATATCCGTAGAGATACGAGGCCCCTTAGAACCAATGGGTTCCTTTACGATTTGAACCAGTAGTTTTTGACCGGGTTGCAGAATTTTACCGGCCCAGTTCTGTTTCTCGTAGTTCGAGATTTGATTGAAGTCGGTCTTCTTAAGCTCATCCCGTACATTTTTGGGAATAGCATTACGGCCATTGAGCATCTGTACATATTCCTTCAGATGATCACCGGCATCCGAAAAATGAAGAAAAGCATCTTTCGGGGTACCCATGTCAATGAAGGCTGCACGGATCCCGCTCATTACTTTGTGAACCTTCGCTAAATAGATATTACCAACAGTACGTTGGTTTTCATCAGATTCGATAAACAGCTGAGCAAGTTCGCCGTCTTCGAGCAGAGCTATACGTGTCTGCTTGCCCGATGCGTGAATAATGATTTGGTTTTTCATTGAGATATTCCTGTTTCACGCAGTTGCTGTCTTCCGAAAACTTAATCCTTATCAAAAAATCAATAGGTTTCATAGCTACAATAGTCTTGAAATTCGTACATCTTAGCGGGAATTCAGCAACCGCTAAATTAAAATTCCTGTTAGGAGAAAAATTTGTTTGAGTATGTCTGTGGTATGCAGAGAGGGGAAGGTCTTGCAGTGAATCAAAACCATACAGCGCATTCATAACTTGCGCTGTAATTTTTTGCCAAAAAGACAATAAATGCTTTAAAAAAGCAGAAAAAAGTTGAAATAAAACTTGTGTAGTTGTCAGTTGCTGCAAAGTCAAACCTGGCTAATAAAATTTCTCTGGATACCTGTACAAAAGTATCACAATAATATACAAGTAGTTTTACTATTATGTAAACGGTAAAAAGCCAGAGTACATTATTTATCCCTGTATCCCTTTTTTGTATCCTGCCTTTTTGAGATCGGAGATGAATACTTTGGCTTCGATATTTATAGAGTAATTTTACAAGAATTTGCTCGTTAGACTTTCCACATCACCAGCCTAACAATTCTTTATAGTCTTGTAATAGGATCCTAAAAAAGAACGGAACCTAACATATCATTTTACTATAAAAGGGCATTAAATCTTATTACAGATTGAACGGTTTATAATGGTAATCTAATCCAAACTCTTGGTAACTATGTTACAAACTAGCTATTCAGGCCTGGTATCCCTTGCAGAATATTTATCAAAGAAAGAAGATGATATATTAAAAGATTGGGAGAAATCATTACAGGGAGAAGAACAAATCACCAATTTGATCTCTCTTTCCAGAGAAAAGTTTTATGATCATATCCCTTTGTATCTTAATAAACTGTATGATATCCTTAAAAACAATGAAAGTGCAACGGAACCAGTGGCCAGGGAACATGGTTCACTAAGATGGCAGTATGGATTTGACCTCAGAGAAGTAGCGAAAGAATGGGCAAGGTTGCATGATGTACTGATGGAATATACCAGTCAATTCTGTGTGGAAGCAGATCTGGATATAAAAAAACATGAAGAAGCTCAAAAGATCATAAGTGATTTGATTCATGACGGAATCATGAACAGTATTAATGAATTTTATCTTTTGCAGAATAAAGAGGCAAAAGCTAAAATTCATCATTTGTCTACCGCGCTTGAACAAGAGAAAGAAGACAAAATCGATCACAATGAACAACTGCAGCAGACTACCCATGATTTAAAAGGATTTATGTATTCATTACAGATGGGATTCTCACTTCTGCATGATCAAAATATGAGTGATAAAAACAGGGAAATTATAGATGAAATGGCACTGGCTTCTGAAAATTTGGCCGAAATGTTAAATGACTTGCTCCAGCTCTTTCGATTAGAGTCAGACCAGGAAGAAGTGGAACTTTCTCGTTTTAACGCTGCAGAAATGTTGGCGGATTTGTGCGATAGCTTACAACCCTTAGCTGATACAGATAAACTTGAGCTAAGCTGCCAAGGAGAGAAGGAACTTTATGTTGAAAGTGACAAGAAAAAATTAAAGCGGATAGCTCAGAATCTATTGATTAATTCACTAAAATACACCAATAAGGGACGAGTTGAAATGAATTGGAAAAAGGGTTCATCTAATTGGGTACTAACAATCAGTGATACGGGGCCGGGATTTTCAGCGACCAATAAGGACAATTGTGACGGTGAGGGTATTGGTCTGTTGATTGTACGTAAATTATGTAAATTATTGGATGCTATTATCGAAGTAGAGTCGGATTCCCAAAATGGTTCGCTCTTTCGGTTAGTCTTTCCTTTGAAGTATTCTACAGTGCAGTAATAGTTCACATCTGATGAACTAAAATGTTTACTGGATTTATACTTTCCTGACTGGAGGTTTTGCCCAATGGCTTGTTTTATTCATAGCGCTTTCTAAGACTGGTGTTTGGGGAACAATAGGGTTCGGTGATAGGTAAAACGGCCTAAGATTTATTCACCTATCATTCAATGAAGATATCTGACGAATCTTACGTCGAAGAATTTAAAATTCTGGCTAATTACATAAAAGAAAAGCAGGATCAAATTCTGGAAAAGTGGGAAAAACAGCTTTATGATGAAGGACAGGCAACTAAATTAGTTGAGCTCTCGAGGGAGAAGTTTCATAACCACGTCCCTGAATTTTTAGATTTATTGTGTGACCGCCTCCGCAACAAGCAAGCTTCACCCGAAGGTATTGCCAAAGCACACGGAGCCCACCGCTGGGAACATGGACTTGATCTGCGTGAAGTCTCCAGGGAATGGGCTGCACTGCACGAGGTATTAGCAATGTGTATCAATTCTGCTGTTGAAACCCGCTCCATCAGTTATGAAGTTCAGAAAAAGGCTCATGCTATTGTTGCAAAACTTATTCATGAGGGTATTCAAAATAGTATAGATGAATTCTATCAGTTACAGGACCGGGAAGCAGAGGCTCAGATGAAGGATCTTGAGTCAGCTCTTTCAAAAAGAGAATTTCAGGGCGAAAACCTGCAGCAGACATCTCATGATCTAAAGGGAATTCTGTTTTCACTCCAGGTAGGATTTTCACTACTTGAAAATAAAGATCTTGATGATGATATAAGGCAAGTTTTAAATGAAATGTCACTGGCGGCTGAAAGTCTCGAACAGTTTTTAAACAATCTGCTTGATCTGTTTCGCCTGGAGGCTGGAGAAGAGGAGATGAATATTACCTCTTTTGATATAGCCACAGTTTTCTCCGAGATGTGCGACAGTCTTCGTCCTCTGGCCGAGTTTAAAGATCTGGATTTGAGATGCGAGGGAGAAGAGACCTTTCAAATACAGAGTGATCGCAGTAAAATACAACGTATAGCCCAAAACCTGCTGATTAATGCACTCAAATATACCGAAGATGGTCATGTGGATATTAGTTGGGGGTTAGAATCTGATGATGACTGGTGTCTAATTATTAGTGATACTGGTCCGGGGCTTTCCAAAACGAGAGCGGCATCTTTGTCTACAGAAACAGATGACCGTCAGAAAACGGATTCCAGCGAAAAATCACACGGCGAAGGCATTGGGCTGCTTATTGTCCGTCGACTTTGTAAGCTTTTGAATGGTGTTATAGATATCGATACGGCTCCAGGAGAAGGGACGACATTCAAATTAATTTTCCCGCTTAAATATAATGCTGATTATTAAGGATTTATGCCTGTCATTCGACCAGGGGATGCAATGTTGTAGCTGTGAGGGAGCTCTGCTCCTGAAGCTCATTTGGCTATCAATTACTGATTGTCCCCATAGCCCAGCCTCAAAAGGAATGCTATGACTTTTTCAAGTGTCAAGCGGCTTTTTTTTCCCGGTCAAACCGGGAGGTGTGATTCGGATCGTAAGATTCGCCGCTATTCCATATAGCACATATTAGAGTAATTAA
>NZ_JBYEIR010000012.1:0-81882 GCF_058386985.1 Fodinibius sp. GM108
AACCGATAACCGATAACCGATAACCGATAACCGATAACCGATAACCGATAACCGATAACCGATAACCGATAACCGATTTTCCATGATTAAATCGCTAAAGACACAGAGTCATCGGCTTTCTGATCCGGCATATCAGCTCGAGGTTTTGAATAATTCTTCAGAGTCGCTTCGGAATCAGCCTAAATTCCGTGAAAAACTGGAGGAAATCGACCTTTTCCCTTTAAAACCTACGGGCATCGATATATTTCAGATGAATGTGGGTTATATGTGTAATATGACGTGTAAACATTGTCATGTTGATGCGGGTCCGGATCGTGATGAGGTTATGGAAAAAGAAACTTTTAAACATTGCCTGAAAGCTTTGGAAAATTCTGATATATCTACAGTAGATTTGACTGGTGGCGCCCCCGAAATGAATCCCCACTTCCGGTGGTTTGTGGAGGAGGTCTCAAAATTTGGCAAGCATATCATCGTGAGGTCTAACCTCACGATTTTAACAACGGCCCCCAAATACCAGGCACTCCCAGAATTTTTTGCCGAACATGGTGTGGAAGTTACCTGTTCTCTTCCTTTTTATAATAAATCGCGTACCGATCGGCAGCGTGGAGAAGGAACTTATGACAAATCGATTGAAGCACTAAAAAGATTAAATGATATTGGTTATGGAAAAGAGGACTCAGGTCTGGAATTGAACTTGGTTTATAATCCTGTCGGTGCCTTTTTGCCCGGCGACCAAGAGGCAATAGAGCAAGATTTCAAGCGTCAACTGGACCGCAAGCACGGGATTACATTCAATAATTTATTTACGATTACAAACTTGCCGATCAGCCGTTTTCTCAACTTTTTATTGAAATCCGGGAATTTGGATGAATATATGGACAGGCTGATTACGGCTTTTAATCCTGCAGCAGCAAAGGGCGTTATGTGTCGGGATACTATTTCGGTGGGATGGGACGGAACGCTCTACGACTGTGATTTTAATCAGATGCTGGAGATGCCCGTGGAGGATAAAGCACCGCAGCATATCAGCGAGTGGAATGAGCTGAAATTGAATAACCGGCAGATAAAAATCAATCAGCATTGTTTTGGTTGTACCGCAGGTGCCGGAAGTAGCTGTGGCGGAGCAACTACGTAACCCTGGGTATAGGGGTAATGTCTTTATTCTTCTAGCACACACCTCTAACAACACTCCCGAAAAATGGCAGAAACCGCACGAAATAATTTACTAATGATCTTCATCAAAAATCCTCGAAAAGGTCATGTGAAAACCAGATTAGCCGAGGCTGTTGGTAAAATAAAAGCTCTGGATATTTATCAGCGGCTATTGAAAATTACTAAATCGATAACAGATCAGCTTAAGGTCGACCGACAGGTATGGTATTCCGATTTTATTGATAATGACGACCTGTGGTCGAACGGTGAATATGAAAAGTGTCTGCAATCGGGAGAACACCTGGGAGAACGGATGAAGGATGCTTTTAACCAGGCGTTTACCAAAGGCTATGAGAAGGTTGTAATTATTGGCAGTGATTGTGCGTCTCTGACAAAAGCAATAATTGAAAATGGATTTAAGAACTTGAAAGATAACGATATTGTTATCGGTCCCTCGCTAGACGGCGGATATTACCTGTTAGGCATGTCAGCATTTTATCCCCAAATTTTTGAGAAAATCCCATGGAGTACGCCTGATGTGTTAGATCATACTCTCGAACGAGTTAATGATCTGGAGCTTTCTTATAAATTATTACCCGAACGCAATGATATTGACACTATAGAGGATCTGCAGAATTCCAATACAGAATTTTAAATTACCTATGCAGATAACTCTGCGCCCTCTGCGGTTTTAAAACCATTTATATTGAGGCATGTTTGTTCAGTTGTGAAATTAATATGCCCGAAATCACCAAGGGAATACGTTAAATTAACCACAGAGTTACACAGAGGATTCGCAGAGACCATTGATAATTAAGCTTGTAATATCTGTGAATCCTCCGCGCTCTCTGCGGTTAAAAGATAAGAATGCTACCATGAAATTAAGTGTAATAATTCCTGCATATAATGAAGAGGATTTCATAGTAGAGACTATAAAGGAAATCACAAAAAGAGCGGGAGACTTTGTTTCGGAAATTATTATTATTGACGGTGGAAGCAGTGATGAAACAGTTGAACAGGCAAAATTAACTGGAGCGACGGTTATCTCATCCCCGAGGAAAGGACGAGCTGCACAAATGAATTACGGCGCGGAGCAGGCTAAGGGGGATTGCCTGTACTTTTTGCATGCCGATAGTATTCCTCCTCTTAATTTTGATCAGAAAATTTTCCAAGCGGTATCAAAGGGATTTAAAGCGGGTTGTTTTCAGCTGGATTTTGATGAAGATCACTACCTGCTTGATTTTTACAGCTGGTGCACTAACTTTGATATTGATGCTTTTCGTTTTGGAGATCAAAGTTTGTTTATAGAACGTGACACATTTATCCAGCTAGGTGGCTATCAGGAAGATCATCTGGTAATGGAGGACAACGAAATGGTCAGGCGCATAAAAGGTGATTATGACTTTATCATCCTGGACGATTCGGTAGTAACCTCAGCTCGGTCTTACATGAAGGTAGGAGTTGTTAAACTACAGCTTGTATTTGCGATAATATTTTTGCTCTATTTCTTTGGCGTTAACCAAGAGATATTGGCGGATATCAGGCAAAGAATACTTGTATAAAATTAAGGCATTAGTTCTAACTCTTAACAGATTCTTTATACGAAAATTGCCGATAATTTTATAGATTTGGGCGTCTTAAAGATTGGCTATAATTATCTGCTAGTATATAGTTAGTTTTACTTTTAAGTAGTTGATCCATTTCACATATCAAACATACATTTGACATCACAATCTAAATCAAACATATCTATCGATTATGAAACGTTACGGAGTAGTTTTATTTATTTTCTTGCTACTACCACTAATTGGATTCAGTCAGGGTGTTACGACTGCTTCCATGAAGGGGACAGTAGTAGATGAAAATGGCGAAGCTTTGGTCGGGGCTAATGTGTTAGTTACACATATGCCCTCTGGTACAGAATACGGGGCTGCTACTAATGCTGAGGGAGCGTTCAACATACGCAACATGAGGTCTGGTGGCCCTTACAGGATTAGAGTGACCTTTGTTGGTTATGATACCTATGTAAGTGAAGGAACTCAACTCGAGTTGGGGGAAACAGAAACTGTGGAAATACAGATGCAAGAAGGTTCAGCCGAACTCGGGGAAGTTACAGTTGTTGCTGCCGGTGAAGTTTTTGATCGAAGTAAAACTGGTGTAGGTAAAAATGTTTCTACACGAGATATTGAAGAATCTCCGACAGTTGGAAGATCACTGGCAGATTTTACTCGCTTGAATCCACAAGCTTTCGTTGTAAACAGCGACGATGATGGTGCAGCTATTTCTATAGCCGGTCAAAATAATAGATTCAATTCCATATTTATCGATGGGGCTGTAAACAATGATGTGTTTGGTCTTTCTGCTCAAGGCACGAATGGCGGACAGACTGGTGCTTCGCCTATTAGCATGGATGCAATTGAACAGTTTCAGATAAATAGTTCTCCCTTTGATGTAAGTCAGGGAGGATTTACTGGAGGTGCTATCAATGCTGTTACCAAGAGTGGAACAAATGAATTGGAAGGGTCTGTCTATTGGTTTAACCGAAATGAAAATTTAGCTGGTGAAACGCCTATAGCACTTGCAAATTTTAATAATAGTGACCGTGAACCACTCCCAGAATTTAAAAATAACCGTTTTGGTTTAAACCTGGGCGGACCAATTGTGGAAGATAAGCTTTTCTTCTTTGCTAACTTGGAGTTACTGCGTTCTGAGTCGCCACAGCCATTTTTAGGTGTAGGTACTTCAGGAGCTTACCAAGGAGACGCATCTATTAGCGACCTTGAAGAAATTTATTCAACGCTCCAGAATGAGTTTAACTATGATGCTGGAACTTTTCGTGATAAAAATTCTACGTTAGATAGTGATAAAGCTCTGTTTAAGCTCAACTGGAATATTAGCAATAATCACAAGTTAATGTTCCGGCACAGTTATACCGGATCGGATAATATTGACAGATTCCAAAGTGGAGTTGGTACGATAAACTATAGCAATAACAGTGAGGTGTTTCCCAATACCACACATTCATCTGCTCTGGAGTTGACTAGTTCATTTGGGCAAAACATGAGTAACAAGTTAATTGTTGGTTATACAGATGTACTTGATGATCGTGATTTTGCAGGAGAGGCATTTCCAACAGTAACCATATTTGATGGGAATGGTGAGATTAGATTAGGTAATGAGCCATTTTCAACTTCTAATCTTCTGGATCAGCAGATATTAACTATTACCAATGACTTCAACATTTTTGCGGGAGATCATACGATAACCATTGGTACTCACAACGAGTTCTATGATATGGCCAACCAGTTTATTCCATTTAACAATGGTTGGTACCAGTATAATAGTGTGGACGATTTCTTACAGTCAGTTCGTGCTGTTAATGATCCGTCAATTGATCCTGCCACTCCTGCACTTTATCTGCGAGGGGTTTCACTTGTCGGCGGACAGAACGTAATTGGGGATGAAGCAGAAAATACCGGTGCTTTTAAAGCGTATCAGCTTGGACTTTATGTCCAGGATGAGTGGCAGGTGAATGATCAGTTCCGTTTGACAGGTGGCCTTCGTTTTGATATGCCTAATATTACTACGGAGCCCCGACATGCTGATGATGTGTTTAGTACCACTATTCCGGATCTGCAGTCAGCTGGAAAAAATCTGGAAGGTGCTCGTCCGGGTGAAACACCTGCGCCGCAACTCTATATTTCTCCAAGATTCGGTTTTAACTGGAATATTGATAATGAAGGCGAAACACAAGTTCGCGGCGGTGCTGGTGTATTTCTCGGCCGAGTACCATTTGTATGGCCAGGTGGTATGTTCCTGAATAATGGGGCGAATACTGGTGTCATTGTAGGTGGTCCGTGGTTAGGTCAGGAAATACCATTCCGTCCCAATCCAGAAAACGGTTTAACGCTTGAAGATTTCGGCCGCTCTCCAGATGAAGTTATACCAAGTGGTCGTCTGGAAATGTTTGCAGAGGATTTTAAATATCCTACGGTTTTCCGAACAAGTTTAGGAGTTGATCATCGCCTTCCATATGACATCGTTGGTACATTTGAAGTCCAGTATACTAACACCATGAATAACATTCTGATTGAGAATGTGAATCTAAAGTCGCAGAATGAGACATTGGATGGACCGGATAATCGTCCTATTTATGCTTATTCGGGTTCCGATAGATTTATTGACTCGCGTTATGATAATATTCATGTGGTAAAGAATACCAGTGAAGGCCATACATATGATTTCACTGCTCAGCTTCGTAAAAACTTCAACCAAAACTTCCGGGCAAATGTGTCCTGGACATACGGTGACTCATATGTAGTAAATGAGGGAACATCTTCACAGATTAATTCACTCTGGCAGTATCAAGAGCATGTGAACGGAGCTAATAATTTGGATCTTTCTCGCTCTGATTTCGCGATGGGGCATCGTATAACTGCCAGCCTTACCTATCGCAAAGAGTTCCTGAATAATTTGGCCACTACATTTTCACTGTTTTACGAAGGAACCTCTGGCCGTCCAATTTCATATGTAATTGATGGTAGTGAATTTATGGTTAATGAAAATGGAGACGATGCTTCTCTCATTTATGTGCCGGAAGATGCCTCTGAACTGGCGTGGACAGGTACTGCTGCTGAACAGCAAGCTCAAGCAGAGGCTTTTGATCAGTTTATAGAAAGCAGTGACTACTTGAGTAGTCGCCGCGGAGAATACGCTGAGCGAAATGCTTCTCGAACTCCTTTCGAATCTATCATTGATTTAAAGATTAAGCAGGAGTTGTTTGCTGATCTCATGAATCGCAGACAAAGTCTTGAGTTCACACTCGATATATTCAATTTCACCTCTTTACTGGGTGATCTGTTTGATACCAGCTGGGGTACTCGTTACAACGTTGGAAATGGCGTTTATGAGCCTATCGAGTTTGAAGAATTCCAAGATGCAGATAACGGAGATTATACACCAGTGTATAATCTGAACTATGATCCCAGTCAGATTCAATCTGTTGAGGATATGTTTCAGCAGAACGTTCATGATTTCGGAACATACAGTTCTCGTTGGTTAATGCAGTTTGGTGTCCGTTACACATTCTAACGAATAGCCTATTTTGATTATATTCAGAGGGCAGTCTCAGTTGGGGCTGCCCTTTTTTATTGCACTAAAATTAAGCGTATGAAAACATCTATGAGATTCAGAATAACGTTTATCTTCTTACTGGCACTTTTTGTAGGCGTAAGCGCATGCGACCAAAGCCAGCAGCAAACAAATCCCCAGAAAACACTTTTGATCTCCTTTGACGGATTTGGTCACGATTACCTGGAAAAAACAGATACTCCCAATTTTGATTCGCTTGTTGCCGGTGGTGTGCAGGCTGAGGGACTTATTCCAGTTTTTCCCAGCAAAACGTTTCCTAATCATTATTCTATTGCAACCGGATTATATCCCGAAAATACTGGTTTTGTAGGAAATACAATGTATGATCCGGAATGGGATGAGTGGTATAGAATTAGCGATCGGGAGGCGGTCGAAGAAGGAAAGTGGTACGGCGGGGAACCGATCTGGAATACATTAGAAAAGCAGGGTATACGCACCGGCACAATGTTTTGGGTAGGTTCGGAGGCCGATATCCAGGACATGCATCCCACGCACTGGAAAATATATAATGAAAGCATGCCCGGCCAGGCACGCATTGATACGGTTATAAAATGGATGAATGCTCCCGGAGATCAGGACGTTGATTTTGCCACGCTCTATTTTAGTGATGTGGATACGAAGGGGCATCAGTACGGTACCGAATCTGATTCTGTGAAACAGGCTATCGAACGCGCAGATCAACTACTGGGTTATCTGAAAAATCAGATGCTAGAAAATAATCTATGGGAAAATACGAATATTATTATCGTATCCGATCATGGTATGGTTGATCAGTCAGCAGATAAGGTAATTCGCCTGGATAATATCATTGATCTGGATGATACCGAGCGCATCATCTGGGGACCGATGACGATGATTCAGCCAAAAGAAGATCGAACGCAGGAAGTGTATCAGGCACTTAAATCCCGGGAAAAAAAATACAAGGTATACCGGAAAGAAAACATGCCGGAGCGATATCATCTGAATCACCGGCGCGTTGCTGATATTGTAATGGTAGCCGATCTGGGATATACTATTTTGGAAGAAGAATACGAGCAGGAATTTATCGAATCACTACCTCGGGCTACCCACGGCTACGACAACAATGAAAAAGCGATGCAAGCAGTATTTATTGCGCATGGACCGGCATTTAAGCAGGGAGAAAGGGTGGAACCTTTTCAGAATATCCATATTTATGAGCTGATTAATCACCTTATGGGAACAGAACCAGCTCCAAATGATGGTTCGCTGGATAGTGTTAAAGCACTGTTGAATGCCGAACCGAATAGTAAGAAACAATGAATTTAGAGGGATCTCGGTTCTTTATTCGACATTCCTTGTTCGGAATTCTTCGGTTCTCTGTACATACGTTTTCTAAATTAAATTTATTACTGTAAAACGTTGCATCTATCCCTTTAAGGCGGGATATTTAGTCCAACTTTGAACCATCAATAGATCACTAATTTTGTAATGGCCTACGTAGTAACAGAACCCTGTATCAACTGTAAATACACTAACTGTGCAGCGGTATGTCCGGTTGATGCTTTCCGGGAAGGCCCCAACTTTCTTACCATCGATCCGCTGGATTGCATTGATTGTGATGCGTGTGTGGCAGAATGTCCCGTTGAAGCAATTTATCCCGATGATGAAGTGCCTATGGAGTGGGAACACTACATTGAACTCAATGAACGATTAGCTGAAGAGTGGGCCGATCATATTATCAATCAAACCAAAGAAGACTTGCCCGATGCCGATAAATGGGCTGAAGTAGAAGACAAGTTCGAACATCTGCAGGAAAGTTGGGATTAAGTTATAGTGATTAGGTGATTATGTAATTGAGAAAATTACCTAATCACCCTCACCTGATCACATCTAGAGGTTAAATGAATAAGAACTCCTCAAAGAAATATCCACTTGCCGTCCGAGACAAACACCTCGATTTATCGTCTCCCCAAATAATGGGGATCTTAAATGCCACTCCTGATTCCTTTTCTGACGGAGGCAATTTTAACGAACTTGAATCTGCTCTAAACAGGATTGAAGTAATGGTCGGGGAAGGGGCCTCGATCATCGATGTAGGAGGCGAATCTACGCGTCCCGGCTCAGATCCGGTGACTGAACAAGAAGAGCTTGACCGGGTTTTGCCCATTCTTGAAAGAGCAATTCCGCAATTTCCGGATACGCTATTTTCTATTGACACCACTAAATACCGTGTTGCCGAAGAAGCGCTACAATTGGGTGCACATTTTGTGAACGACGTCAGCGGTATGCAAAAAGAGCCGCGACTGGTGGATTTATGTATCCAGTACAATGCCGGATATATTTTGATGCACTCTCAGGGGAATCCCAAAACAATGCAGCAGGATCCCACCTATGATGATGTAGTGCAGGATATCTGCCAGTTTTTTGAAAAGAAGTTGCAACAAGTTAGCGAAAAAGAGCTGGATCAGGTGATTATCGATCCCGGCATCGGATTTGGAAAAACGCTGGATCACAACTTAAAGCTTTTGGCAAATCTTGATGAATTTAAAAAGCTGGGTTGTCCAGTAATGGTAGGAGCCTCTCGTAAGTCGATGATTGGCCAGATTTTGGGTGACCGTCCTGTTGATGATCGAGTGACAGGTACCGTAGCCGTTCATTATCATGCGATGATGCAAGGTGCCAATATTATTCGTGTTCACGATGTAAAAGAGGCCAGCGATTCGTTGAAAATTTTTAATGCGATAGCAGAAGCAGAATAAAGGAAACCACAGATTGTGCAGAGGATCTACAGAGGGTATAAAACATCTCTGTGTAACTCTGCGATTTCCTCGGGTTTTTCTGCGGTTAGTAAAGTTTTTATGAATCTTTTTTGAACAGTCCAATTTTAACCTCATTCTCAGTTCTCGCTTGGGAATGTATAATCTCCCTCTGGCAGGAACTTCTTTTTCTTTGCAGATGTATCAATAAATAGATACTTGGGAATAAATATTTCTTCAAATTATAATTATATTCCCTGAAAGAAGATCTAGTTAAACGAGGTACCCCATTGATTCCCATTGGCTTCCTTGAATTTGGTGTGAAGGACTTTCTGGAAGTTCTTCTAATAACCATGGTACTGTTCTGGCTGTACCGATGGATACGGGGGACCTTTGCCATACAGGCAGCAGTTGGGCTGGTTTTCATCATCATAATAAATGCTGCCGTAAGTGCGCTTGGCCTAACGACGATCAATTTTATTTTGCGCGGCATATTGGATGTGGGAGTGCTAGCCGTATTTATCATCTTTCAACCCGAAATTCGCAAGCTGCTTTACAGCTTAGGACAAAATACCAATCTCGATCGCTTTTTTGTTCGCTCTAATTCTGATACTATCATCGATGAGGTAATAGATGCCGTACGTAATATGTCTCACTCCAAAACGGGAGCTCTAATTGTTTTTGCCCGCTCATCTTCGTTGCAGGATCTGGTGGATGTCGGTGTCAATCTTGACGCTAAGGTAAACAGCGAATTGATTCAGACTATCTTCAACAGAAATACTCCTCTGCATGATGGTGCAGTAGTCATTCGCAATGATCGGATCGTGGCCGCAAGTTGCTATCTGCCGATTTCTCAAAATCCCAATATTTCATCCGTATTCGGAACGCGTCACCGTGCTGCTGTGGGAATCACCGAAACGAATAACGTATTTGTGGTGGTGGTTTCAGAGGAGACAGGACGAATTTCTGTCGCCCGTAATGGATCGCTTACAAGCGGACTTACTATTCAGAAGCTACGCAGCGAGATGCAACAGGTACTTGGCACACGCGAGATAGAAGATGAAGAAGTCGGATTCACCTCTGCCCAGTCCGAGCTCAATATCAACTGATTACCCTTACCCCTAACAAAATCAGCTTTGTTTCGTAAGGTGGGTTTGAATGATAATTAAATAAAGGGATGATTATGAAACGGAGCAAGCTGGCATTTTTAACAATTGTACTTTTGGTTATAGGGATGGAGGTAAATGCCCAGGATAAGGAATATAATCTGGATGAAACCTATTCTTTAGATAATGATGGGACCATCCATCTGCAGAGTAATGATGCTGAAGTCAGCATTCGCGGAACCGATCGCTCGGATGTACATTTAGTGGTATATCACAGAATAGATGTTGATGGTTTAGAGATTAAATCCGAAGATGAATTTGAAATGATTGTTGAAGATAGAAACGGGGATCTCCACATCCGTGAAAATAATCGCGAAAATGGTCGATTTGTTTTAGGGTCTGTCCAAAAAGAGTATCGCATAACAATTGAAGCACCGCGATCTGCTTCCTTGAATATTAACGGAGATGATGACGATTACGAAATTTCAGGTTTCGACGGAGCCCTCAAGCTTGATGCGGATGATGCGGAAATTGATCTCCGAGAATTGAATGGTGATAATTTTGAATTTGATATAGATGACGGCAGAATAAATATGGACCAGGGAAAGGGACAAATGAAGCTGGAGATGGATGACGGCGAAATATTTGTCCGAAGAGCTGACTTTACTGAAGTTGATGCCAGAGCAGATGATGGGACTATTGATATAACAACCTCGCTTTCCGGCGACGGATTCTATCGATTTGATATGGATGACGGAGATGTGAGGTTGAATCTGTCCGGCGGGGGCGGAGAGTTTGATATCCGTCACGATGATGCCTCGGTACGCGTTGATCCGGATTTCGAAGAGATTCGTTCGGAAGAGGAATATTCTGTTTTTAGGTTAACTGGTGGAGAGTCTAAAGTCGATATCTATACTGATGATGGAAATATAGAGCTGCGAATAATTTAACTCGTGGTGATGAGGTTATCCTCGTCGAACGTCTGGGTTTGACGTCCGATGAGTTTAGGTAATAGTAAACATCCCTTTTTTCGACGGACTTGGGTGGCTCCCCTCGGGGGAGAAGTTCGTGCCTCCTTGAGGAGGGTGCCTATCCGCTGGTTGATGAATCGGCGGGAGTTGTCAAAGTGGAGTAGGTTATGTTCTTCCGCCTGAAGATGAATCATCAGGCTAAGAATTTATAACCCGAAGCCCACTTCAAGTGGGCTTTTTTAAAATATTCCTAGTCCACGATTCATCCGTGGGAAAATGATTACAGAAAGACACTCCGCGTCTAATTTACAGAGAATCGAAATACAACTCCAGCAACTCTTGCGCCGCCTTGAACGAGCTTATCTCTCCGTTTAACACTTTTTGCTCAATCTTTTTTAGCTGATTTTGAACAGTTTTATTGTCATAGAAATGTTCCTGTAACCTGTCAGAGATCGTGTCATACATCCAGTGTTTGGACTGCCGATTTCGATTATCCTGAAAATAGCCATTGGATTTCGTTTGTTCGACGTAATCCTGGATGAGATCCCAGATTTCAGGAATGCCTTGTTCCGTGATAGCTGAACAGGTTGTTACTTTTGGACTCCAGCCCGACTTCGTCTCGGGATAAAGATGCAGCGCATTTTTATACTCTCGTACTGCTTGCTGTACTGTCTTTTCAGGTGTCTCATCAATTTTATTGATAGCAATAGCATCGGCCATCTCTATAATGCCCCGCTTGATTCCCTGCAGTTCATCGCCCGCCCCGGCAAGCATGAGCAGCAGAAAGAAATCTACCATTGAGTGAACGGCCGTCTCGGATTGTCCCACGCCAACCGTTTCGATAAAGATAGTATCGTATCCGGCGGCTTCGCAGAGATAGATTGTCTCACGTGTTTTCCGTGCCACACCGCCCAGTGAACCGCCCGTTGGAGATGGACGAATGAAAGCTTGGTCGTTGTTTGCCAGTGTTTCCATGCGCGTTTTGTCACCAAGAATGCTGCCCTTGGTGCGCGTGCTGCTGGGATCGATTGCCAGCACTGCCAGATTTTTCCCTTGATCGATAATATGATTGCCCAGTGATTCAATGAAGGTGCTTTTGCCGACGCCGGGCACGCCGGTTATGCCAATTCGAACAGAGTTACCTGTCTCAGGAAGGCATTCTTCGATAATCTCCTGTGCCAGCTCCCGATGCTCGGATTTTGTACTCTCGATCAGCGTGATGGCCTGACTCAAAATAGTACGATCACCCGATGTAATTCCTTGCACATAATCATCCAGGGAAAGCGAAGGGGATACATTTTTAAAACGATTACGTATTTCAGGATTTATTGAGCTGTTTTGATCTACACCTTCGCTTACTGAGAGGGAAGAGTCGTTATTTGAATTCGATTTGTTAGTCATAAGCTACTTTGGATACCCCCATCCCTTCGGCATAACGATTATGCCTAAGTACTTCCCTCTAGGGAAGATGACATCCCTCCTTGAGGAGGGTGGGCAAATCCGCCATCGGCGGATTGGGTCGGGAGGGTTATTCATTTGTTGATTTATATTTAATCCAATTTTCTATTTGTTGAACTACAGAATCAATATCCTGTTTTATTTCTTTATTATCGAATCTGAGAAAATGAACGCCATAAGTTTCTATTTGTTTCTGTCGATTTAAGTCATTCACGCTTACCTCTGGATGATTATGTAACCCACCATCAACTTCTATAGCCAATTTTAATTCGTGGCAGTAAAAATCAACAATGTATTCAAGTATTGGCACTTGCCGATGAAATTGATAACCCAAGCTTTTTCTACGGACTTTTTGCCAAAGTAAAACTTCAGCATGAGTCATATTTTTGCGCAGGCTACGTGCCAGTTCTTTTAGATCTGGATTATATGGTATAATTTTATTATCGGACATTTCAATAATAAAAATGGATGCAAACACCCCTCCCGCTTCGCGGTTCTCCCCTCGAGGGGAGATGAAGTTCATCCCTCCTTGAGGAGGATGCCTGAATTCTGTGATTCTCGGAATTCGGGCTAGAGGGAGTTATTCATTATTACTATCAATTAAGATCTCCAGAATCTGCTGAGCGGCCAGTGGGATTACAGTACCGGGACCAAAAATCCCGACTACTCCCTTGTCATACAAAAACTCATAATCCTGCTCGGGAATTACGCCGCCGACAATCACCATAATATCCTTACGGCCTAACTCCTCGAGCTTATTAAGAACTTGCGGGACCAGCGTTTTGTGTCCGCCGGCCAGGCTCGATACGCCCAATATGTGCACATCGTTTTCTACCGCTTGCCGCGCCGCTTCCTCAGGCGTTTGAAACAGCGGACCGATATCCACATCGAAGCCGAGATCGGCAAAGCTGGTTGAAATCACTTTTGCACCACGATCATGACCGTCTTGTCCCATTTTGGCAACCATGATACGAGGACGTCGTCCCGCAACATCCGCAAATTTATCGGTTAGTTGCTGAGCTTTTTCAAAATTTTCATCTTTGTCTATTTCTGAGGAATACACACCTGATACTGATCTAACGGTTGCTTTATATCGTCCGAACTCTTTTTCCATCGCATCGGATATTTCTCCAAGTGTCGCACGCTCTCGGGCAGCTTCAACAGCTGCTTCCAGAAGATTACCGTCACCGGTCTCCGCGACCTTTGTAATGGCATTGAGCGCTGATTGAACCTCTTCTTCATTACGCTCGGAGCGTAACTTTTCCAGTCGCTCAACCTGTGTTTTTCGGACTTCTTCATTATCAACTTCAAGAATGTCAATCGGCTCTTCTTTGTCAAGCTGATATTTGTTGACGCCGACAATAGTTTCTTTATTCGAATCGATGCGCGCCTGCTTCTTGGCGGCCGCTTCTTCGATGCGCATTTTGGGAACACCCGTTTCGATGGCTTTAGCCATACCCCCGAGATCTTCTACCTCTTCGATGAGCTCCCAGGCGCGACGGGCAATACGATCAGTCAGATATTCCACATAATAGGACCCGGCCCATGGATCTACCGCTTTGGTAATACCGGTTTCTTCTTGCAGATAGATTTGTGTATTCCGCGCAATACGGGCAGAAAAGTCAGAGGGCAGGGCAATAGCTTCATCCAGTGCATTGGTGTGCAGCGACTGGGTATGCCCCAATGCCGCGGCCATTGCTTCGGAGGTAGTTCGCGCCACATTATTATAGGGATCCTGCTTGGTGAGGCTCCATCCAGAAGTTTGGCTGTGCGTCCGCAGCGACATCGATTTAGGATTTTCGGGATCAAATTGTTTGACCAACTTGGCCCAGAGCATTCGGGCGGCCCGCATCTTGGCAATCTCCATAAAATGGTTCATCCCGATAGCCCAGAAGAACGAAATGCGTGGTGCAAAATCATCAATATCGAGTCCGGCATCGATACCGTTACGCAGGTATTCGAGTCCATCGGCCAAGGTATATGCCAGCTCAATATCACAGGTTGCGCCCGCCTCCTGCATGTGGTATCCGGAAACGGAGATAGAGTTGAACTTGGGCATATACTCCGAAGTATATTCAAAGATATCTCCGACGATTCGCATCGATGGTTTCGGCGGATAGATGTAGGTGTTGCGCACCATAAACTCTTTGAGAATATCGTTTTGGATCGTCCCCGCCAGCTTTTCTTTGGATACTCCCTGTTCCTCGGCCGTGACAATATAAAAGGCCATAATCGGGATGACAGCTCCGTTCATGGTCATCGATACCGACATCTGATCCAGCGGAATCTGATCAAAAAGCACTTTCATATCCAAGATGGAATCGATAGCAACGCCCGCTTTGCCAACATCACCGGATACGCGCGGATGATCGGAGTCGTAGCCGCGGTGCGTGGCCAGATCAAATGCTACCGACAGCCCTTTTTGCCCCTGCGCCAAAGCTTTACGATAAAATTCGTTGGATTCCTCCGCCGTAGAAAATCCTGCATATTGACGAATGGTCCACGGGCGATAGGTATACATTGTGGAATAGGGACCGCGCAGATAGGGTGGAATACCGGCCGCATAATCGAGATGCTCCAGCTCATCAATATCCGATTTAGTAAAATCCGGCTTCACAGAAATCTCTTCAGCTGTATCCCAGGCTTCGCCATTTTGAGAATCTGAAGAAAGTGCAGAGTTAAATGCTATGTCGGAAAAATCTGGTCTCATAATAATAGCTTTTGTGTCATCCTGAACTTGTTTCAGGATCTGTTATTCGTAATTATTTTTTTGCAACAGATGCCGAAAGAGATCCCAAATCAAGTTCAGGACTAAAGGTTCGGCATGACATGTTGGTTGTGATTTACCACAGGTTAAACTGCAAAAACCTGCTTAATCCGTTTCATCCGCGTTCTATTATTCCAAGTTTCTGTTGAAAACTTTTTAGAATTTTGAGCACGTTGCAATCGCTGTAAATAAATTCATCAATGCCAGCCTCCGTATAGGTTTTAATATGTTCTTTGGGATATCCTGTCAGCACAAGAATTGGCTGCTGTTCAAGTTCAGAAATCGCATTTCCGATTTTGGCAACCAGTTCCTGGTACTCTTCATCCGAGCTGCAAATGACAGCAATATCGGGCTTTTCTTTGTGAACAGCTTCCATGGCAGCATCCACATCCTCAAAACCAACAGGATCTTCAATATCATACCCAACGCATCCGAAGAAATTAGTTGAAAATGTGGCCCGGCCTTTTCGCCACTTTTTATTGCCCAGCGGAAGATTTAGTACTTTCGGAGTCGACTCATGATTTTCGGTCGCCAGTCGCAATTCCTCAAATGCTTGTGCACCGCGATAAGGAGCAATTGTCCTGATGTAGTGTTTGCCGAAGTCAAACAGATAGGGAGTTACCAGATCACCGATTGATGCACCGTCAGCAAACGCCCGGGCTAGTTCTTGTACATATTGCTCGGGATTTATATCGAATTCTTGCTCCTCTGATTCTCCCAGAGAAATCGTTTTGTATCCGGATTCAATTTTCTCTGCCATCCTATCTTCCGGATTTGTGTATTTGTTGGTGCCAACCAGCGTACGTTGTCGTGTTGCGATAGCCTGATCCCGCTTTTGCTGAGACTCTTCAATCGCTGACTGGACGGTACCGTTTTTAGTAGCTTCCAAGAGCCCGCCCTCGGTTTCAATATCCTGAAACAATTGCCAAGCTTGTTGGCCGATATCTTCAGTTAACTGCTCAATGTAGTACGACCCGGCTCCTGGATCTTCGACTTTATCCAAAAAAGCTTCTTCGCTGAAAATAAGTTGCTGGTTGCGGGCAATACGCTGTGAAAAATTATCCGGCTGACGAAAATGCTGATCAAACGGAAGTACAGTTATGGAGTCGCAACCCGCAATTGCTGCGGACATCCCTTCAGTTGATGTGCGCAACATGTTCGTATAAGGGTCATAAATCGTTTTGTTCCACTGGGAGGTCTCCCCGTGAATGTAGACATTGTTATTTTGGGGATCTCCGCCGTAAGCTTCTATGATATTTTTCCACAGCAGTCGTGCGGCCCGAAATTTTGCAATTTCAAGAAAATAATTTGATCCCACTCCAAAAGTGAAATGCAACAGATTACTTGCTTCATCAATATTCAAATCGGTGTCTGCTAAAATTGATAGATATTCCGAAGCACCTGACATGGCAAAAGCAAGTTCCTGTACGATCGTTGCACCGGAATTATGGAAAGTCCGGGCGTCAATCCCCAGCGGACGAATGCCCGGCAGTTTATGTAATGCAAACTCTGATAGCTGTACAACATCATTTTTTATCTGTGTATCTCCTTTTGGCAATTGACCGTTGAGCGGCACGTAGGTGTATGGATCAAACATAAAAGTAGCCGCCACCTGTTCTTCTTTGATATTTTGGTTTTTAACCTCATTCCAGAGCATAGCTATCATTGCCGGGGAAGCAAGACCTGAATCAAAATGGAGCGGTGTATCCTCAAGAGAAATATCTTTAAGTAGATTTGAGAAGTCATCCTGTTTCAAGATGGGTAATCCTTGAAGATCGCCGCCCAGCATACCTTCGGTACGTCGAACTTTGAGATGAAACTGAAGAGCATCAGCTCCGTGATCAAGTGCATTGCGCGCAGTTTTGTTGGCTGTAGATATTTGGGTCTCAAAAATAGGTTCTCGAATTTCCCACGCGTTTGCCTCCTCATTTTGGTAGGCTTTGGGGATTGGATTTCTTCGGTCAAGCTCCGAAAGATCCTCTCTGCGATAAAAAGGGAGAGGGGCTATGCCTTCACCGGTATTCCATCGAAGTTTTTCTTTGTAGTCAGCGCCATTTAAATCTCGTTCAATAACTTTTTCCCATTCTTTTTTTGAAATGGGAGGGAATTCGTGGAAAAGAGACTGTCGGTTTTCGGGATTACTCATAATGATGTTATCGGTTGATAGCTATATCATTAGCCAAAATAATGAGCTTCTCGTTACTTTACTAACACATTGACTGGCATGCTCGTTTTAATAAATCAGGCAATAGAACAATTCTAACCACCGAGGGGTTTTAAGGCCGAATATTTGATGAGGAATTCCTATATTTAGAGTGAAAAATTTCAATCCATACAGATAAAAAAACTATTCCATGGAACAAGTAGATCAGGTAATGCCCGCACTGACAAAGCTAACAGAAGATGAGAAAATGTTGAGGGATGCGGCCCGCGATTTTGCCGAAACAGTCATAAGTCCCAAAGTGCGCGAGATGGATGAGGCGGCAAAGCTGGATCCGGATTTGGTGCAACAGTTTTTTGATATGGGATTGATGGGGGTTGAAATCCCGGAGAGATATTCGGGTGGCGGTGGATCGTTCTTTATGTCAATAGTGGCGATTGAGCAGATATCACGCGTGGATGCATCAGCCGGAGTGTTTATGGATGTACAAAATACGCTCGTTAACAATGCTTTTCTGAACTTTGCCAGTGAAGACCTGAAGGAGCGGTATTTGCCGCAGTTAGCGACTGAAAAAGTCGGTGCCTATTGTTTGTCGGAGGCCGGTTCGGGCAGTGATGCCTTTTCCATGAAGACAACAGCTAAGGAAGATGGCGATGATTTTGTATTGAATGGATCAAAACTGTGGATTACCAATGCAAATGAGGCAGATATTTTTATCGTTTTTGCCAATGCCAACCCCGATGCGGGATATAAAGGAATAACAGCTTTTATCGTTGAGCGGGATTTTGAAGGGTTTTCAGTTTCCAAGAAAGAGGATAAGCTGGGTATCCGGGCCAGCTCAACCTGCGAAGTTCTGCTTGAGGATTGCAGAGTGCCCAAAGAGAACGTGTTGGGTGAAGTTGGCAAAGGCTATAAAGTAGCCATGGAGACGCTCAATGAGGGTAGAATTGGAATCGGTGCGCAGATGGTTGGCGTTGCCCAGGGAGCACTTGATGCTGCTCTGGATTATACGCAGGAGCGCGAACAGTTTGGTCAGCCGGTTTCGGATTTCCAGGGGGTCCGCTTTCAGCTGGCAAAGATGGCTACGGATATTGAAACGGCGCGCTTGCTGGTATATAATGCGGCTCGCATGAAAGAAAATGGCGACACCTTCCAAAAAGAGGCAGCGATGGCCAAGTACCACGCTTCAGAAGTAGCTGAAAATGTGAGCTCGCAGGCTGTTGATCTGTTTGGCGGCTACGGATATGTGAAGGAGTATCCTGTTGAAAAGTACTATCGTGATGCGAAGATCGGTAAGATTTATGAGGGGACGTCAAATATGCAGCTGAATACCATTGCCAAGCTGCTGTTGAAATGATGCGGAATAGACACTAAATCTTGTTCCGATGCTCCGCGTCGGAACAATAAACTCGTTCCGTACCTCTGGTGCGAAATGTTAAAATATTACTTGGCAAAACAGGGATTGTAAATCCCGACCTTGGTCACGCACCAGAGGAACGCGACCAGGTTGGAAAGTTATCTCGTTTCTGCTATTCTGTTGCGGAATGAAGTGGCATCAATCATTTGCAGGATGTATAAGATTACCAGAATGATCAGTTTTGTTGGATATATATAGCTTTGCACCTTGTAAGTGAAGAGGCAGACTTTACTCTCCCTATTTTATCTTGCCCGGCTTTTGCTTGTACCCACGGATGAATCCGTGGGCTAAGAATATCCTAAAAGCTCACTTTAAGTGAGCTTCCGTTTTTTCTTAGTATGATGATTGATCTTTGGGATACGTCTCCTATTCTTTTAGCGGATCCACACACCGAAATCCTACATCATATTCTTTAGCATCTTGAAGCATTCCGGCCCGCCAGTATGTTGAGGCAATAGGTCGCCCCTCTTTAAAGCTGCCGCCTCTGAGAATGCGCAGTGATCTTTTTTCCAGATCATCCCATTCGGGATCTTTATCCTCGCTGGGATAAAACTGGTAATATCTTCCTATCCACTCATGTACGTTACCGCTCATATCATAAAGTCCGATCTCATTGGGCTTTTTGGTGCCTACGGGAAAAGACCTGTGCATGCTGTTGTTGGTAGTACGTGCGTATTGATTCAGGCTATCGATATCATTTGTGCCGGCAAAGCGTCTTTTTTTACCGCCGCTTCGTGCAGCATATTCCCATTCCTGCTCGGTAGGCAGACGCCATCCATGAAATTCGCAAAAGGCTTTGGCATCATCCCAACTAACATTTACCACGGCACGCTGACCTCTGCCCAGTGAGTCGGCCGGGGGCAAGAGGTGATCGGTGCGCCGGGCAAAAGCATCGTATTCTTCATAGGTGACTTCGTATTTGCCAATCCTGAAATCCGCCAGCGTGACAGTATGAGCCGGGGTTGCATCGGGATTGTCATCACCGTAAATATCGCCCATAATAAAAGTGCCGCCTTCGATGTAAACCATTTCGGGTTTGGGCATCTCTTGGGATGATCCTTTAAAAAGGTTGCAGCCGGCCAGCGTTGCCAAAGCGGTTATAAAAAGAAATAAAATGCTTTTATCGCGATAAAATCTACTCATAATTAAATTATTACTATTCTTATAGTACTAATCTAGTCGGATAGCTGATCATTCTCAAGGCTGATTGGAATGGTAGATACTGCGTTTGTTGTTCTGCTTGAGTATTAACAATCCATCCGAACTGAATTTTGAAATAAGCCCTAATTAATCCCCCAAACGATATGCGACTAGAAGACCTGAGCAAGCTGAAAAAATGGAGCAAAGACGATAAGTCTTTTGAGAAACTTAAAAGTTTTGTCGAGGATCTGCTGAAAGAACGCGATCGGAAAGCAGAAAACTTGCGCTTGCTGGAGTCTGCTATACGTGATGACTATGACGGGATATTGATTACAGAGCTTGAACTCGAGAAGCCCGGCCCGCGAATCGTGTATGCCAATGATGGGTTTTGTGAGATGACCGGCTATTCTAAGGAAGAGCTTATCGGCCAAACCCCCCGCATTTTACAAGGTCCCAAAACAGATTCTGAGGTGCTAGACGAGCTGAAAAACTGTCTCAAAGAGGGAAAATCTTTCTTTGGTCAGACCGTGAATTACCGGAAGGATGGATCAGAATTTGTCAACCAATGGGATATCCATCCGCTGACGAACAAAGAAGGTAATATTACGCACTGGGTTTCATATCAGCATGATATTACCGAACGTAAACGAGCCGAAGAGCAGCTTATGGATCAAAAGGTAGAATTTGATGGCCTCCGTGAAGAATCAAAGCGTACGGTGGTTGATGTGGATTTGGAGGGTAATATCGTGATGGCTAACAAGTCGTTCCGTGAGCTAATCGGTTACTCAAAAGATGAGCTGAAAAGAATTAAAGTCTGGGATCTATTTGCTGACAGATATAAAGATTCTTTTAAAAATCGTTTTCTTGATATCGATAGTGAAAGTTCCTTTGAAGGAGAGGAGTTTAAAGGCATAATTAAGCATAAGAGCGATGTGCCAATCCAGGTCAAAGGAAGAGCGCGTGTTATGGATTTGAAAGATCAGAAGTTGATAAGGGCTGAGATACATAATATTTCGCTGCAAAAGCGCATTATGGATACGCTGGAGAAAAGAAAGGTTGATTTCGAGCGGATTGTCGGTAAGGCATCAGAGTTTTCGTACAGCGTGCGTTTTGATGGTGATGATTTCATCATTACCGCAGTATCCGAAGAGTTTCCGGAAATTACCGGGCTTTCTGCTGAAAGTGTGATCGGGAAGAATAGCTGGAGTAAATTCGTTCATCAAGACGATTTGGAAAAAGTTAAGGCACATTTTCAAGAAATTTTGGAAGGCAGGAATTCTACCTGTGAATATAGATTGAGAACCGAAGATAATTCTTTTATAACGGTGTTGGATTACGGAAAGCCTGAAAAGTTAGAATCTGAGCAGGTGAAAGGTTGCCGATGTGCTGTTTCTGTTGATAAAGCCTACAAAGTTTAGGCATAATTGTCTTAATTTCTCTTGAATTCTTTGTATTTTTCTGAATGGAAATAATCTACCATTTATCCTTTATCTATGCCTGATATACACGAAAAACAGCTGCAGATTATTAATGAGTTTAAGGCGCTTGATGATTGGACAGAGCGTTATAAGCATATTATAAAGCAGGGTCAGACATTGGATCCGCTTGATGAGGAGCATAAGGTAGAAGAGAATCTGGTCCGTGGCTGCCAATCTCAAGTATGGTTGCATACCCGTCTGGAAGATGGAAACGTGATTTTTGAGGCGGACAGTGATGCAGCTATTACAAAGGGGCTGGTGGCGCTGATGGTACGCTTCTATTCCGGACACGATCCTGATACTATCATCAATACCAATCCTGACTTTATTAAGAAAATCGGGATGGAGCAGCACTTGTCACCTACCCGTTCCAATGGCCTGGCTTCGATGGTAAAACAGATGAAGATTTATGCCATGGCCTATAAAACCAAGATGGAACGTGAGCAGGCCGAAGCGTAAAGATCTTCCTTTTGCGAGAGCTGAGGATGCGTTAAGTAATTAGTGATATCTGAAACCACAGCATACGCAGAGACATATAACCCACTCTGCAATTCTTCCGGTTCGTTCCTGCTTCGCCTACTCCTTACATCTCCGCATGGATTCGGAAAGGGTGAGGGGTGTTATTATCTGGTATACTCGTACACAAATGGCTATTAGATCTTGTTCATTTTTTGTGACCCCCGGGACCAAAAAAACGCTGGAACGAACTCAAAAAGTCCTTGCCCTGTGGAATCCCCGAACCTCCTGAGATAAAGACCGTAAAATCGGCACCTTATAAAGACTATCGGATAGTTCTCGTTACGATGCTCTGCGTCGGAACATCTTAGACGCTCCGCGTCTGGTTTGAGTCTTTTAGCTCCTACCCATTGGTTGCTCTATTGCAATGACATGGATTTTTTCAATGCCTCTTTCATCCTGTTTGCTAGTTTGGAGAATCAATCACTGTTGCAAAAGGTACATAGGTAGCCCAGGCGTTAACGCCTGGGCTACCGAAATAAAACTATTACGTTTTCTTGAAGATTCAGTTAAGGGAGTTTTTATAGCTTATAACACTGATTTATATCTGTAGGATTAAAAGATTCTGCCTATCTCTAACTTTCCTCTAAAAGTCGCAGTTGAAATTTTATCTTTATTGGTTCATACTGTTTATCAGCAGGATGTGCAAAATCCAATAAATAAGCGGGGATACTATGCAATCGCGACGCTCCTTTTTGAAAAATATGGGAACGGCTGCCGGGGCAGCTATGACCGGTGCATTGTTTCAGTCAGCGAAAGCCAAAGATATTGTTAAGAATCTGAATGGGTACACTGGAAACGCTAAAGAGATAGCAAGGGACGAAACGTTCTGGCACAAGGTGCAGCAGGCATTTACCGTTGATCGGTCGCTTGTGAATCTGAATAATGGTGGTGTGAGTCCGGCACCGGCTATTGTTCAGGAGGCGATGAAAGATGATCTTGACTATTCAAACGAGGCTCCCGTTTATACGATGTGGGATGTTCTGGAGCCCCAGCGTGAAGGTGTGCGGCAGAGGCTGGCACGTTCGTTTAAATGTAGACCCGAAGAAATTGCCCTTACCCGGAATGCTTCAGAGGGATTGCAGATCTGCCAGTTTGGATTTGACCTGAAACCCGGCGACGAAGTTCTCACTACCAATCAGGATTATCCCCGGATGATCAATACTTTTAAACAGCGCGAGCGGCGGGAAAATATCAAATTAAAGCAGTTCAGCATCCCTGTGCCTGCTGAAGATGATGAAGAGATCGTCCGCCGCTTTGAAGAAAATATCACCTCCCGCACCAAGCTGATCCTTATGTGTCATATGATCAATATCACGGGACAGATCTTGCCGGTGAAAAAAGTTGTCAACATGGCGCGTGGTTACGACATTCCCGTTATAGTAGATGGAGCTCATACTTATGCTCATTTCGATTTTGACCTTACAGATCTGGATTGCGATTACTATGCTACCAGCCTGCATAAATGGCTGTTGGCTCCCCACGGTACCGGCATGCTTTATGTTAATAAGGATAAAATTGCCGATCTGTGGCCGCTGATGGCTGCTCCGGACAAAATGGATGACGATATCCGAAAATTTGAAGAAATAGGCACGCATCCCGCGGCTAATTATCTTGCAGTGGCAGAAGCGTTAACTTTTCATCAGGGAATAGGAGCCAAACGCAAAGAGGAGCGGTTGCGATATCTCAATGATTATTGGGTAGATAAAATCATTGATTACGACCGCGTGCAACTGCATACCAGTCGAGATCCGAAGTATTATTGTGGTATTGTTAATGTGCAAGTTGAGGGTATTGATCCCGGAGCTCTTACCAATTACCTGTGGAAGAAACACCAAATTATCGTGACGCCCATAAAACACGAGGAACTTGAGGGAATACGAGTCACTCCCAATGTCTACACGACTATTGAAGAGGCAGAACGTTTTGCCGAAGTGATGGAGTCGGTGACCAATAGTGGTTTAAGGGGGTAGAGTCATGAAAAAGTATATTCTCTATTTTTTGCTGATTTTTTTAGCCGGCTTCCTCATCATGCTGTGGGGTGATTACCTGAATAAGGATGATTCTGAGCTAATCAGGAAGACAGTTGAAACGCAAGATGCACCAGAAGCTATTGGCCCCTATTCACAGGCGGTACAGGTTGGTAAAACACTTTATTTGGCAGGGCAAGTAGGTTTGGATCCTCAATCAGGTCAGCTGGTAAGTGATTCGCTGCACCTGCAGGTATGGCAGGCGATGGACAATCTTGAGGCTGTACTAAATGCCGCTGACTTCAGGATGAATGATGTTGTTGAAGTGCAGGTGTTTATGACAGATATTGATCAGTTTTCGCAGTTTAACAAACAGTACGAGCAATATTTTCATGAGGAACCTCCTGCAAGGGCTGTAGTGGAAGTGTCCCGTTTACCGCTGGATGCCAAGGTTGAGATAAAAATGACAGCGGTCAGGAGTGAAAGAGAGAGGGAGATATTAGATAATAATCAGCTGCCAGTAGAATGAGCGGTTATTCCGTATCCTTTAGGGTGAATCCTATTTTTACGGTGACTTGCCACTGCATGACTTCATCTTCTTCTATTGTCCCGCGCGTTTCTATTACTTCAAACCAGCGCATTTCATCCACAGTTTGCGACGCTCTTTCAATAGCATTTCCAATGGCTGTTTCCATAGATTCATCTGAAGTGCCGGTAATCTCGATTTTCTTGTAAATATGATTTTCCATAGTTATCTCCTTTTATGAACAGAATTTGTATGAACAATATAGCACCTTTATAACATCAATAAAAAAAGCGTCACCGAATGATGACGCTTTTAAAAATAATATTTAGAGTAAAATATGTGTTACAGTGGTATCACCTCTTGTGCTTGTAATCCTTTGTCTCCCTCAGCAACAGTGAATTCGACTTCCTGGCCTTCTTCCAGTTTTTTATAGCCTTCCATCTCAATTTCACTGAAGTGCACGAAAATATCTTCGCCTTCATCTCTAGTGATAAATCCATAACCTTTGCCGTTATGGAACCACTTTACGGTACCTACTTCGCGTTCTGCCATTTTTAAATCTCCAAAAAATTTTACTTCGTGTGCTACTTAAATGTTCAAAAACGCCGTGCTAATACAATAAACAGCGCCTGAACGCCTAAGTATAGTATATTTTTTGTGGATTCCCTACTCTGAAAGAAATTTCTTGTATAATTTTTTGATATTTTGAGTAAAAAATAAATATAGAAGCAGAAATGGCCGAGCAGCAGCGTCTTTTTGATCACTATAATCCGATGGAAAAACGATTGGGCAAAGCGTTTTTTGACGACCTGCCTACGGAATCAGGTATCTACAAGATGTATAATGCAAGTGGAAAGCTGCTCTATGTTGGGAAAGCAAAAAATCTTCGTACCCGTCTCTTTACCTATCGACGAGCAAAGATGGAGACGACATCATCGAAGATTATACGGCTGATACGAATGACGCATCAGATAGAAATAGAAATCTGTGATACAGAAAAGGAGGCGCTGCTGTTAGAAAATGAGTTAATTCGAAAACATCAGCCCGAATTTAATTATGCAAAGAAACAACCAGAAACGTACTATTTTATTGGACTTCAACCTTCAGAGGAAGCACTGGAATTCAGCCTGCAAATGCACATGCCGGATAAAGAGTTGATTTTTGGATCTTTTAAAGGGCACCGGATCGTTAGAAAATCAATGGGCGGAATTATTCGCATTTTGTATATCCTGGAGAATGAAACTGATTCTGTTTTTGATCTGCCCCCTGTGCTTACTCAAAAATTGACGCCCATGAAATATGAGTTATCGATTAGGAAGGTAGAGATTGATCAGATTTTAGGACTGATTTCTTCTTTTTTGATTGGCGAAAACCGGAAGCTTATCGATTGGATGGTTGCGAGATGTGAAGAGAAAGATTTGCTGGAATCATTTGCCGGTTCTATGATTCTGGATGACCTGGACGCATTGAAATGGTTCTTTCAGCGCTGTTCGCATCGTAATTACCAGATAAATCAGCAGTTTAAGCGTGATGAGATGCTAATTCCTCAAGAGGAATTAGATGATTTACTGGTGAAGTGGGTATTTGCCCGGAAGAATAACAAATAGATTTATGTATGTGAGCATGCACCTTACTCACACACATAAATCTTTTTCAATAGCTAAAAACCGATTTGTATGGCAGCCAGTAAGTTGGAATATCCTACTCTTTTGTCCACGGGAAGTGTGTAATTCAATTTCAACTTCATAAACTTATTTGGTTTATAATTGAGCCCCGCAATAACTGATTCGGAATCATAGCTGAGGTTATCAGCAGAAAAGGTATCCCATCGAAGTAAAACTCTGCTGCTTTTGGTTACATAATAACCAGCGGTAATATAGTAGCCGTAGGGATTATGTTGATTTCCTATTTCAGGATTCATCCATCCATAGATGAATTCTCCATCAAGTAAAAGATCATTTTGTTCAAAACTTACATAAGAACCCAACAACGTTTGCTTTCCGGCAAAAGATGCCTGAATATTCCCTGATCCCGGCGCATCCTTTTGCTCATAGGCGATGTTAGTTCCAATCTTTAAGCTACTTTTATCACCTTTATTCAGATTTGTCTCCACCCGGGCAATGTATTGGAAATGATCATCGTCATTAAGGTTATTGCCATAATTATTTCCGTTGAAAACGCCACCGGTAAAGCGAAATGTGCGGTTGGGTGTATAGGCATCAAGTTGTGCACCCACTTGTCGTTTGGTTCCGAGGTTTTTGACTACAGCAGATCTATTGATAAATAGAGTTGAACCTGCTCCGGTTAAATATTCTTGAGTAAAAGGAGATTTAAATAATCCCGTTTTAATTGAAAAGTGAGAAGTCGGTTTAAAATATACATTTGCGTCTATTACAGCGGGAGACTTTAACATTGTCGCTTGCAAATTGTATCCGAATTGATCTCCAAAAATTCCTGATGCTTTAAATCGTGCATACGAAGCGCTGAAACTGTTATAGCCTGCCGACCGTTCGGCCTGAAAATCTGCACGGCCCTGGAACAACATACCGAGTGAGAAGTAATCCTTTTTAAACTGTTTTTCCAGATCATAAGCCTGCTTTTCTATTTCCGAAGTAGTCTGTGCAAAAGAAGGTATTGCCGCGACTAAAAACACCAGGGTAAGAAGACGCTTCATTGTTTTATACATACTACTGAATTAACCTAAATTTAGTTTATTGTGACAGCTACTCCTGCTTATCGTATCTATTTTGATAATCTTAAACAGTTTGGAGAGGAGACAGCTTTAAGAAGGGGGGGGATTCTTGGATACAGGAAGAAGGGAATTACAGCTTAAACAAAGGAATGATTGATTGATCTGCCATTGAGAAAACAGGAATAGATGGTACTTACTAATTTGTTATAACTGTTTGCATTTTTTTGAACTATAGCATCAGCGTACCTTGTGAGTGCCTGGCGGTCGGAGGTATTTAATTTTTTTCCCGTATAAATTATGATAGGCATTTGGGCATATTGAGGATGTGACCTTAATCTTTTAGCAATATGAAAGCAGTTCGTATCATAGATAATATAGTCCAGTACAACACAATCTATTGATTGCTGATTAATTATCTTGAAGGCCTCTTCAGGGGTTTGAGCTGTAATGCATTTATTAAAGGTATAGCTTAAAAATTCTTTGATAGCCATATTGTGAACTTTACTATCATCCACAACTAGTATCGAACGATCAAGAGGGTCAATGGCAGGCGTTGTCAAAGACTCTTCTGAGTGATGCTGATTCTGTATGATCGGATCGGATTTGCTTGATTCTTTATTTGGAAGAAACAAGGTAAATGCACTTCCAATATCGACCGTGCTTTCGATATGTAGCTTCCCGCCCAGTGCCCGAGTCAGTTCATGAGCGATATCTAATCCAAGTCCTGATCCTTCGCTGTTAGGAATTTGTGTATTAGCACGTGAAAACCGTTTAAAAATCTGTTTTTGATCGTTTTTGGATATGCCAATGCCTGTGTCCCGCACTTCGAAAGCAACGATATTCTCGATTTTGAATCCAAGATCTATCTCTTCTTCTTTTGTTGAATACAAGTTGAACGAGACACTTCCTTCTTCAGTATATTTAAAAGCGTTAGATAAAATATTTTTTAAAATCCGTTTAATATAGGTTGGATTGCTCTTAAGAAACTGAGAATGGAGATTATTTGTATTATAGTGAAATACAATATCCTGTTCTGAGGCAACAGGCTTGAAAGTTTGATATATCTTTTGGCCAAATTCAGGAAGTGAAATATTCTGAACTTCTATTTGTTTCAAACCTCCTTTTTCATCTATGACTTCGAAAAATTCTTCGATGTATTCTATTAAATGGTTGCTTACAAAATTAATTGTTTGGGTAAACTTCTGATGAGAACTTTTGCTGGAATCACCTCTCCATTTTTTAGTTAATAACTTGTTAGAGAGAATAATTGAATTGATGCTTGTTCGCATATCATGAGCAGCATTAGCGATCAGACTTTTCTTCTCCTTATTTTTCTGAATGTATTCATTCGTTAAAGTTCGTTGCCTCTTTAGCTTTTGAATTTTGAACCAAGCTCCACTTATATCTTTATTTGTTGCAAGAATATAAGTTTTTTCTCCTTTGTCTATTTTTTTTAAATGAGTTTCGGACGGATATATCGCACCCATCTTTCGTTTAATATTCGTACAGAGGGAAATTCTTTCGCGCTTGTTATTTTGAAGGGGCGAAACTAATTTTGCAAACGCCTCGTGATCGTATTCGTTATAGATGTCTGCCGGTTCTAGTGATGAGATTTCATCTTTGGAATAACCACAATTTCGGGCAGCGGTTTTATTGGTGAATATGCACTTATAGGTAGTACTGTCGAATATGAAAACCTCTTCATCACTGATATCGGATATGTGAGATAATATTTCTTTGAAATTTTTGGTCCGGTGGAGATCATCACGGATCTTTTTGTGTTCAAATTCTCTGCTGGCAATAGGAATCAACCGCTCAATTTGATCACTGGAAATACAGTCTTTCGCTCCGTTTTGCATAACTGTTGCTGCTTTGCCGCTCGAATAATTTTGGGCAAAGTAAATGATTGGAATACTGCTATAATTTTTTGAAAGCTGATTTAGAAATGAGTATGAACTATCACGTTCAGACATGATGATCAGGTCGAAAGGGGTAGATGCAAAAATATCATCATCTATATTTTTATCTGGCAAAATTTGATGATTCACTGAGATGCCGTTATCCCGGAATGTTTCCAGAATAGCAGATAGATCCGAATCCTGAATATTTATAAATAATAGATTTATGTGATCGATCATTGATCTGTAATCTAAACCGTTAGCCAATAGTTGTGGCTTAATATTTTCCTAAAATGATAGTCCAATACTTAATCCTTCTAGAATAAAAGAGGTACTGCCTTTATTATCAAAGAATTTATTAACATTTTTTAATGTTAGGATTTATTAATATACTAGCAAATGATATGGGGGGTATGTTCGGGGGATAACTTAGAGGTTATAAAAAAAGGACACGTTGGCTTTTATGGATACTGACAAAAATATGTTGCAAGACAATCGAAATTCAGTCGAAGTAGAGAAAAATAAAAGTAATGGATCTGCTTCGTCTAACAGTAAAATGTCAAAGCTTAATTCTTTAAACAGAGAAAAAAACCTTTGGCAGTTTAAGAAATATCAAGAAATCCAAAGAGAGATGGTACGGAAAAGTATGCACCAGGCAATGTCGCCTATCAGTGCTATTTCCGGATATCTTGAGCTTATAAAAATGTTTCTTGAGAAAGATGCCAGAAGTGAAAAGATTGAGAAGTATCGATCAAAAATAGAAGAAGGAGTGAATGAGCTGGAAATGATTATAGAAGATCTCTATGACACCTTTGATGAAGATGATAGCAACATCAAGGAAGATTTCAATAGCGAAGATGCCAGTTCAAACTCTACCCGCCGCGCTAGCTAGATCTTTATAGAGAAGCATCATAATTTCTGCCTCTTGGCGACTTGTATAAAATCATTTGAAGTTGATAACAATGTTTTCGCAGGGCCAGAGAATGTTTAAGGTTTAGTTCAGCTAATTTACGAAAAGGGTTTTGGCCAAAGTCGCTGCTTTCCCGGATCTTAGCCTGTATCATCATCAGCTTTTTGTGTTCAGCCACAAAAAATCGCTTAAACATTTCTTCAAAATCGTTAAAAGGCATCAGATCCGAATAAACGAAGTCATCAGCTCCCTCTGTTTTTTCTCCGTTACCAGCTAATACGGAATTTTTACTATTCTGATCTTGCTGATCTTCATTTTCTAATTCCGGAAACTTTTCCTGTGGGCGGGTCTGTAAATCCGATGAATATTCTTGTAATGGGTTTATACCTTCGGGTATTGTGATCTTAGAAGAGCGGCTTGTCTGGGATGAACGTGATAACATAGACGACCCTGCTTTGAGAGTATACCCGGTATAGTATTAACCTGTTATATTGTATTAATTAGTATAGCTTTTATCGGTGATTTCGAAACCTATCTTAAAATTATCGGGAAAATAGGGTTAAGGCATTTCTTATCAAAACAGATAAAATAATTTAAGAGTCTAATCTGAGTGCCGATAAGAAGTAATGAGTTCTACAAACGGGTGTGTAGTAACTAAGGTTCTCACAAGTTTAATACAGAGTTTAGTAAAGTGCAATCTTTGAATGGCAAAGATGAAATTCAGCAAAACTATATCAAAAAAAGACATATAGCATAAAATGGGAAAAATAAAAGCACTGGTTGTTGATGATTCAAAAATAATGCGAAGTGCCGTTAAGCGTGCATTAAATAATTTAATGCTGGCTGAGTTTGAATATGTGGATGCAAAAGATGGCGAAGACGCATTGGAAAAATTCACAGATGATATTGATATCATGTTTGTTGACTGGAACATGCCCAATATGACTGGGGTGGAATTCTCACAGGAAGTCAGAAAACAAGGCAATGAACATATCCCTATCATTATGGTAACCGCTGAAAAATCTATGGGTAAGGTAGACAAAGCTTTGAACGAAGGGGGAGCTGATGAGTACGTAACCAAACCTTTTAATGCTGATAAAATGCATAAGGCTATTAGTGGTTATTTTGATGATGATGGAAATATTGCCTCACGCGGTGGTGATGAGGAGGAAGAAAACAAGAGCTTTTTCAAAGGCATTTTAAACTCATAACCAAAGAGAGATGAAATTAGCACAGTTAAGTGAAGTTAAGGAAATTCCACAAGAACTAGTGGAAAAGGTGAAAGAATCGACCCTCGGAACATTTGAATCCATCCTGGGCGAAGAGCTTGAATATATAGAAGAAACAAATGGCCAAGGACCACTCAATGGTATAATCGGCAACGTTACGGTTTTCAACTCGGACCATACGATTTCGTTAATGTTGGCTGTGCCAAGAGATACAGCTTTGTTTTTTTCTGAAGTGTTTATTGGCATGGAATTGCCGTTTGAAAGTGATGATATGGGCGATTTGATCGGAGAGATATCAAATATTCTGGCCGGTGATGTTGCTGCAAATGTAGAGAAAGTTGGTTTTCGGGGGCAATCGTCATTACCAACGGCAACGCGCGGGAGTGATTTAACACTTTTTATGCCCAAAAAGCCTCCTACAAAAGAGATGAAATTCAAAAGTGAAAACGCAGAATTTCTATTAATAATGGTTTTAAGTGAATCCAACTAGATGGTGATATGATGAGTGGTAGTACCAATGAGCAGCGGATCAATGATTTAGAAGATATTATTAAGGCACTGGCAGATGTGTGGCCGTCGGATCGAGAGAACGTGGCCGTGGCGGGGGGCAAGTTTGAAGAGTTTATATCTACTTTCGAGGATGATCCCGGACAGCTACAGCGTCTTATCGATATAGCGTGGAAGGGACTGAAATACCTCTACGAAAAGGATGAGTTCTTCATGAGCGTGAAGACGTCGACGATGCAGGCCATTAATACGATTCGTGAGTATCTTGTTAATGATGGAGATATTGAGGTAGAGAATTTTGAAAAAGCCTACGATGATCTGAATGATGCTTTATCAGGTGAGAAAGAATCCGCTGATACAATTATTGAGTTGGAGGAGGAAGAATCGGAAGAGGCATCAGCAGAAGTTGATCAGAGTTCGCTGAATGATTTGGCTACTTATATACTCGGACTGGATGAGTCTGATGCATCCGGAGAATACATTGAGGGTTTAAGCAGTTTGTTGGAATCTGTAATTGACAATTGTGAGCCCCCGGTAACTAATGCTTTGGAAGAAGCACAAGAAATTCTCAATAAGGTTCAGGAAGAAGGGGCAGATCAACATCAGGGGTGGCTGGCTGAGATAGCAAATCTTACAGAAAAAGCTATCGAGGCAAAAAATGATGAAGAATGGGATCAGGAGGATAATACCGATGAGGTAAATAACGATCATATCCAAAGTGGTGAGAATGAAGAATTTTATATTCTCGAAGATATTGATGAGGCGATGCTTGGGGAATTTATTACGGAATGTACTGAGCTTTTGGATATGGCCGAAGGGGCGCTTTTAGAGCTGGAAGATCAACCCGATAACGATGAACTGGTCAATAAGGTTTTTCGGGCTTTTCACACGATTAAAGGTACTTCGGCCTTTATGGGATTGACTCCTATTTCGGAGTTTACGCATGTGCTGGAGACGGTGTTAAGCATGGTGCGCGAAGGTGAGTTAGAGTTTGATGTAACTTGTGCCGATATCTCACTGGAGGCTATTGATATTATTAACAGCATGCTCGATGTGGTTGAAACAGCTGAGAGTGGAGATTATCTGCCAAAGCCAATGAATTTTAATCTGCTGACAAACGTACTGCAGCGTGTAGCAGATGAAAAAATATCGCCCGCAAAGGCGCTTGATGATGCCGGTGGTTTACAATATGAGAAGGCTTCCGGGGAAGAACAGGTAGACCCTTCTCTTAATGATGATACATCGCAAAACACAAACGGAACTACCAGTAAGAAAGACAGTCAGTCCGATTCGTCAGTTCGCGTTAATGTAAGCCGGCTCGACCAGCTGATAGATATGATCGGTGAGTTGGTTATTGCTCATTCCGTAGTAGCCCAGGATGAAAATATTCCAGATCACTCAGATCTGCAGAAAAAGATCAATCATACCAGCAAGATATTACGGGAGCTTCAGGATACCAGTCTTTCACTGCGAATGGTACCGCTGAGATCTACCTTTCATAAAATGAATCGACTGATTCGTGATTTGTCACGAAAAGCAAATAAATCTATTAACCTTTCCACTTTTGGTGAGGATACAGAGATCGATCGTAATATGGTTGATATCATTAATGAGCCATTGGTTCATATGGTGCGTAATGCGATTGACCACGGGATAGAGTCGCCAGAAGAGCGAAAGAAAAATGGAAAACCTGAAGAAGCGAATATTTGGCTGCGTGCCTCGCAGAAGGGTGGGAAGGTACTTATTGAAATTGAGGATGACGGACGGGGAATCAACAAAGAAAAAGTATTGGAGAAGGCTATCAACAAAGATTTAGTAGATCCCGATGAAAATTTAACCGATAAAGAAATTTATAATCTCATTTTTCTGCCGGGCTTTTCCTCTACGGATGAAGTCACTGACTTGTCAGGCCGTGGGGTAGGCATGGATGTGGTACGAAGATCGATTGAAGAATTAAAAGGTACTGTTGATGTAGAATCTGAAGAAGGGGAAGGTACCAAAATCACTGTATCGCTGCCCTTCACACTTGCCATTACTGACGGTATGTTAGTGCGTGTTGGTTCTCAACGTTTTATTGTGCCGATTTTGAATATTGACCGAGCATTCAGGGTACAGCAAGATGATATTTTTACCGTGATGGGTAATTCTGAAAAAGTTAATATTCGCGGTGAAACTGTGCCGATTATACGACTTCATAACTATTTTAATATTGATGATGGCATTGAAAGTTTAACAGAAGGAACACTTATCGCCATTAGAAATGCAAACAAGAAGTATGCTTTACTGGTTGATGAGGTAATTGGTCAGCAACAACTCGTGGGCAAATCTATAAATATGGCGGGAGAGCTGGATCATATCTCAGGCGGGGCTATTCTGGGTGATGGCACTGTGGGCCTTATCTTGGATACTGCAGCCCTTATGACTAATTAAGCTCGTAAAATCGGAGCATCATCTACTTTACTAACAAAGTTGGTCACCAAGTAACCCTATAGCACACCGGTACGTATTTTGATGAAATTAAAGCAATCTGAATTTAAACGAATACAGCAAAAGATATACCAGTACTGTGGGATAAATTTACATGAAGGGAAACAAGCTCTTGTGCGTGCACGGGTTATGAAAAGAATCAGAAAATTGGGGCTAAATGATTTTTCTCACTATCTAAAATACTTGGAAAAAGATTCTTCAGGAAATGAATTTCTTGCGTTAGTAGATGTACTTACTACGAATAAAACCAGCTTTTTTCGGGAGAGTGCACATTTTGACTTTATTCGGAATCACGTGATTCCTGAGATAGGAACAAGAAAGGTAAAATGGTGGTCGGCGGGTTGTTCAACAGGTGAAGAAGCTGTCAGTACTTCAATTGTTTTACTTGAAAATAATATCTCTGGATCAGTAAAGATTCTGGGTACTGATATATCTCGCGAGGTTATCCAAATTGCGAAGAAAGGAGTTTATTCGAAGAAACGTCTGGCAGAAGTTTCTCCACAAATTACGAGCAAATATTTTCATCAGATAAATAATTATGAGTATCAGATTAGCCGAGGAGTTCGGAATATGATTACTTATGGCCGACTCAATCTCAAGAAAAAATGGCCGCTGAAAGGACCGTTCCATCTTATTATGTGCCGAAATGTTATGATCTATTTCAACCAGAAGACTCAGCAGGAATTAGTAAGCCGATTCCGAAAAATCCTGGAGCCCGGAGGGTATCTCTTTTTGGGGCATTCCGAAAGTGTAGCCAGTACAGAAAAAGGATTTGAAAATATACGTCCGGCTGTCTACAGAAAGAAATAACCAGAGGTGACCTGCATGAAAACAGTAGTGGGCGTTAACGATTACCGGGTTTCGTCAAATGTCAATGAAACTATTATTACCTATGCATTAGGTAGTTGTCTGGGGATAGCAATTTATGATCCTTCAGTACGCATAGGTGGGTTATTACACGTAATGCTTCCCGATTCAAAAGCTGATACCGAAAAAGCAGCGAAAAAACCAGCAATGTATGTTGATACAGGCCTTTCCTTGATGTTATATGAAATGTATGAATTGGGAGCACAGAAAAGGAATCTGATAATTTCAGTTGCTGGTGGAGCCAGCATGAAGAGGAAAGGGAAAAGCGATTATTTCAAGATTGGGAAACGAAATTTTATAGCATTTCGAAAGTACCTATGGAAAAATGAATTTATGATTGCGAATCAGGAAGTAGGGGGATCAATATCGAGGACCATGACTTTACGTATAGCCGACGGAGCAATAACAGTTAACAAAAGACCAATTAATGTAAAAACAAGCTAATATATAGATAACTTCTCGATTCCTCTGCGGTAAAAACAATTGCCATGTAACTAAAAGGATAGCAAAAGCTTAGACTGAATTTTTCAAATTTTTGGCCGATAACAACAATTGGGAATAAATTTATTAACGCTTTTAACAGAGAAATAATGAGTTTAAGAGTTTTAATAGTAGAAGATGAGCCTACAATACGAGTTGTGCTTAAACAGATACTATCAAAAATAGGTTTTCCCACAAAACAGATACATGAAGCAACAAATGGCAAAGAAGGTATTAACGTATTAGAGAAAAATCCTGTGGATTTAATACTAACAGGTATAAATATGCCGGTGATGAATGGACTGGAGATGTTAGGTTATATCCGAACTCAACCCGATTTAGTTGAGATACCCACTGTTGTGGTTACGTCGATCAATGATGAAAGACTGGTAAAAGCTGTGACCCAAAGCGGAATGGGATATGTGCATAAACCAGTAAAGATGAAATTACTGAAGAACCAACTACTAAGTTTTAATGGATGCAATTATGAAGTCAGGGCTCAGAGACAAAATTTATGACTCAGTGGTTAAAACATTTGAGGTTGTTTGCTATATGCATCCACTGGAGAAATCAGAAATAGAAGATGAAAATCTTATAATACCTGATCACCAAATATATTCAGTGGTTGAGTTTGATGGGGCGGTAGAAGGAAAGATGATTATTACACCCTCGGATGAGCTTCTATCGGAGATGACAAAAAATATGCTTGCAATTGATAATCCCGATGAAGAACAAATGACCGGAGCCCTTAGCGAGGTATCAAATATTATTTGTGGAAATACAGTTCCGCTCTTTGCCAAGAATGAAAATATATGCTACATACGTCCTCCGCGAATTTTAAAAGAGTATGAAGTTAGGGCTGGTGAAAATAAAGAGGTGAATAGAGAGTTCCTTAGAGTTTTTCTCGAGGGGGGAGTAGTAGAAATTATTGTTTTACTGTTCAATTAAAGGCAAACTATGATAAAAGTATTAGTTATAGATGATTCAGCTCTTGTTAGAAAGTTGCTTACAAAAAAGCTTAATGAACAGCGTGATATTAAGGTAGTTGGCACTGCGCTGAATCCATATGTAGCACGGAAAAAGATTGCAAAATTAAATCCGGATGTTTTGACGCTGGATTTAGAAATGCCCCGTATGGATGGACTTTCCTTTTTGTCAAAGTTAATGAAACATCATCCTATGCCCGTTGTGGTTGTAAGTTCGCTGACTCCCAAAAATAGTGAAAATGCGCTAACTGCATTACGTTTGGGAGCAGTGGATGTGATCTGTAAGCCGGGATCGGCCTATTCCACCAAAGAAATATCGAAAGAAATCATACAGGGAGTACGTGCGGCAGCGGCAGCGAATATCAAAAATGGTGTTAACAATCATGTTGAACGACCGCAAACGACCGTAAAGCCTTTGAACGCACGGTTAAAAGAGACCACCAAAAAGCTTATAGCCATCGGGTCATCAACCGGGGGTACGAAGGCGCTTGAAGAAATATTACCTGCATTGCCATCTAATACTCCGGGAACAGTGATTGTACAGCATATGCCACCGGTGTTTACAAAAAGTTTTGCCGACCGATTAAATGAGATTTGCAATGTTAGTGTCAAAGAGGCGGAGGATGGAGACTGGATACAACCCGGCCTGGTTTTGCTGGCACCGGGCAATTATCATATGTTGGTCCAAAAAAAAGGTGCAAAATATTATACAAAGATAAAGAAGGGACCGCCCGTACATCATCATCGTCCGAGTGTAGATGTGATGTTTAACTCTGTAGCTGATGCTGCCGGTGTAAATGCGACCGGCGTTATACTGACCGGTATGGGATCCGATGGGGCAAAAGGATTGCTGGCAATGAAAAACGAAGGGGCTTATACAATTGGTCAAAGTGAAGAAAGTTGTGTGGTGTATGGTATGCCAAAGGTAGCTTATGAAATGGACGCAGTGGAAGAGGTATTACCCTTATCAGAAATCGCTGAGGCAATTGTTGCCAGAACCAAAGAAAAAGCTGTTTAAAAACAGTAATAATAATTTATCTCGTTATGGCTATTAACGTATTAGTTGTTGAAGACAGCCCGATCATGCGGAAAGTTATTGAGCGAACGTTCAATATCTGCGGCTTTGATAAAAACTCCATTTTTGAAGCAGTGAATGGAAAAGAAGGACTTGCAATCCTAGAAAAGCAGAAGGTTGACATATTACTTATTGATATTAATATGCCGGTGATGGATGGTTTGAAAATGCTCAAGGAAGTGCGCGGGAGAGAGAAAATCAAAGAGATACCAACGCTGGTTGTTTCAGCGGAAAGTAATGACAAGCGCATTGAAAAAATAAATAGCTATGGAGCTACATTTATTCACAAGCCCTTTACTCCCGAAAAGTTAAAAGATGAAATATTGCGTCTGACCAGAGAGAAAATATCAAATACATGATTTACTTGTTAATGGACCATCGAAATCTCCCATCCTTGATTTTATGATTATAACCCGGAGCCACACACATAGGTTGCGAGTTTTAGGCTGGTCTTGTGTACAAGTTTAATTTTATCTGTTCTCTGTTACAGGTCACAGATCTTCAATGATTGGAACTTACTTTACCTGCTTTAAAACACTTGAATTCGTCTCGGGCAGCCGTCAGTAGTGCTAATTCTAAAAAAATAAACGGTTTTCTTAAGATTAGAAACTCAGCAGACAGCATTGCTCATCTACAATCTGCAATATCCCACATTAAAAAAATTTAAGAAAAAAGTTTTCCTTCCGATAACAATGAATAGATAGGGTTTTAATAAAAAATGTATGTAAAGATACGGGATAATTATATCGGATATACAATCCATTAATTATGAAAACAGTTTTTAGTTATGAGTGAAGTAACCACAAAACAAGAAGAACAGAAAAAAATACAGGTTGACGGCGGGAAATTTTTAACCTTTTTCCTGGGCGATGAAGAATACGCCATTGAAATATTGAAAGTGCAGGAAATTATTGGCTTGATGAAGATAACGCCCGTACCCAAAATGCCCGATTATATTCGTGGTGTTTTAAATCTGCGGGGAAAGATTGTGCCTGTGATGAATTTGCGGACTCGATTTGGCCTGGAAGAAATAGAAGACACAGATGAGACCTGCATTATTGTAATCCAGCATGAAGATTATGTAATGGGTGTATTGGTAGATCGGGTTTCTGAAGTGGTAGATATAGCAACCGAAAATATCGAAGATGTCCCTTCTGTTGGCGTAGACGAACAAAGTGAATATTTAGCCGGAATAGGCAAGGTTGATGAATCGGTAAAAATGATTATCGAAGTGCACAAGGTTTTGTTTGATGTACCAGAAAAGGTTTTAAAAACATCAGACGGGTAAAGAAGCCCTCATAACAGCAAATAAATAGGTTTGGCATTTACTTTCTAATCTTAAAATAACTAAATATAGGTATGTCTTTTCTTGACAATGTCATTGGAAATTCTGGTTCAGCTTCTGATAAAAAAAATTGGACCATTGGAAGGAGGATTAAAGCATTAACATTAGGCGGCGCTGCTATAACCCTCTTGATAGGTGCCGTATCGATCTATGCCTTTTATGTAATTGATAATTATTCCAGTACTGTAGACAACATTTATGTACCGGAATGGGGAACTAGTGTGGCTTTGGACCAGCAGGTGAGAGCAGCTAACAACGATTTTCAATCGTATATGAGAACATTTGCCAATGAAAATTATGAGAATGTTCAAGCCCGGTTTGAGAATATTGATAAAGAAATGGAAGAGCTCGATCAATATATAGAAGAGTTTGATCTTCCAGCCCTTGAGCGCGAGATGCCCGGTCTCAAAAATGAGCTGCAGAAATACAAAGATGATGTGGAAAACTATCAAATACTTGCAGAACAAATGCAGGTTTCAAGAACAGAAGTTGAGACAGCCTCTGAAAATGTTCTTGCAGCCTTTGATGAATACCTCAACAATCCGAGGGCACAAAGTATTGACCGTGTATCAGATCTTAAGACTGATGTAGTGGATAATGCTCGTCGTTTATGGAAGGTGGTTTTAGAAAATGATGAAGCTCGTTGGGATCGGATAACAACTACATATGAAAATATAAAAACTAACTTAGATACGGCACGCAATGCTGTTGATGTTGGAACTGACAGAAGAGCTCAACTGGATGATGCTAACAGTTTGTTGGATGAAAACATTGCCAAAGTGCGCCAAATGCGCCAGGCAAATACCGAAGCTATAGAGGCTCAGCAACAGGCATTGCGGGGTTTTGAAACTTTAAAACGAACAGTTGAGGTGGTCTATAAAGCTGCTGAGAAAGGGGTCAGAGATGAAGTATCACTTACCAGTGCTACGGCTAATAAGTATATGTGGATTATAATCATAGGTGTTGCTGTTGCCGGAGTTTTATCAATTGTGTTCGGGTTAATGATGGAGCGATCAATAACTTCAGTATTGAAGAGGATGATCCAGAAGCTTGACAGTGGAGCAGAGCAGGTGGATGCTTCTTCCGAGCAGCTGTCGCAATCAAGTCAGGAGCTGGCAGAAAGCTCCAGCGAACAGGCGGCCAGCTTGCAGGAAACAACTTCTTCACTAGAAGAAATTTCGTCGCAGATCAAACAGACTGACGAACATTCCGGTGAGGCTGAAAAGTCTATGAAAGAAGCACAGCCACTGGTTGAAAAAGGTGTTGATGCAATGGAGCGTATGCAGGGTGCTATGGAGGATATCAAGGAGTCTTCCGATGAGACCTCAAAAATTATCAAGACGATTGATGATATTGCTTTTCAAACTAACTTACTGGCATTAAATGCTGCCGTTGAGGCAGCGCGTGCCGGAGAAGCAGGTAAGGGATTCGCCGTAGTTGCTGAAGAGGTGCGGAACCTTGCTCAGCGCAGTGCTGAAGCGGCGCAGAATACTTCAGAATTGATTGAAAGCTCTCAGGAGCAATCTGAGCGGGGTACAGAAGTAGCTGAGGAAGTTTCAAAATATCTGCAACAGATCGAAAATAAAGTAACAGATGTAAGTACTCTGGTTGTTGAAATCTCAGCTGCTTCTCAGGAACAGGCTAGTGGTATTCAGCAGATTAATTCGGCCATGTCCGAAATGGATAATGTTGTACAGGGTAATGCATCAGCTTCGGAAGAATCAGCCAGTTCAGCCGAAGAACTTTCTTCTCAGGCTGCAGAGCTCAACCATATTGTGGATGAGCTGACCCAACTGGTAGGAGGTGTTCAAAACAATATATCCAGTAATAGAAAGAACGTCTGGAAGACGGACACCAAGAGCAATGGAGTTACTGCTCAAAACAACAGGGATTCAGGTTCTAATAATAGCTCGAATGGCAATGGTGAGTCTATTAATTCCCAATTTTCAGATCAGCAGCATACCAGCGGGGATGACGGCAGTGATCTTATTCCCTTTGATGAAGAGGAGGAGGAAGAAAATTTCAAAGGTTTCTAAGCAGAGTTGATTCCCTAATATCCTAACCAATAGTCCTAAAGTGTCATCCTGGATAAGGGTGGCACTTTTTTATTTGATACAGAAAAAGCCTTCGAGTAGAGTCAGCCACATCTAAAGCAAGAGATTAAATTTTATTTAAGGAATCTATAATCCTGCCGATAAAATTTGTAGAGGATTATAAATAATTAGTCAAAATCCGAGGTGGATTTGTGAACCTCGGTTTAATTGAAATGATAGTGTATTCTATTGTTTTATTCATTAAATAAATCTATATGATGGGTTTTTTAAGAGATATACTTCGTAATATTGCATCAAGATACGGTAATGAACAACGTACTATTGGTAAACGTATCCTGCTCATTGTAATGGGTGGCTCGTTGATGACACTTATCGTGGGAGTGGTAGCGATTTACTCCCTCACTACGATAAATAGTAACACAGACGAGCTGGTGGATGTTAATATCCCGGAATGGAATATTGCCAACTCTATTGAAAATAATATGTGGGAGTCGGGATATAACTTATCCCGATACAATGCTACACATGAGGATACTCTTTATCGAATAGCGATAGCAAAACTTGACAGTATCGGTAAAGAGATAGAAGAGGGACGGCAGATTACGGAGTCATACGATGTGCCGAACTTTGAAAGCGGGATAACTTCTATTGCCGAATCATTTGCAAATTATCGCGAATCTGTAGAAGCATATCACAAAGCAATCCAGGAGCTCGACCAGTACCGAAATAACACAGCATCAGCCACTGGTGAGTTTGTTGATATTATGAATGAGTTTACGGCTTCTGCTAATCAAAGTATTCAAAATCTTTCGGATGCCAATGAAATTCAGCAAGTGCAAGAAGAACTCAGTACAGCTGATGAAATAACCAAATCCTTTCTGCACAACATAAGTAAATTGTGGCAATCCGAAGCTTTACGTGATACGGAAGAGTTAATAGAGCTGGAAAATGAATTCAGTGAGATGCGCTCTAAAATGGGAGAGCTATACGAAGGTACTACAGACCCCGAAAGAGACATGCAATTAAGTATAGCTTTAGCCATACTCAATGATAATGTAGAAGCGGTTAAAGCAATGATTGCTGCTCGAAATACTGTTACCGAGCAGGAACAGATCCGTTTGGATGCTTACGAAAACATTGTGGGGAGGGCTGCTGAACTGGCAAGTGCTTCACAATCATGGGCTAGTGAGCAGGGGCAGTTGACTAATGCTACAGTATCCAACACTATTTGGGTACTGGTGGTGTCTGTTGTAGTGGCGATGGTTGGTGCTATTTTGTTTGGTTTGTTTATGAATGAGTCGATCCTGCATGTACTTACCGATATTATTGAGCGGTTATCAGCTGGTGCGCAGCAGGTAAATGATTCTGCTGTTCAGATGAGTGGCACCAGTCAAGAATTAGCAGAGAGTTCAAATCAGCAGGCCGCCGGTTTGCAGCAGACTACGGCATCGCTTGAAGAGATGTCGGCACAATCTAAGCAGACGGCGCAAAATGCCCAGGAAGCTGAATTAGCTATGAAGGAAGCCAAGCCCAAAGTATCGCAAGGGACGGAAGCTATGGAGAGGATGAATGAGGCAATGGAGGAGATACAACAAGCATCGCTGGAAACTTCCAAAATTATAAAAACGATTGATGACATTGCCTTTCAGACTAACCTGCTGGCGTTAAATGCTGCTGTTGAGGCGGCGCGTGCCGGAGAAGCCGGGAAAGGCTTTGCGGTAGTTGCGGAGGAGGTTCGTAATTTGGCGCAGCGTAGTGCAGAAGCAGCTCAAAATACTTCCGAGCTGATCGAGAGTTCGCAAGAAAGCTCCAAGCGCGGTGCAGAAGTGGCAAATGAAGTGTCTGAAAATCTGAATGAGATACAGGAAAGTGTGGAGAATGTAAATACACTGGTTCTCGAAATATCAGCGGCATCTTCTGAACAGCAAAAGGGTATTGAGGAAATAAATTCAGTGATGACAAAACTGGATGAGAATGTGCAGAATAATGCCTCCAGCTCGGAAGAATCTGCGAGCTCGGCTGAGGAGCTATCATCACAAGCTAATGAGTTGACTAATATTGTTGATGATTTGGTTGAGTTAGCTGGCATTGATGAAGAGGATAAGGCCGAAGATCTTGAGCATGATCCCAAAAATATTAATGGGCAGAATAATCATCACTTTGATCCTGACCCACAAAGTAATGGCCAGGATCATGATGACATACAAGATGCTGACGAAACTGGTGAGGCTGGAAAATTTGAGAAAGGCAGTTTTAATGGGTTTTAGTAGATGTTCACAGCAACTTTTAGTATCGGTAAACACTCGATCGAATAGTTCTATATAAGAAAAACAATAATGTAAATATAAAATACTATGAAGTACTTTACACTCACACAACCTATTACCGTAGTAACATTCTTTGCTTTTTTAATTGTTATATTGAGCGGATCGATGACAACAGTTAAGGCACAGGATTCTGATGAAGTATATTCAGTTGTAGAAGAGATGCCGGAAATTGAAGGCGGTTTATCTGCATTATACGAGAAAATAAAATATCCGAAAGAAGCCGTACGCAAAGAAATTTCAGGACGTGTATATTTGCAGGTTATCGTCCACGAAGACGGCACTGCCAGAGATCCTAAAATTATCAGAGACATCGGCGGTGGATGTGGTGAAGCAGCTGCAGAGGCGATTACCAAGGTCAAATTTAAGCCCGGAAAAAAAGATGGTAAAAAAGTTAAAGTTAAATACTCATTACCGGTGACCTTTAGAATAGAAGATAGATAACGTATAAAGTAAGCAGATAAAAGCGTAAGTGGGATGTTTAGAGGGAGAATACGCTTGCTAAACAAGAAGAATGGTGGTAAAAATGGACGAGATACCTACAGATCTGGAAATACTTGAAGATATCTATTATAGATATCATGATGAATTTCGGAAATATGCCAAAAAAGAGCCCGACCGAATTGCACGCATACGAGTGCCTATCGATGTAGAAGAGATTGCTGAAGCATGTGGTGTTGAAGAAGACATGATATTCGGACGAATTTTTTATCACTTCAATAAGAAATACAGCTATACAGATAGTAATGGTGAAGTAACAACTTTCTTTACCACAGAAAAATTTGAAGGGTTAAGTGTGATCTTCCCACTGGTGGCTTCTATATTAGCGGATAAATATCAAGAGAGAGAGCGGGAGCAGATCGTAAATATACTTTTGAGTACAGCTATTGCAATCTCAATAATTGCTTTGTTAGTTGCTTTTTTCGTGTAGTTTAAGGCTTTCTAACTGTTATCATTATTATAAATTTGAGGTATTATGTTACTAAATGTGCTAATTGTTGAAGATGATGCCACAATGCGTGTGGTTCTTAAGAATACTCTTATGTCGGTTGATATGGATGTTGAATTTGACGAGATATATGAAGCTGAAAATGGTAAAGAGGGTATTCAGGTGCTTAAAGAAAAAAAGGTAGACTTGATGCTTGTAGATATCTATATGCCCGTTATGGATGGATTGGATATGCTAGACTATGTCCATGATCACCCCGACTTTCAACATATACCGGCCGTTGTCGTTTCTACAGAAAATAATGAAGAACGTATTGATGCTATTCTGCGGCAAGGTCTGGGTTTTGTACCGAAGCCTCTTACCCATGAACTTTTAGAGGGACAGATTGAAAAAATGCTGGAAAACGTTCAAGGTTAACGTATCTTGGATGCTTTCATGCTGAGAATGGCGTGTTGATGATTCAATCTTACTCACTTTCCTTACTTCCACGAGAGTTGTGATGGAGGTGAATCCCTTCTAGACAAGGTCTTTATGAGAATAGCGAGTAGGTATGAGAGGTTTTCTGAGGAGGTAGGCAAAAGGTAAGGGATACATTTTTAAAAGGTATGTTATCTGTTAAGAAAATGGAACCTCTGTAACGCTTGGCGTATAGTATAGCAATTGTTAAACCAATACCTAACCTTCTGGCTTTAGAGGTTACAAAGGGATAGAATAGTTCCTTTGATACTGATTTTGGAATCGATGCGCCGTTATGAGATATTTTAATGGAGTTTGCCGAGGGTTGTGAAATAGTAATCTCATGCTCGTCAATCGGAGCGTGCACAATGGCATTTTCAATCAGGATTGAAAGTATTCGGCGTAAATCGCCTGGATTACAGCGCAAAACACTTTCCTTTGTTATGGAAATTGATAATTTCTTCCGGATCTTTGCATCGTAAGATGACAGTAATTTCTGAGCTATTTTTTCAGGGTACGCGGAAAAATTATTCGTTTCCACGGGTTTTTCCGGAATATTTTCCAATGCTTCCAATTCATCTAAAATTGCAAATAGTTCGTCAACTCCCCTGTCAATCTTGTCTATATATTTTGAAGTTGAGCTATCTTCCACACTATCTTTTACAAATTCAGCATATCCCTGAATACCCGTAAGTGGTGATCGGATGCGATGTAGCAGAAAACCGATCATATTATTTAAAGTATGGATCGTTTCGAAATCGGGAATGTTATCTCGATTTTGCAAACTGATCTTCAGGTGGGGACTTTCCTCCCATAGTATTGTTTCTTGTTTCAAAGTATACCATTGATTATTGAAAAATGCGGCAATTACATTTTGGCTGATATTATTTTCGATATGAATAATATTGTCTATCCGCTTGCCGATGGGATTGCTTTGACACGCAACAACCAACTCTTTATTTATTTTGCAAATCTTCCTGCTTTCTATCTCTACTATAAAGGTAGGGTCAGCAGTATTTAATTTATTCATTCGAATATCGTATCAATAGTATTTTGATTTTGAACACCCTATACTGAATCATCAGCCTCTGTAACACAAAGTGTGTAAATATATTATCAGCAAAGAGGGTGACATCTTAAACCCACTGCAATTGCTAAGATAATTTGCCACATACCAACCTTCCTGTCTGAAAAAGTTAGCGAACTCCTCCTTCTACTGAGTGAAAACAGTCCTAAATGCTTCACAATATTTTACTGAGGAAAAAATTACCTCCCGAACGGTTATTTATGCACTTTCCCGCAGCCAAATCATTTTTTGGAACGCTACTAACATACTGATTCTGGTAGTATCCGGATTTGGCATAGGTATTGCCTGATACATTTACACAAACTAAAAACTTAATATTTAGTTCTTTGTTCCGATAGAACGCACTATTTGAGTCTGAATATAAAATGAATATTAACTGCGAATTATGCCAATAATCGATAGTAATCATAGTGAACTCCTGGCCAAGGCGATGGATAGCTATTCACTGCGTCAGGAAATATCATCGTCGAATATTGCAAATATCGATACGCCGGGATACAAAAAGCATGAGGTTGAATTTGAGAACGCTTTACAAGAAGCCCGCAAATCGGATACCGATATGCACGAGGTAAACCCCAGGATAAAAGAAACAGACGACGATGTAATTTTAGAAAATGAGCTTATCGAAATGGCCGATACACAGATGAGAGTACAGTTGGTAACGCGCTCATTACGTCATCATTTCGATACGCTGAAGGCAGGAATAACAAGTACAACCCGTTAATAAAAAGTAATTTATGATTCCCGATAGACTTTCATCAGCATTTCAAACAGCAGCACAGGGGCTTTCGGTTCAACGAGAGCGAATAAATACGGCATCCCGAAATATAGCGAATGTCAATACCAGCTCTGCCAAAGGAGCTAAAGAGGGATATCGTCCTCAGTCGGTCCGTACTTCGGCCCCGGGGGCACAAGATTTTAAGCGGGTATTGAGTAAAAGCATGGGATCCTTAAACAGAACCCGCGAGCAGCATTTGTCGCCTTCAGCCCGATCGCAAACGGAAAAAGGTCAGTCGTTGGGTCCGGATTATAAAATTGCCGAGCAGGATAATTTCAGGTATGAGTATGATCCCCATCATCCGGATGCCAATGAAGAGGGCATGGTGCGATATCCTGATATCGATATGGTAAAAGAGATGACAGAAATTGTAAGCGCAAATCGGTTATACGAGGCGAATCTCAGCAGCATAGAAGCCGAGAAAGAAATAATGAAGCGCTCTCTTCAGATTTAATGCTACATGCAGCATTTGATAGAATTGAAACAGCAATAAGTCACAGCCAACAGAGAATATTATGATTGAAGGAATAGAAGCCAGCGGTTTGCTCCGACAAATATCGGACATTGAGCAGTCGACAACCGAGCAAGAAATTGGAACTAATGAACTCTCCGGTGAAAAGAAATCACAATCGTTTGCAGATATGCTGACCGACGCTATTAACGGAGTGGATGAAACAATGAAAGCTTCAGACATAAAAGTTCAGGAATTTATTGCCGGCGAAACAGATAATGTGCACGATGTGATGATTCAGATGCAGCGAGCCCAGCTAAGCTTTGATATGATGGTAGAAGTGCGCAATAAAGTTGTTGAGACGTATCAGGAAGTAAGCCGCATGCAAATATAACTAGTTAAATGAATTCGATTATTGAAAAATTCGAAGAGTTTCTTGCTCCATTAAGTACAGCACAGCGAACGCTGTTTTTTGGGTTGGTTATAGCCATTATGGTGTTTGTTGGCACCCTGTTCTATTGGGCATTAAGTCCAAGTTATACCCTTCTTTTTGGTTCACTGGATCAGGAGGCTGCTCAGGAAATCGTTACTGAGCTGGAGGAGCGAGGTGTAGATTATGAGCTGAATAACGGGGGACAATCTATTTATGTGCCTGGAGGACGGGTTGATGAGTTGCGTCTTGAATTAGCACCGTTAGGAGCTCCTCAATCTAATATGAAAGGCTACGAACTTTTTGATGACAATTCGTTAGGGATGACCGACTATATGCAGCAGCTCAACAACCGGCGGGCTCTGGAGGGAGAATTATCGCGTTCGGTTAACAGTTTGCAGCAGGTAGAATCATCGCGTGTTCATCTGGTTCTACCGGAGCGCTCACCATTTGAAGAAGCCACAGTAGATGCTTCGGCATCCGTGTTGATCACACTTAAACGAGGTGAAAAGTTGGGAAAGCAGCGCATTGAGGGTATTACATCCCTTATTGCGGGTAGTGTTGAGGGACTGGATGCAAAAGATGTAACCATAGTTGACCATGCCGGCAACAGATTGACAGATGAGAATCAAAATAAAGAAATGTTTTCATCCGAAGATGGTGGATTGCAATCTGAGCAGAAGGCAGAAAACTATTTAACCGAACGTGGACAAACAATGTTGGATCGGGTGCTGGGGCCGGGCAACAGTATAATCCGCGTAGCCGTTGAAAAAGATTTTGACAGTTTGGTTCGGGAATCGAATAAAATAGATCCGGAAAGCAGAACGCTAATATCGGAACAGCGCGAGGAAGAAAGGCATGTTCAGGAAGGATCTGAAATGGTGCCTGTGGATGAGTTTACACCAGTCGGAGACAGGGGGGAAACAGCAGTTGTATCATCGAATGAAGATGAAGTTACCTCCCGGACACGAAATTATGAAGTCAGTGAAATTAAAGAGGTATATAAGAAAAGCCAGGGTAATATCAGTAATATCAGCGCTTCGGTTTTGCTGAACCATAAACAGGTAAGGAAGGAAAATGAGCAGGGGGAAATGGTTTGGGAGACAGAGCCCTATTCGGAGGAAGAACTCCAGGAATTCAGCGAGGTTGTAGCATCGGCCATTGGCTTACAGCCAGAGCGGGGTGATGAAATTACCATTAAACAGGTCGAGTTCTGGGATCCAAGCGAACTTTCGCCACGAAGAGAAATGATTGATGGTCCGTGGCCCTGGAGTAGAATATTGCGATGGGGGCTTATTTTTGCCGCGCTCGGTTTAATTGTATGGCTGTTATACAGCATGCGCAACCAAGTACACGGTCAGCCCGGATTGGTTATGCAATCGCCTTTTGGGAGTAGGCAGGAAGTATTTACAGATGATCATGTTGATCAAAGACTAGAAGATATGAGTGAAAAAGAACTCGAAGACTTAATGGATAGCGAAGACAAAGAAGAAGTAAAAGCGCTTGAAAATAAAAAGTATGATCTCGAAGAAATTGTGAATATGGTTGAACTAAAACCCGATAAAGCAGCAAAAATTGTTCGGGCAATGTTAATATCAACTGATAAAGAGTAATCTGTTATGGCTGACGAAAAAGGAAAAAAGAATGTTATTAGTGATGCCAGTGACTTAACAGGAGCAGAAAAAGCGGCAATATTTATAACGAATTTAGGTACTAAAAACGCCGGGCCGATGCTACAGTTTCTCAAGGAGGACGAGATTGAGGAAATTACACTGGCAATTGCCAATATGGATAATATTGAGCCTCATGTGGTTAACACAGTGATGAATGAGTACTACAAAATAATGGTCAGTGACCAATTAATATTAGAAGGTGGAGCCGAATATGCTACAGATTTGCTAAAAGAGATTGATGGTGATTTTAATTCGGATAGAGTACTCCAAAAGTTGAAAGCAAACTCTGAAAATACTGCTTTTGCAGATTTTCAGGAGAGCAAGATGACGCAGATTACAAACTTCTTAAGAAAGGAACATCCCCAGGTGATCGCCTTGATCTTTTCGCAGCTGGATGAGCAAAAAACTGCTGAGATCCTTGGCAATCTGGAAGGGGATATGCAGGCCGAAGTGATTTACCGGCTTTCTACCATGGAGAAAATTTCAAGTGAAGTAATTGAAGAGATCGAAGAAGTAATTAAGGAGCAGATGGGAGGTATGTATACCGCCGGAGATCGCTTGAAAAGTGGAACCGATGCCGTTGCACAAATTCTTAATGAAGCTGAAATATCGGTTGAGCGGCACGTATTGAGTATGATTGAAGAACGCGATGCCGAAATGGCTGACGAGATCAAGCAGCAGATGTTCCTGTTCGAAGATATCGTTTATTTCAACGATCGTACGGTACAAACTATCATCAACCAGATGGAAAAAAGCGATCTTGTTATGGGCTTAAAAGGTGTTGATGATGAGGTGAAGAATAAATTCCTGGACAACATGTCGGATCGTGCGGGTGCGATGCTGCAGGAAGATATGGATGCACTGGGTCCTGTTCCGCTTAAGGATGTGAAAGAGGCACAGTCTCGAATCATCAGACAAATTAAGCAGCTCGAAGAAGAAGGACAGATTACCACCCGTAAGATGTCTGAAGAAGAGATTGTAGAATAGAACAGATGGACAAACAAAAGATTTTAAATACCGATGAAATTGACTGGTATGAAGAAGATGAAAATCGCCTGGATTATGAAGTTGTTTTTGGTGGTAATGGACAGCAAAAGGATAAAGAGAAATCTTCAGAAACCTCGGATGAGCAGCAGGTTGATGTAAAAAAGCTTATCCAAAAACGGAATGAAAAATGGGAAAAGCGGCTGCGAAAAGCCCGAACAGAGGCCTTCCGGAAAGGACGAAAGCAGGGGCGGGAGGAAGGATATCAAAAGGCTGCAAAAGAGATAGATGAAAAGATATCCCGATTAGAAAACCTGATCAAAAAAGCCCATAACGACTGGACCCGGCGACATCAAACGATAAATCCGGGGCTCCTGGACTTGGCCTTTGATATGGTCGAAAAAATAGTGGGACTTCCGGTTGAAAATCCCAAGGTAAGAGAACGGCTCGAAGAAGAGCTGTCACTGTTACTGCATGACATTGATAAAGAGGCAAAACCGCTGCTGTGGGTCAGCGAAACGGATTACCAATTTGTAGAAGAACTGGTTAAGGAATACGCTCCCGAACTAAGTCTTTCTATTCGCATTAGTGAAGATTGTAATCCCGGAGAATTTGAGTTTGAAACAAAGAAAGAAACGATAGTCCATAGTTTTCGGGAAAAATTGAACGACCTGAAAGAAAATATTTCGTTGCCATTATGGAAATGAATTCTTCGACTGAATTATCTGAACATATCAAAACAGTTCACGATCAATTGAAAAATTATTCGATCGGGAGTAAACGCTATGGTAAAGTTTCTTCTATTGTAGGCACCATTATAGAATGTACGGGATTGCAAGCCAGCGTTGGTGAAGTATATGGTATTGAAACGATTATGGATAAAACTGTTCCGGCCGAAGTTGTGGGTCTTCGAGATGATCATGCGCTGTTAATGCCGTATGAAAACATTAAAGGCATGCGATCCGGCTGCAAAGTAGAATATTTGGGACAATCGCTGACCATATCTACGGGGCCTGAGATGCTGGGACGTATTGTGGATGCCAATGGAGATCCTATCGATAAAAAGGGGCCTATGTTATGCAGCAGTCAGCAACCTGTCCATAATGATCCTCCCTCACCCGTAGAGCGAGAACCGATCAACGAAATAATGTATACCGGAGTACGCGCGCTTGATGCTTTAAATACCATTGGTAAAGGCCAGCGGATCGGGTTGTTTGCCGGTTCCGGCGTGGGTAAAAGTGTTTTACTGGGGATGATTGCCCGCCATTCCGATGCTGACATAAATATTATTGCACTTATTGGGGAGCGCGGACGTGAAGTGCAGGAATTTGTTGATGACACACTGGATGATGAGTTGATGGAACGGTCAGTAATTGTAGCTGAAACGTCAGATAAGTCAGCGATGAGTAGAATAAAAGCAGCATATACCGCTACTGCAATAGCAGAATATTTCCGTGAAAGAGGAAAAAATGTCCTCTTGATGATGGATTCCGTCACTCGCGTAGCCATGGCACAACGCGAAGTGGGATTGGCTACGGGCGAACCTCCCACCACCAAAGGATACACGCCGAGCGTGTTTTCTATGTTGCCCAATTTCCTGGAGCGGGTTGGTAAAACCTCTCGTGGAAGCATCACCGGAATATACACAGTGTTGGTTGATAATGATGATATGAATGAACCGATTGCAGATGCTGTCCGCTCTATTTTGGATGGTCATATCGTGCTTTCAAGACGTTTAGCCCATAAAAATCACTATCCGGCGATTGATGTTCCGGAAAGCATTTCGCGTGTAATGCCGAATGTTGTATCAGAGGAAAAATTGGAATTGGCGGGTAAAGTTCGGGATATGATAGCGACCTATCGTGAGGCGGAAAACCTGATCAATATTGGTGCTTATGTGGAGGGATCAAATCCTAAAATAGATAAAGCGGTAGAAAAACGAGAGGATTTGGAATCATTTTTGATACAGAATATGAATGAAGCGGATTTCGGCGGAGATTTGTGGGATTCGCTTAGAACAATTGTTGAATAGAAGTATTGAAAAGCTATGAAATTTAAATTTTCGTTAGAACCGGTTTTAGAAGTTCGTAAGCACAGAGAAACGATCCAGAAACAAAAGCTTGCCGAAAAACTGACGAAAAAGAAAAAGTTGAGTGAACTGCGTGATCAATTAAAGCAAAAACTGGAAGTGAATTTGGCCAAGGCCGACCGCGAAGGGTTTACAAATTTGCATGATCTGAAACGGTACCAGCAGTATATCAATGATTTGCATAAAAAAGTGGAAGAGTTGAATGGCAGTTTGAAAATCATAAAAAAAGCGATCGATAAGCAGCGTGATAAGCTGGCTGAGGTTCATAAAAAGCGCCATATCATGGAAAAGATGAAAGAAGAAGAACACGAAGTGTTCCTGGAACAGGTATCAAAACAGGAGCGAAAAATTATGGATGAAGTTGCTACACAAACCCATACACAATAAGCACCATGAGTATTAACAAAGTTCTTAAAATATTAGGCTTCATTTTTTTGCCATTGCTACCATTGACTGTAGCTGTCTATTTCTTGTTTCCTTATATCAACCAGGAAAAGCATCAGGAGGTAGCGGAAAAGTACGATGAGGAAATAGTACTGGCTGACAATTTTGAAACACAGGAGAATTATGATGGAGATGCAGTTGAAGAAGATCTGGGAACGCTTAGTGAGCGTGCCAGTGCCTTCAAACAAAATATTCAAGAGTTGCAAACTCAGCTGGACTCGTTAACAACGGTGAATGATTCTCTTAAAAGCAAGTTGTTAGCCAAAGAAGAGGAATTGAAAGAGTTAAAAGAGAATGAGGAGTCAGCATCGGAAGATGTTGTATCTGAGGAACTCAGCAACGAAGAGTTATCAGAGAATGTGAAAAGCCTGCTGGATCTGGATGATGAAAATTTATCCCCTATTCTAAATGAAATGTCTGATTCTCAATTAATTCGGTTGTATGAAGTAGGCTCTTCACTGCAACGCAAAAAATTGCTGCGGGCTCTGGAATCGAAACGAGCTGCTAAACTAATGACGGAGGTAATGTGATGTTGAGTAAACTGTTGTCAAATATAGCAAATAGCAAAAATGTTTCGTTGCCCGAGGGTTTATCGGATAATGTAGAAAGCGCGGAGATGGGAAAGGATTCTCAGCAGGTGTTTCAGTCGCTGCTTAAAGCGTTGCAAAATGATCAATCAGAAGATAATCAGCAGTTGCTGCGCCTGGAAAATTCAGATGACGAGACAGAAGGTGAAAATGGCAGTGTCCGATTAAAAGGCATGGGCGGCATTTTCACACAAACCGATATTGATGAAGCTGTTGTCAATGAACAACAGAGTGCGTCTATATTAGAGCGTCTGCAACAACAGCTGAATAAAGAGACTTCGGAATCTGGTGAGCAGGAAGTAGTAGAAAATCAGTCGACAGAAGTACCGGAAGGAAATCCATCCGACAAAGAAAATACTGTTGATACTGAAAAGGATATGGTACCTCAGAAGGAGGATGGAAATTCTGGAGTTGATGATAAAAACAGAGAAGTAGATGCCGAGCCCCGACAATGGGATAGGGAAGGAGTCGATGAAACAAAGAAAACTGTCGATCGGCTGAAGGAAAAACTGATTGGAGAAAGAGAAAATACGAACAGTGAAGATCAGCAAGATTCCCGGCAGCTTCCTGAAACTTCGAATAAGAGTGAGGAAAATCAGTCGACAAATGAGCACAAAGCTAAGATCGAAGACAGTAAGAAGAAAGCCGGTAAAGCCGAAGTAAAAGCAACTGCTGAATCTTCATCAGGAAATAATATAGAGGCGGATCTTGAGCAACAGATTATGAATACCTCAGATTCTGATCAAAATAATGAGGAGAATCGGGTACAAACAGGTGCAACATCTAACAACTCAGATGAAAAAATTGAAGTATTGGCTGAGGATGAAGGTAAAACGTCCAATGATTCCAAACGGGATCAACAAGTAGCAGCCTCGCAGCGCGAAAAAGGGCAGGAGAATATCCAAAAAGATACTAATCAAAGGGTTGATAATAAGAACGGAAAAGAATCACAGAAGCTAAATGCCGACCCCAAAGAACAAAGTGGTGAGAAACGAACGGTTTTTTTAAACGAGAATCTCCAAAGGTCCGAAGGAATCTCGAATAAACGAAGAGAAGTACCTGCTGCAGATACAAATCAAAAAGAGCAGAATAAGCAGCAATTAACAAGTGAAACGCCTGGAGCTAAATCTGCTAAAACAGAGTTGAATGACCGTCAAAAGATGGTTTTCAATTCGTTCTTCCGCAATAATAATACGGCTGGTCTTTCTGATAAGGGTTTTGAAATGAAAAATGTTACGCTCGAAAAGGATCGTAGAAAAACAAAAGAGAATGATGAGAATAATGAAAAAGCCGGAAGTATAAGGAAAAACCGAGATCAGATTTTGACTCGGCTTGGAATTTCAAATACAGGAAATTCCAAGCAGGCCAGGTCTATTGATATTCAAAATATCCCGGGTATGTCTACGGGAGATTCGCAGATGAGTACTGAAGAACAGAAAGTTTGGGATCAGCATACGGCAGAGAACGTTGAGGCTGATGATGAAAAAGAAACCCAAACGAGCAGTTCTTCAAGTTCAGCCAGGTTAAGTCAAATACCGGTGGCGAATGCTTCGTTACGGCAGAAAATGTTGCCCGGGATAACGCAAAGCGTACAAAAAGCGGCCGCAGAGGCTAAGAAAAGTCCGGGTAACTGGCAGAAACACAATTTTGTATTAGACGATGGCAAGAAGGTACAGTTATCGGTCCGTGAGTCGAAAGGAGTACTGCAGGTTAAAATGGGTTCGATGAACGCTGATTTGAGTAAGCTGTTGCAGCAGAATTTGCAACAGATTCGTGAACATTTGAAACAGGAGTTTGATTCGGATATCGATCTGCAGGTCCAGGGTCATAATCAAAGCGAAGAAGAATCAGCATTTTCAGAAGGGTCAAGATCATCCGATCAACAAAGAGATTATAGGAATACATTATCAGGCAATAAGGTAGCAACAGAAGGTACTGGTGATGTAGGAAGTTCAACAGTCCGCAATTTTGGTTATAACCAGATGGAATGGACGGCATAGTTAATATAAAAGCATAAAATTATGGATATAGGTCAAATAGGTGCGAATGCACAAGCGGCACAGGACAGTAAAAGCAGTCAGACAATGTCGGGCAGCAGTGATTTGGGAAAGGATCAGTTTTTGAAACTGCTGGTTGCTCAAATGCAGAATCAGGATCCGATTAATCCTATGGACGGTAAAGAGTTTGCCTCTCAGCTGGCGGAGTTTAACTCGGTAGAGCAGCTTATTGGGGTTAATGATGGTCTGTCTGCACTGGCTAAAAACCAGGATTTGATGCGAACGGAGATGACTAATTCTATGGCTTCGTCATTAACTGGAAAAGAGGTCAGAGCGTTAAGCGATAAAGTAAATCTGCAGGCCGGTGAAGATGCAAATATCAATTTTGATCTGAATAATACCGCCAGCGAGGTAGAAATTGTGATTCGCGACTCCTCGGGGAGCGAAGTACGGCGTGAAGTTATTGACGGCGCTGCATCCGGTGAAAATAACTGGACCTGGGATGGATATGCCAACAATGGCGTACGGGCTCCTGAGGGGCAATACAGTGTAGAAATCAGTGCCTCGAATGGCGATGAAAATGTAAAAGCCAGAATGTATACCCAGGGTACTGCCGAACATGTGAGATTTACAGGCGAAGGAGTACGAATATCTATTGATGGAACAGAAGTGCCTATAGGTAATATCGAAACAGTGGCGCAGGGTAACTTTTAATTAAAATTGAAATAATCTTTTTAACAACCAGGGCAGGATTTCGAATCTGTCCTTCATACAAAACAAAGGAGTAAGTTATGTCTTTAATAAAATCGTTGAATTCGGGAGTAAGTGGATTAAAAAGTTTCCAAACTAAGATGGATACGATCGGAAACAATATCTCAAACGTGGATACTACAGGTTTTAAAGCCTCCGAGGTAACATTTTCGGAGCTAATGAATGAAAATATTGGCGGTGCCGGAGGGGGAGGATCTGCCCCTTCGCTCAGTAATCAGGTAGGACTGGGTGTTCGTGTGGCATCAGTCGATCGTGACTTCAGCCAGGGCACAATTGAAAATACCGGAAAAACAACCGATCTGGCTATTGAAGGTGATGGATACTTTGTGGTAAACGACGGTACCCAAAATCTTTTGACACGAGCTGGAAACTTTACGTTTAATAAGAATGGAAATCTTGTAGATCAAGCCGGTAATTTTGTCCAGGGATATAATGCTAACCAATCGGGCAATATCCTGGTTGGAGGCACTACCGATAACATCCGGGTAGATTTTGAAAATGCCCTTGAGCCACAGCAAACGAGTGAAGTAAACATCGGTGGCAATTTAAGTTCTAAAACTAGTACTACGCAGATTGTACAGGCACAAAGCGCTTTTACGAATGATAGCGGTGACATTGCTTCAGGAACAACACAATTAAATGATTTGAGTCAAACGACCACTGATTTCGATGGAACTGAGACCATAACACTTAACATAGAACATAACGACGGTTCTGGTAATACTGACATCAGTTATAATTTGGGATCAGCAACTGATACCCTTGATGATGTCGTATCCGGATTGAATACTGCCATTGATGGTAATGCGGATGTTAATGGCGAACTGAGTCTGGTGGATGGTATGCTGATGCTCCGTTCAGATGAATTGGGAGACAGTTCCTTGGATGTCAACAGCATGTCTGTCAGTGGTGGTACCGGGGCAATGAATACGCCCGGTTTTGATGTTATGCAGGAGGGAGATACCGGTACTCAAACTATGAGTACAACAGTATATGATAGTCTTGGCACCGAGCATTCATTGTTGGTTGACTTTACCCAGGTTGATAAAAACGAATGGGAATATGAAGTGAAGTTTGCTGAGGGCGAAAACATCACCGGCGGTGCTGCAACAGGCACTATTGAATTTGATGAGATGGGTAGAATAGATTCTGGTGATAGTTTTAATATTGAATTTGATCCTGGAAATGGTGCGGGTACAGCCAACTTTGACGTTAATTTGGGTGGCTCTGAGGGATCTGATTTCACCCAGTATTCGGGAGCTAATACAGCAAAAGTATTAAGCCAGGATGGTTACACCCAGGGATCGCTTGTTGACATTCAGATTACCGGAGACGGACGAGTACAAGGTGTGTACAGTAACGGAGAAAACCAAGGTCTGGCTCAGCTTGCGCTGGGTGATGTTCAGAACGAAGATGGGCTTGAAATGGTCGGCGGAGGACTTTTTAGAGCTACCTCAGCGGCAGGTGAAGTCTTTGTTGACTCTGCTGATAATATTTCGAATAGTACTATCCAATCAGGTGCTCTTGAAGGATCAAATGTTGAGTTAGCCCAGGAGTTTACCGAGATGATTACCTCGCAACGCGCTTATCAATCCAGTGCAAGGGTTATCAGCACGTCTGATGAGATGCTTACTGAGGCGGTAAATCTTAAGCGATAATACTACTGCTTATCGCAGGTAAAAAATCTGCGAGTTGAACATCTTAGGCTTACATTAAGTTAACGCCTCGTTCTTATTTGAGTTTTCCAGATAAGTTCGGGGCGTTTTTTTGCCATCACTGGAATAGTGCGGGCATTCATTCTTGCCCCCCTGCCTCCAAGCCCCTGCTTGGAGGCAGCAATAGAAATATCCGGATCGGAGCAGGCGCTACGATATACTTCTTTCTTGTCGTTCCGAAGCTCATGCTTCGGAACGGTCTTTTAATAAGATAGGCGGCTTCAAGTAAAATAATTACTTCTCAAGAAACTAGTCTTTAGGTGGAAAAAGCGAATCAAGAGGAAAAGCCGTGGAATTTCCACATCTGCTGGCAGGCGTAGATTTTTAGTCTCACTGCCGGATTAGGTTTAAGATCTTCATAAAATAGACGATAACACAGAGTATGTTAGACAGATCAACAATTATAGGATTAGTATCAGGGTTTTCCTTGATTCTGCTGGCGATTGTAACACAGGGAAATTTATTAGTCTTTGCCAGTCTTTCAGCCTTCTTGATTGTGGGCGGTGGAGTGTTGGCGGCTACTCTGGTGAATTATAGTTTCGAGAATATAAAGTTCAGTTTTCAAACAATCAGCAGGATGATGGGAGCTAAATCGGTGGATCTGCGCACTGATATGGAGTTGATGCGCATGTTTGCTCGCAAGGTACGGCTTGAGGGATTATTGGCTATCGATGGTGATATCAAAAATATTGACAATGAATTTTTGCAAAATGGCTTGCAGTTGGCTGTTGATGGTTATAATAAAGAAAGTCTTGAAAATATTTTAGAGGATGAAATAGAAAGCCAGGAACGACGGCTTGCAATTTCGGTTCGGGTGCTTGATTCAATGTCAGAATATGCGCCGGCGTTCGGGATGATCGGTACGCTGATCGGTATGATTTTAATGTTGCAAAATATTGAGGATCCGGAGTCGCTGGGTGCCGGTTTGGCCGTAGCTCTGATAACTACTTTATACGGCACTATCTTCGCGAATATGGTATTGGGACCACTTGCAGGAAAGCTGGAGTATTTGAGTAAGCTCGACCTCAACAGAAAACAGATGTTTCGTGTGGGTATTATTTCGATGGTGGAAGGTGAGAACCCTCGTGTTATGGAGAATAAGATGCTGATACATGTTACACCAAAGCAGCGAGCTGAATACAAAAAGTATCATGATAAGTTACCATATGGCAATGACAGAGAAGAACAGCTATACCAGGAATGGACTAAATATCAAAATGAAGAATGGGAAATTTTGAACGAAAATCTGGAAGCGGAAACTGGCTGACAACCTACAGTGATTTGGTAACGCTGTTGCTGGTATTTTTTGTGTTGCTATACGTTATGACTCCGGGTATTGATGAAGGAACATTCAACGAAATTTTGTCTTATTTTCAGTCTTCAACGAGTGTAGTATTCGAAAATGATGCAGCAAGTAAACAGCAAGCTGAAGATACCCTTCGAGAAGAATGGGTGGAGGTCCAGCAATTTTTAGAAGAGAATGGTTTTTCTTCAGAAGTAGATATTGAGCAGACAGATGAAGGAGTCAAAGTAACGTTGAATGACTCTCTGACTTTTAACAGCGGGTCTGCAAGATTACTGGAGCGTTCCGAAATTGTGCTGGAACGTATTGCAAAGGCAATACGCCCTAATGTGAAGGAGGTTAAAACACACGGCCATACCGATAATATGCCCATTACAGCTAGTTCTCAATACCGCTCTAATTGGCATTTGGGGGCTGCACGTGCTGTGTCGGTAGTGTTATTTTTGAATAGGTATTCGGATCTGGAAACGCGGAAATTTGAAGCTAGCAGTTATGGAGAGTTTCGGCCCGTGGCATCAAATGAAACACCCGAAGGCCGCAGAAAAAACAGAAGAGTAGAAATATATATTAATTACCAGGATGCAGAACCGATTGGGGAAGAGTTGAAGAGACAAGCAGAAAAGTTATTAAACCAGATGAACTCTGATTCATTATAAGTTGGAATTAAACGGTATAGGCATGGCTGATAAAAAACAAAAAAAATCGGTGAGTAATAGAAAGAAGAATAAACTGTCAAAATTTCGAAGTATTGGAAAATATTTCCTGATTATACTTTTTGTGGTCGGCCAAATGCTTATAGCATACCTGGTTGTAGCTCATAATTATGATGCTATTTATGGCTATGTACAGAACCTAACTCCTCAGGAACAGGGGAAATATGAGCTGGAAGATATCATTGTAAATCCTGCTGATACAAATGGCCAGCGTTATTTATTAGTCCAATTATCCCTTGAATTGGCCGATAGAGGGGATATAAGCCTTATAGAAGAGCATGAATCAAAGGTACGAAACAACATTATCAGTTATCTTTCATCACGTTCGGTGCAAGAATTGCAGGGAAGCAGGGAGAAAGAAAAGGTGCGTCTTGAATTGGTAAAGATCATAAATAATGCCATTGATTCGCGTTCGGTACGCAATTTGTATTACTCTAAATATGTAATGCAATGATGCTAATAAATAGCCGAACGAAACATTTTTTATGGATTCTCATCAATCTGAGAAACAGTTCAGGAATGTAAAATATGTAGAGCCTTACGACTTTAAACAGCCAAAGCTTTTTAGTAAGGAGATTATGCGTAATCTCCGTTCTCTGCATGATATGTTTGCCCGTAGCACAAGCCGGGTATTCAGTAGTGCACTGCGCCGAAAAGTGGATGTTAGTCTTGATAAGATTCAGCAGCTTTCCTCAAGTAAATTCATTAATAAGATTAAAAGTCCCAGTGTCATTTACTTGTTGTCAGTGGATGACTTTTCGGGGAATATTATCATGGTACTGCCGCCCGCTTTTTGCATTTATCTGGTAGAGCGGCAGAGTGGTGGATATGGTGGTGAGCTCTCGGAAAGACGAACATTGACTACTATTGAGGAGAAGATCATATCCCGGATCGTTAAAAGCATCAATCACGAGATTGTCATGGCCTGGGAGCCATATATGGAATTTGATATTGGCTCGTCAACGTACGAGAGCAAACCTGAAAATATACACCTTGCTTCGGTTGATCCTACGATTATTATAAAGCTTATGATCAGCTTTGGAGAGCAAAATGTGACCATTCATCTCTCCTATCCTTATAGCTTGTTAAAAGAGGCAATGAATAATTCGGTATTGAAAAAAGGTAAAAAGACCGAAACGGAGAAGTTGTCTGAAGATCAGCTGGAGTCATATAAATACACCCTCTCTAGCGCCACTGTAAATATAAAGCCGCTGTTGGGTGAGACAAAGCTGTCGATAAAAAATATTATGGATTTGGAAGAAGGTGATGTAATACCGCTGAATCAGCGAACCGATCAGCCCTTGAAAGTAAAGGTAAACAACGTACATAAAATGTCGGCCTATCCCGGTGTTCTTCACGGAAGAAGGGCCGTAAAGATTTACGATATGATAGAAGAAATTAACGAACAGGAGGTTATATAAACGTATTATGGATATTCTAAAAGAAACATTAGAGCAATATCTGCCGACAACAGAAGAATTTTTAACGTCACTTCTGCTGGAAGAGACAGATATTGAGATAGATTCATTTAAAGAAGTTGAAAATGAATTCGCACTTAAGCACCTCAACAACACCGATGTATATCTGTATGCCCGGGAAACAAATATAAGCTCTGATATAATCCTGGTACTCGATCAGGAATGGTTTGGGTTATTGTCAAGCATCATGCTGGGGATTGAGGAGAAAGAAAAGAATGATCAAACAATCGGCCTGTTGAAAGATTTTGCCGACGACCTTATTGCTGCTATTAGCGAAAAGGCTGCCTCGGAAGATGCTGAAATTGAGTTGGGAGATGTTGAGGTTCTTTCAAAAGTAGAAATGGAAGAAGAGCTTGCACATGAAAAATACTATTGGTCAAAGTTAGAGATCGAAGGTATTGCCGATGATAAGGTGCGGGCAGAGTTTTTGATCGGAGATCCGGATACGGAAATAGAGAAAGAAGAGCTGGCTGAAGATCCTGAAGGAGCTGATGAAGAAAAAGAAGAAGAGCAGGAGCCGAAAGAGGAGATCAGTTCGCTTGATGAGAGTAATGAAGAGGATTTCACCACGGTGGATACCAATTCAAGCTCAAAAGAGGTTAAAAAAGAAGAAGTGATCTCGGCACGGCACATCGAGTTCGCAGAATTTGCCGAAGAAAATGGCAATGGCGATGAAGAAGCCCATAATATGGATCTGCTCAAAGATGTGGAACTTAATGTTTCAGTAGAGCTGGGACGAATTGAGCTTCCATTGGGCAAAGTGCTGGAGCTTGCCAAGGGATCGGTTATTGAGCTCGAGAAGCTGGCCGGTGAGCCGGTTGATATCCTTGTAAATGGCAATCGTATAGCATTGGGCGAAGTTGTGGTCATTGATGAGCATTTCGGTGTTCGTATTTCCAGCCTGGTAACTACAAAAAAACGTCTAGCTAAGCTTAAAAATGGATCTTAGAGATAAACTGTCCTCGCTGGATGTACCACCCGCCAGGATTCTGAAAGTTGTTCTTGCCCTTTCTGTGATCTTGTTGCTGATCTGGTTGCTTACGCTATCACATGTAGATTATAACCAGGGGCCAGATACCAACCAATTTATGAATTCAGAGCATCCCGTGGATACCACGATGGTGTCATCGGATAGTAGCAAAATCAAAGAGATTCGCTCGTCCGATCAATCGTCATCAAGTATGTTTACGAATGGTTTGGTCACATTTTTTGTGCTTTTGGTTATTCTGATCATGGTATGGGTGTGGCTGGATCGGAAAAAAACGAACGATTCAGCAACGATTGATCGACAGCTTGGAACAGAGAATCTGGGTGAAGGAGCACAGCTCAGAATTATACGCCTTAACAACGAGATTTGGGTGCTCGGAGTCACATCCGGTTCGGTAAATCTATTGCATCGCTATGATGAAAGTGACTGGACCGAGAAGGCCCCGGAAAAAGATGTTGGCAGTGCAGATAAATTTCGAAAGCTTTTCAAGAATCACCTGTAGCATGAAACGAATGATAAGTATTAAATGGAAAAAAGTGGCTGTTCTGGCTACTTTGGTGCTACTCGCGATGCCTCTTAGCTTATGGGCCAGCTCTTTTACCTATCCAAGCATGATCAGCAATCCGGCACTGCTGCAGAGCGCTCCTGTTATTGATTTAGGGATGGAGGGCGAAGACCTTTCGGTGGCCATTCAGGCGTTGATCTTGGTTACAATACTTTCATTTGGGTCTGCTTTTGTTACCATGATGACGAGCTTTACCCGCATTGTGGTTGTCTTTTTCTTTTTGCGTATGGGGTTAGGAACTCAGCAATCTCCGCCGAATAAAGTGCTGATTGGACTGGCGCTGTTTCTAACTATTTTCATAATGATGCCTACCTTCCAAACGGTTAATGAAGAGGCTGTACAGCCTTACTTAAACGAAGAGATTACACAGATGGAGGCGATAAGTGAAGCTTCTCTGCCGTTAAAAGAGTTTATGGTAAAGCAAACCCGGGAAAAAGAGCTGCTATTTTTTATGGACATGGTAGAGATGGATTCGGTAAATAGCATAGAAGATATGCCGTTTTATATCGTCGTCCCATCTTTTGTAATGAGCGAGCTGCGGATCGCTTTCCAGATAGGATTTATGATATATCTCCCTTTCGTCGTAATTGATCTGGTTGTTGCAGCGGTGCTGTTGTCTATGGGGATCATGTTCCTGCCCCCGGTGCTCGTATCGCTCCCATTTAAAATTTTGGTATTTGTGCTAACGGACGGATGGTACCTGTTGGTACAGTCGCTGGTTGAGAGTTTTAATTAAAGCAAGATTGCTATGAATACTGAAACGGGATTATACTGGTTGCAAGAAATGCTAACGGCTGTAGTGGCCCTGGCAGCTCCGCCTTTAGTGGGAGCAGTCGTAATCGGGCTGGCTGTTGCTATTTTTCAGGCAGCCACATCCATCCAAGAATTAACATTGAGCTATGTGCCAAAAATGTTAGTTGTGGCGGTGATACTCTTTTTCTCATTTGGCTTTATGCTGCAGTATGCAGTTGGTTTTATGGAGCGGGTAATAGAGATCATCCCGGAACTGGTTAAATAATGATAGTTACGCTAAATATAATGAGTACATAAATGTCGCTGCTGTCAACCCATTTTATACTGGCACTCTTCCTGATATTTGTTCGGGTAAGCAGTTTGGTAATGACGGCCCCATATTTTAATTCAGCAGCCTTTCCACGCCGTGTCAAGTTATTTTTGGCGTTGATAATTGCCTTTATTCTTTCCTTTGTAATCCCAAAAGAAAACGTGCTGGCGGGTATACAACCAGAGCTTCCATTTATTGTTACTGCAATTGTTTTAGAGTTGCTGATAGGAGTAGCACTAGGCTTGGTTGGGCAGCTTATTTTTGCGGGTATTGAGATGGCTGGCCGACTGATAAGTCTGAAGATGACTCTCAGTTTTGCACAGATCGTAGATACGATGACTCAGCAAAAAACTGATATAGTGGGGAATGTATTCACCATGTTTGCTATTCTCGTATTTTTAATGATGGACGGTGATAAAATTTTTATTAATGGATTGGTCAAAAGTTTTGAGCTTATCCCGTTAAATCAGGCGGACATAAGATATGCGGGACCATTTATGCTTCAAGTGGCCAAGTATCTTTTTGTGATTGCGGTGCAGATATCCATTCCGTTTCTGATTGTATTTTTTCTTTTAGACCTTTCCCTGGCCATATTTGCCCGCATTATGCCACAGGCAAATATCCTGTTTATTGCCATTCCTATTAAACTGCTACTCGGCTTTACACTACTCTCGTGGTTGTTGACTTATATGCCCGATGCCTTTGGAAAGATTTTTGATACGCTCTTCGACTATCTCGTTAATCTGATGGGCACAATGGCACCGTAGGAATATTGTCACCGCAAGGGAGTGTCTTTCGACCGCGGCGATCCCCAGTTTAATATCATACTCCGAACAAGGAACCGAAGAATTTACGAAATACCTATCCCTCGACATTCATCATTCCTTGTTCGATATTCTGCGGTTCCCGATCCCGCTCTTAATCCACCATCACCTTATCTCATTCCCAAGCTTCAGCTTGGGAAGGTAAATTATTTGTTAGGAGCAGAAACGCATCTTGTTTCCTAGCCAAAAAAAGTGGAAGATGTGAAACCATATCACTAGCGTGGGAATTAATTCCCGCGCTAGCTATATCAATTCAGGAGAAAGAATTGCCTGAGATCGATTTATACCTCGTTTACATGCCTCGGGAACGGGAGGTGTCTCTTCATATCCCTCTTACTGATGTCAAAGGCAAAAGTAATATTCAGGAGGTTCTTAAGCAGGAGCTTAAGAACGAGGGGAAACCAGCGCAAAAAAATGCCTCCCGACGTCACTCCGCACTCCGATGCGGAGGCTGGCACGGCAGGGAAGAGAACCCTAGTACAATCTATACCAGCAATCAACGTCTGAATACAATCCATCCTTACTCACTGTGGCATGAAAAGCCGCTGGTATAGCGCTGGATTAGAATCCAAAGCTATTGCTGTACGAAATTGCGGATCAAATCCGCAATGACGGGATTGCAGGTTCTATGACTTGCAACCCAGCGAAATAGTAGAGAACATATTTGGAGAGGGCAACATTTGAGATAAAGTCCATCAAGATTCATCCTTTCATCCTGAAGGTCCTGATTCAAAGACGTAAACTAAGCTGTAGGTTTAATAAGGGAGAGGGATTCTAGCGTAATGAAACTTCTTAAAGTAGTGTTCCGAAGCAGGAGCTTTGGAACGAGGAGGAAAGGGGGATTTTGTACAGCGAAGAGCTCGCTTCGTTCATACATTTTATTATTGTTTCTCCAAGCGGTCTTGAGTTACTACTGGTGGCGGTCAGTAGCTTCTGCTATCTCATTACGTACCTCTGGTGCGTAACATTGGAACACTCAACACCAGCTTTTCCAAGCAGGGCTTCTTTATATACCCTGTGTTGTACAGCAGAGGAGCAAAACGAGACACTTGGGGATTGCCGCACTCCGTTCCCACCGGTCACTACGTTCGCAATGACAGATTTCACTTATTTAAACCCTGTCATCGCGAGCCCGTGGTTTTTGGGGCTGGCGATCTCCTCATTAATATTGAACACCGAACAAGGAACCGAAGAATTTAGAAGTGACTATACCTCGAAATTCATCATTCCTTGTTCGACATTCTGCGGTTCTCAGCTCCCATCAATCTACCGTCACCTTCTCTTCCATCAAATCTTCCTTTAACCGTATTAGTAGCTTACCAATAATTTGCGATATGCGTGCTTCCGAAAGCTCCAGCAGAAGTGCCACTTCCTGCATGGTCATATCCTCGTAATAATAGAGCGTAAGTATCAGACGGTCTCGCTCTTTCAGCTGACCAATTTTCTCTTTAAGAATTTGGGCCCGTTCTTTATCGACCAAACTCTCATCCGGAAGTTCAGCTTCTGTATTTTCATGAATTTCATAAAAAGAATTTGAATCATCATCATTTATATTATTATCTAGCGACAAAGCATTACGCGTTTGCACGTTGGAGAGCAGCTGATAATAATCATTGATATCCATATCCAGTTCACGAGCTACTTCTTCGTCACTCGGCGTGCGTCCCAGCTTCTGTGACAATTCCTGAATAGTTTTTTTTACTGTTCCGTAGTCTTTTCGCTTCTGCCGCGGCAGCTGATCAATCTTGCGAAGATAATCAATGATATTTCCACGAATGCGATAATAGACAAACGTATTAAACTTGATATTACGGTCACAGTCGTACGAATCCATCGCTTGTATGAGCCCCGTTATGCCAGCGCTCTCAATATCTTCTTGCTGAGTGAGCGGCTGGTCGGGAATATTAATTTTCCCGATGATGCTGCGAATAAATGGCATAGATTTACTGATAATTGCGTTCCGCAATCCATCAGACGGATTCTTACAATACAGTTCGGCTAATTCTTGAAGTGTTTTATTCCCCATCATTGATCCCCGCTCTTATTCTTATTGCTTTCTGTTGCTGTAGAGCTCTTCGACATAGTCCCTGTGTTTTCCTGGATGATATTCAGCAAAAACATCGATATATAGACTACTGAAAATAGGATTAGAAAAACCAGCAGGCCTCGATACAAAGCTGTGTTGATGCTTTCGCCTCCTACCATCAGTAACAAAAACTGGATAAGTGATATAATTGCAATTATTCGTAATAACATAGTATTCGTTTTTAGATGGTTCTCAAATATTCTGTTAAGCGATAGTTGGATTTTCTTTAATTCCTATTTCCGCTGATTAGTTAAAAATTTGTCTTTTACAGTTAAGCTCTTAACAGTTTCCGGGTAAATTTTTGGGCGTCAAACGGCAGCAGATCACCTGAAAGTGAAGGGCCACAGCTAATGTATCGCAGTCTGTAATCAGTATTGAGAAGCAACGGAATAGCTTTTCCCCATTTCGTCGATCGGTCTATGTGAGTCAGAGTTACATGATCGGCTGCAACTTCATTTGCTAGCGGATCATTAAAAGCAACCCCCTGTACCGATGTGTTAACCAGGTAATGCGTTTCAACAGTAGCCTGTGACTGGAGCTCATTGTTCAGCTCGTTGATGGCCGTGATCAAAGATTCACCACCGGTTTCCAGTGCGGGTGTTTCAAAAAGTACGTGGTCATACGACTTCCATTTCGAACGATAGTTTGCCGCTTCATCTGCATTTTCAAGTTGATAAAAGTCAATATTATTTTCGTGGCAAAATGGTTTTACAATGCTGTAATTTTGCTTAATGAAATCTTTATCAGGAACAAACGACACTACAGCTATATCATCAGTTTCTAAAAAATGTGTAAGGGTTGTCAGCTTTAATATCAGGTGTGATTTACCGCTTCCTGATCGACCGGTAAATAGCAACATCTTAGCAGCAGGACCGGCCTGAGATACTTGTAACTGTTTGCTGATCAGATGCAGCAATTTCGACCGAAATAGCTCATGCTGTTGATCAGGATCAATATCTTCCTGCTTAATTGTTTCAAACCAAGAGGTGATTAATTGCTGCGGCACACCCCGTTCCATAAGCTTGTGGTAGATAGGATGATTAGCACGCTTATCCCCCGAAAAGGATAGCTGACCCTCTACCAACGATTCCAGGCGCTCCAAGCGCTTGTGCAGATCCTGCTTGTTATTTGCCTGTTTTTCTTCCTGATCTGTTTTCTTGCCGGGGCTTGAAACACCATTGGGCAGATCCTTAACAAGCTGATCATATAATTCCTTCGAATTTGCTTCCGTTTTCTCCTGGGGATTTTTCTCCCCCTTGTTACCATCCTGTTGTAAGTTCCGCTCTTCCGAATCCGCTTTATCCTTCGATCTTCGAGGACGAATATCTTTTCGGCTATACAGTTCACTAACCGGCTTTGGAATTTTTATTTCGGGCTTGTTATCTGTTTTAGCCGATCTATTTTGTTTACCGGGTAGTTCACTGTTATTTGAACTCTTTTCCCCATCTCCCGTACTCTGTTCGGCAGCATATTGGCGAATTGAATCCAGTTTGCCGTTGATTCCGGTGGAGCTACCATCATTCTTCAGCTGGGGCTCTGATCCGGACCGCTCAAAGACAACGCCTTCCTGAGCAGTACGTTCGGCAAGTTCTTCTTTTGTTTGCGCATCTTCTTTATCAAATGTTTCTTGCCTGTTAGAAAAACTACGCTCTTGCTCTTCATCGTCTTCGGAGGTGATCTCCTTCAGCTTAGAAAAGTCGTCACCGTAAATTTGCTGTGCGCTCTGCTTAGCAGCTTTTAATGTCTTGTCGATAAAGTTGTTGAATTTCATACGGTTTCAGGTTCATTTAATTCGGCTTGTACTTGCAATCGATCAAATGTTTTAAACTGTACATTTTGACTGATGTCGTTATATGACAGTACATTTATTTCTGGCAAAATTGGTGCCAAAAACTCAAACAGTGTGTGTCGCAACACCGGCGATGTAAGCAGGATAGGGTCGTATCCCTGACGTATCATATCCTCAAAAGTGCCGGAGGCGTTTTTGTAAAGCTGTTCAATCAGCATTGGATTGAGTCCCAGCGTATTGGCATTCAAATTACCTTCCTGGGCTTTTTCAATCAGACGTGATTCCAGGTTGGAATTCATCATTACGACAACAATCTCATTGCTATCACCTACAAATTTTTGTGTTATCACTTCAGAGAGGGCTGCACGGCAATATTCCGTCAGAACATCAGTATTTTTGGTTTCCTGGCAATGATCGGCCAGCGTTTCGAGAATTGTGACAAGGTTATTGATGGGTATACGCTCGCGAAGAAGCCGTTTGAGAACCTTTTGTATTTCTCCGATCTGCAGGCCTTCGGGAACAAGTTCTTCAACAAGCGTGGGCGACTGCTCTTCAATATTATCGATGAGTCTTGATACCATCTGGCGATCAAGTAATTTATGAGCATTATTTTTAAGCACTTCCATTAAATGCGTTGTGATTACTGCACCAGCTTCGATTACGGAAAGACCAAATTTTTCCGCTTGAGATTTATTTTTTCCGCTTACCCAGATGGCATCCATTCCAAAAGTGGGGTCCTTCGTTTCAATTCCCTGGATATCAGCGTCAAAATCCGAAGGTAAAAGTGCCAGGTGATAGTCGGTCAGAAGTTCTCCGTCACCTTGTTCAATACCGCGCATTTTTATGATATACCGGTTGGCATCCAGCTGTACGTTGTCGCGTATGCGAACTGATGGAATAATGATGCCCAGCTCCGAAGCCAGCTGCTTGCGAAGCGAAGTAATGCGGTCGAGCAGGTTGCCTCCCTGCTGCTCTTCTACCATCGATATTAAACTGTATCCAATCTCGATCTCAAGGGTATCAATTTGCAGATAATCTTCCACGCGATCTTCTTGTTCTGGCAGTTCTTTCTGTTGATGTTCCTCAACCTCTTTTTGCTCTTCTTCGTCTTGATGACGGCGATAAGCCAGAAACAAAAACAAGCACGTCATCAGTGAAAATGGAATAAGCGGCATGCCGGGCATGACGCCGAGGAAGAAAACGAATACTGATCCCAACACAAGAGTTTTTGGATTTCCAAGCAGTTGACTGGTTAGCTCTTTACTTAAGTTTCCTTCGGATGCGGCGCGCGATACAATAATACCGGCTGATGTAGAAATCAGGAGTGCGGGAATCTGCGTTACCAAACCATCACCGACGGTAAGCAGTGTGTACAGACGGGCCGCTTCTCCCATCCCCATACCATTTTGTACGGTACCAATAACAAGACCGCCTATAATATTAATGCATGTGATTAGCAGTCCGGCAATAACATCACCGCGTACAAATTTACTGGCACCATCCATGGCACCATAAAAATCAGCTTCGCGTGCAATCTCCTCACGTCGTTCTTTGGCTTCTCTGTCCGTTATTAATCCCGCGCTTAAATCCGCATCGATCGACATCTGCTTACCGGGCATCGCATCCAGCGTAAAGCGGGCGCCTACTTCGGCGATGCGGGTTGCACCTTTTGTAATCACTACAAAGTTGATAATAATCAGTACAGCAAAAATAATTATCCCGATCACATAGTTACCTTGTACGATAAAGCCGCCAAACGACTCAATAATTGATCCGGCATATCCTTCACTCAAAATCAGCCTGGTCGAGGCAATATTAAGTGAAAGTCGGAACAGCGTTAAAATGAGCAGCATGCCCGGAAATACAGCAAACTCAAGCGGTTTGATAGTATAAAAAGCCACCAGCATCACAATGATGGAGAGCGAGATGTTCAGCGCCAGGAAAAAATCCATCATTACCGGCGGAAATGGTATAATCATTATCAGTATAATGACAATGATGCTCGAAGAAATCAGAACATCGGTTTGTAGAAACCGGTTCTTAAGTTTGCTGGTTGTGATATTCTGAAAAGCCATTTCTTCGTATCAGATATTGTGTTTGTTTTTGAGTTTATAAACGTAAGCAAGTATTTCTGCCACGGCGCGATACAGTTCTCCGGGGATATGTTGATCTACTTCAGCGGATGCAAACAAGGCTTGTGCTACCGGCTTATTTTCAACAATAGGGATGTTAAATTCCCTGGCCAGATCTTTAATCTTTTGAGCTCTTAAACGTTGTCCCTTCGCCATTACAATAGGGGCAGTATTTTCTTCGGGATCGTACTGCAAGGCTATGGCATAGTGTGTAGGATTGGTAACCACCACATCCGACTCCATAACCGCATGATCCATCCGTTTTTTAAGAAACGATTGCCCCATTTCTTTCTGCTTGCTTTTCACCTGGGGGTTCCCCTGTGTCTCTTTATGTTCATCTTTGACTTCTTTCTTTGTCATTTTAAGATCTTCTTTATGTTGATACTGCTGATAGATAGCATCAGCAATAGCCAGTACAAGGAGAGCTGCAAAAATTCTGCCTAAAAAGAGTAGTACGAAATGTCCCGACTCACTGATGTTGTATTCAAACGGCATTACGGCAAGAGAAACAAAATGCTCAATATTGGGACTTACAGTGATGTAAAGAATGCTTCCTATAATTGACAGTTTAAGTACACCCTTTGCCAGCTCCACTAATCCCTTCATCGAAAAAATATTTTTAATCCCATTTATGGGATTAAGTTTGCTGGGTTTAGGCTTTATGGCCTTAAATGAAAAAGCGCCTTTTGTTTGAATCAGGTTGACAACCAAGGCAGTTACCATTAAGACAATGAGTATAGGCATCATAGCCTCCAGGCCGTACCGAAAAGCCAATCCCAGGTATTCTACAGCGTTATTCTGGTTATCAAGCGCCATCTGCGCATTTAAAAAGAAAGTTTCAAAAAGAGCTTGAATTCGCCCGTAGATAAAATCACCCATGGCAAGAACCGTCAGCAGCGATACAACCATCAGCATGACCGACGATATTTCGGTGCTGAAAGCTACATTCCCTTCCTCGCGAGCTTTTTCAAGCCGCTTTTGAGTGGGATCTTCTGTTTTTTCCTGTGCTGAGTTTTGATCTGACATGAGTGTAGAGATAAATCAAATACAGTACCATATCGAAGAGTGTTCGTTTTATGAGGCTGAATAAATTATTTAAGTCAGTGAGGGAGAAATAATCCCCCATGGACGGAAAACATTTCCATAGCAGCGGTCTTTTTGACCGGATTTCCCAAAATGAGGTCGAATCAGTCCGTCATGGCATTCTTATCCGGCTAAAACAGCGATTTACACCTTATTATATAAGGGAAGTAGGTATTTGCGGGGTTACCTGTCAGCGGATAGGTGCGGGGTAAAGTTAATGAAACATCAGTGGCATAAAATTTGAAAGTACTATCATCTCATCCGGTAATTCCCGGATTTGCCAAAATGCAATAACCAATCAGATAAAGATTATGATTGAACGATTACAGGCGCAGATGCAGGCTATGCAGATGCTTACAAAAATGCAGGATGTTACTGCTAATAATTTAGCGAATATCAATACTCCCGGATTTAAAGGGAGCAACGTTTTCCAAAAAATGGTGCAAGAGCGTATTGACGGAAAAATGGTTTCCCGGTCGATACCGCAACAACAAATTGATATGCGACAGGGAGTCTTGGAACCGACCAATAACATGCTCGATTTCGGTATTAAAGGAGAAGGGTTTTTTGTCGTTGAAGATGAAAACGGTACGCACCTGACGCGCGACGGACGAATGCATTTCAATAGTGACGGGTACTTGGTGGACGATAAAGGAGCGCGAGTTATGGGCGACTCCGGTCCCATCCATATGCCTGAATATATGAAAGCAACCGGTGAAAGCGGGGAGCAGGCCAAGCTTGAAGTAGCTAAAGATGGAACTATACGATTAAACAATGAGGTATTTGATCAGCTCAAGGTGGTAAAAATTGAAGATACATCTCATCTGGAGCGTAAGGGTAATAACTACTTTAGTGCACCGGGCAATGCGTTGATAGATGATCAGTCGAGCAATGTGTTGCAGGGTTACTATGAGTCGGGCAATGTAGATGCCCTTGAGGAAATGGTAGATATGATGAAAACCACCAAAATGTTTGAGTCACAGCAGCGAGCTATGACAACAACGGATCAGATGGTGGGACAAGCGACATCGAAATTAGGAAAATTTTAATTTGAACAAACGAGAACATTATGCCTTTTAGAGCTTTAGATACCGCAGCGCTCGGGATGAGTGCTCAGCAAAAGTCAGTTGATAACATTGCCAATAATCTAGCCAATGTCGGTACTACAGGATTTAAGCGAAGCAATATCGCTTTTCAGGATCTTTTCTATGAAGATATTGCCGTATCCAAGCCGGGTGGGGCGTCAAGCAGAATCTCAAATGATAGCCCACGCTTACAAATAGGACATGGATCACAGGCAGTGTCGACCATCCGAAACTTTATGCAGGGTTCGATGTCAGAGACCGGAAATCCACTGGACCTGGGAATTAGCGGGGAAGGATTTTTCCGCGTAGAAAGACCTGACGGTTCGATTGCCTATACGAGAGATGGTAATTTCAGTCGCGACTCTTCGGGAATGTTGGTGAACAATTCCGGTCTCCCCCTCGCAGAACAGATTGAGGTGCCGATGGAGGCCAAGGCCGTTCAAATATCACAAGATGGAACTGTGACGGCAATGATGTCGGGTGAAGGAGAACAAATCGAGCTGGGTCAGATCGAACTGGCCAAGTTTTCAAATCCGGCTGGACTTGAAGCGCTGGGAGATAACTTATTCCAGGAAACACAGGCCTCGGGTATGCCATTTGTGGATCATCCCGGAGCTGAAGGTTTTGGCGCCGTACGTCAGGGATTTCTGGAGGATTCAAATGTGGATGTTGTGAATGAGATGGTTGCACTCATTGAGGCTCAGCGTGCTTATGAAACGAATTCGAAGATGGTACAATCGGCTGAAGAAATGATGTCGGTTACAAATTCAATCAAACGTTAATTCAATAGATAGTGGCCGATTCGGTAGATGATTTTAAAGAGCAAGCAAGGATAAGGGTACTAGCACACTCTTAAATCCCTCCCGAAAGCTTTCGGGAGAGACTTATCTTCTCCGCCAGCCGGCGGAAGGAGACAGGGGTGGGTCAGAAAAGGCTCGAAACTCAGTGCTCAGGGTTATTTAATATAATCATATAACAGATAATTATAATGTTTCAAAAGGTAATGGCAGGCATAATATTTTTCTGTGGCCTCTTTTTTCTGGGGATGATTCCGGCAAAAGGTGCTTCCCCTATGTTTGCTTTAGATCGAGCAGACATTAGCGAGACAGCTGTATCAGTCGCTGTTATTGATTTAGCAGATGCGGAATCCGTAATCCTGGAAAAAGCCCGTGAACAATTAGAACGACGTTTCTCGGATGGAGAATATCGGTTTGAGGTGCAGGCGCGCTGGATTCCCAATCGGCTTTTGCAACTTTCGCCGGGTAATATTTTGGCGCTGGAGCTGCAGGGAAATGTAAAGCGTCATACTAATTTTGAGGTTTTATATCAGCAGGGCGGTGCACGTCAGCGTACCGAGATACAGCTAAAGGTAGAGGCCGAGCAAAAATTGCCTGTTGTAATCGAGCGGGTAAGACGAGGAGAGGAATTGAACAGCTCAGATTTGTCGTATCAATGGGTTTCATTGTCCCGGAACAGTGGAGACTATATCGAAAATATGGAGAGATTGGAAGGAAAGACGCTCCGAAAAACATTGCTTTCCGGGCAACCCGTGAGGAGATCCATGATAAGCAGAGAAATAATTGTCGAAGCTGGTGATGAGGTCAAGGTGGTTATAGAACGTAATGGCGTTCAGGTTCAGGTGTCCGGCGAAGCCCGTGAAAATGGGGCGCAGGGGGAACGAATAAGAATTTACAGTAGTGAAACACGAAAAAAATATGAGGGCGAAGTCATTCGTCCGGGAATAATACAATGGAAAAACACACTTTAAATAGACCTTGCAAAGTCCGTGGCACCCTGTCCCGAAAGCTTTCGGGACTGCATGACATGGTAGATTTTGCAAAGCTCGCTTTAATTACAAAAAGAGTTGCAGCGGTTCTGCTTTTTCTAAGCATAACCGCCGTGGGATATAGCCAGCATTCGCTCTATGAAGACCCCAAGGCAGCACAGGTAGGTGATATATTGACAATAATTTTACAGGAGAATATATCGGGTAGCACCAGTTCCGATGCAAAAAATTCTTCAAATGCCGATGCCAGTGCCGGGGGATCGGTGTCTGGTAACTTTATCCCTTTTCAGCCTACCTTTGGCTCTGATGCAGAGGTCAACTACGATGCTGATGAAGCGGCGTCAACCAATCAGGGGCAACTATTAAAAGGGCGAATGACTGTAGAGGTCGTGGAATTGACGCCATCGGGCAATTTGGTTGTCGAAGGCAGTCGATCCACCGAAATCAATGGTGAAAAACATCAAATTGATCTGAGCGGCGTAGTGCGACGAACTGATATTGACGGTGACAACCGCGTGTTGTCGTACCACGTGAGTAATGCAAAAATTAATTATGAAAAGGAAGGGGATGTACATGGATTGACAAAAAAAGAAGGCTTCCTGAAAAGGGCCGCTTTGACAGCAGTAGGCGTTGGTTTAGCTGCAGTAGCGGTATTTAAAGCAATGAACTAGGATCAGAATGATATTGAAGAATATGAAGATGACGAAAAAATATTACCTGCAGGTTTTGGTATCTGTTGTGCTGGTTGCCTGTTTTATGTCCGAAGCTGAGGGACAAACCAAGTTGAGTAGCGTGCTGAAGGTGAAAGATGCCAATTCCAAAAAAGTAATTGGCTATGGCTTGGTGGCCGGGCTGGATCGTACCGGTGACCGAACGATAAGCCGAAGGGGCGCTCAGTTTACCGTGCGTTCCATTGCCAATATGCTTGAGAATTTTGGCATTACGGTAGATTCAGAACGCCTTCGTACGCGAAATGTGGCCGCTGTTATGGTCACGGCCGAAGTGGGTGCCTATAATGCCAGGGGAAGCGAAATAGATGTTACCGTTTCTTCTATGGGTGATGCCAGTAGTTTGGAAGGCGGTGTTTTACTTGAGACGCCTCTGTTGGATCCCCAAACCAAAGAGTTATTTGCTACGGCACAGGGGCCGCTTATTGTAGGCGGCATCAATGAAGAGATAGGAAGTTCTCGGGTATCACGAAATGGATCGTTGACCGCAACCGTTCCCGGCGGCGGAACCGTAGAAAAGGATAATGATTTCCAGCTCAATCCCAATGAACAACTCAGCCTTGTTGTGGAAAAACCGAGTTATGTGAATACGCGTCAAATTGTAGAGACGATAAATGAAAATTTTGATGAGCAGTTAGCTTCAGTTTACAATCCCGGATTAATCCAGGTGGAATGGCCGGAAGCATTTCAGGAGCAGGGGATGCGGAATATTTTTATCAGTACTATAATGGAACAGGAAGTAGAGCTTGAAAGACCGGCGCGCGTGGTTATTAACGAGCGAACCGGTACTATCGTTGCTGGCGGTGGTGTAACGATTGATGACGCGTTGGTATCGCACGGTAGTGTGCAGGTACGGACGCAGGTAACGCCTTTTATTAGTCAGCCTCCGCCATTTAGTGGTGGCGACACAGAAGTTGTACCGGTACCCAGTGTAGGAATAAGCGAAGAAGCAGCCCAGAATATGGTGCTTGAGCCCAATACCAATGTGCAGCAGCTGGCAGACGCTTTGGATTCACTGGGATTAAGTCCCCGGGATATTATCTCCATTTTTCAAGCTCTTGACCGGGCCGGAGCGCTGCAGGGTGAGCTTATTGTAATGTAGCTCAGAAGAAAATTAACAGTAACACATAAATTCTAGTATCTATGGATATCGGTTCAATTTCTCAGTCAATGCAAAGTCAAATTGATGGAATACAAAACAAACAAAGTAAAAAGGAAGAAGTTGCCACCGAGTTCGAAAAAATTTTCGCCAAGAAACTGGTTAGCGAGATGACTAAAGATTCTTTTAAAATGGGCGATAAAAATGGACTCATGGGACAATCGAATAATATGTATCGAAGGCATATTACGGAAACACTTGCAAATGAGATAGCAAAGCAAGGAAAGTTAGGAATGGCCGATCTCATAGCGGAGTATAATAAGCTATGATCTTGTTTCACGTAGAAATAACACACCCCTCCACGGGAGGGGTAGGGGTGGGTAAAACCATAGCTCAAATTAATTGAATAATATTTAAACTAATTGGTGGATATGATAACCACGAAAGCATTAAACGAGTTTGAAGATATCATAAGGGAACTACAGCGAATATCTCGAAAGCTGATGGATGTTCTTGACAAACAAGCCAAGGCTGTTATATCTGGTAAAACAGATGATATTGACCATTACGTCGGGAAATACACCAATCTGAAATCAAGCTTTAAAGAGCAGGAGCATCGATTTGTCAATCATCTACAGTCGTTGGTGGAGGAATCTGACAATGTTGATGAGCTACGACTGGAAAGTTTGAAAGAGGTATTTCCACAATCGCAGAATATTATCAATGAATGGCAAGAGGATCTTGGCAAGCAAACACGCGATCTGAAGCAAAAGCATCAGAACTTAAATAGACTTCTTGAATTTGCAGTTGAACAAAATGCATCACTGATCCAGTCTGTTTACAGCCTTCATAATGAAAAGCATACCCATTACAGTTCGAAAGGAAATAAAGAGGAAATATCTTCCGGAATTGCAGTAAATAAAGAGGCTTAGATATGAATTCATTATTTGAAATAGCAAAAAGTGGTCTGCGTGGATCAGAGCGATCTATGTCGGTAACATCCAATAACATTATCAATGCTGATACCCCTGGCTACAGTCGACAGCGCGTAGAAAAATCACCTAACGGCATGCAGATGGATCAATCGCATGCTGGATTGGGAGTAAACGTTGATGAGGTGAGTCGTTTGCGCGATAAAATGAACGATATGTTGATCAATGAAAAGCAGCAAGATATGGGATATCTGCAAAAAAAAGCGGATGTCTATGAAAAGCTGGAGTCAAGTTTGGTCTCGGATTATGGTAATGATCTGGATACTCAGATCGGGGGATTGTTTGATAACTTTTCTGATTTGGCCAGTAATCCTCAGGATGTGAGTGTACGCAATAACTTAATTAGTGAGACTCAGCAGTTTACGAGCAAGCTTCGCGAGACCAGTAGGAATATTGATGAAAATAGCGAGCTGCTAAAAGAATTTGCGGGCAAAACAGTGGATTCTATTAATGGATTGCTGAGCGACATTAACGAACTAAACCAGTCGATTAAAGAAGCGGAAGCGAAAGGAAATCCTGACTTTACCAGTCTTGACAAACGTGTAGCTAAGATGGAAGAGTTATCGGAATTAGTAGATTTTGACAGCCAGGAAACAAGTACTGGCGCCATGGAAATAAAGATTGGCGGGCTGAGTGTGGTAGATGGGGACCGCAAGTATAACATTCGATCTGAGGTTGATAGTACAAATAACAAATATAGACTAAGACTCGATAACGGACTCGTTATTCAGCCATCCGGCGGAAAAATCGGGGCTGAAATAGAAATGTATGAAGAGGGTATCCCCGACCTGAAAAAGAAGTTGGATAATTTAGCATCCACCATAGTATCAGAGGTAAATGATTTACACAGCAGCGGTTATGGACTGGAAGACAATACGCAGCGTAACTTTTTTAACCCCGGTGGGACAACAGCTGAAACAATCCAGATAAATGACGAGCTGGTTAATAATTCAAAACATATTGCCGCTTCTGATACGGATGGTGAGGCCGGAAACGGAGAAATTGCGTCTGAAATTGCAAATCTGCGTAATCAAAAAGTGATTGGTGACACCAGTCAAAACCAGACGCTGACTAATTTTACGGTAAGTTTGATCAGTGAGCCAGGGAAGCAACTGGATGGTATTTATTCCACGATAGAGGCTCGTGATTCTGAAATCCAGATGCTGAAAACCCAGCAAGAGCGAACGGCCGGGGTAAATATCGATGAAGAGCTTAGCAAAATGATCAAATATCAAAATGCATATCAGGGAGCAGCCAAGGTGATGAGTTCAGCCCAGGATATGTATGACACTCTCCTTAGTATAATCAGATAATATTATGCGTGTAACACAAAAGACAATATTCGATAACTTTATGCGGGATGTTAATAAAAATCGCGGCGAAATGGCCGAAATACAATCTGACTTGTCGAGCGGACTCAAAGTGCGGAGAGCTTCTCAAGATCCAATCAGTTTTCAAAGCAGTCGTATTATTGAAGCCGATCTCCATAAAGTTGAACAGTTTCAAAGCAATATCAACAGTGGACTGCGGCAGGGACGGTTGGCCCAGGATACCATAGATGGTGTTATTGATAGTTTAATCAGTGTGAAAGATTTGTTAGTGAAAGGGGCCTCAGATTCGGTAGGCACCAGTGAGCGCGAAAATATGGCTGATGAAGTTGCAGGCATACGTAATCGTATCGTGGACAGTCTGAATATACAATATGGCGAACGATATCTTTTTGCGGGTACGAACAGTGGGAATAAACCATTTGAACTGGCTGGTACTAATGTTACAAATAATAGCAATGATGATGCTCCGCATATAACAGCAGCTGACGGTGTAGAGATTGATATCAGTATAACCGGACAGGAAATTGCCGATACCTCTGCCGGGGATCTGTTTGACTTTCTTGAAAACGTAGAAAATGCTTTGCGCAATAATGACAAAGATCAATTTGATAACCTGCTTGAAGACAGCGATAAGGTTATTGATCATGTAACAGATTCAGCTTCGAGGCTTGGAGACAATATTAACCGCATGGATTTCATGTTTGAGCAATATGAATCCACAAAAATAACCCAAGAGTCGGATATTAGTGAACTGGTTGATACGAATTATGCCGAGGCGTTTTCTAATATGCAGCGAAACCAGGTTGCCTTTGAGTCGGCGATGGCGGTACACAGCAAGATGTTTGAAAATACACTATTAAACTACATTTAGTCTTACACAGACCATGTAATAAATGGATGAGGTTATTATGGAATCGGAACTTATAGCAGTATCACATCAGGGGAAGCAGGAAGTAAATTGGATAGAAGCGGTACTCTTTCTGACGGATCGAAAATATGTCGACCGAAAAAAAATTAAGCAGCTTACCGAGCGCTTTGGTCAACTTAAAATTGCAGCTCCGTTTGCTGCACCGGGTTCTTTACATGATATGTCATGGTACGAATATGATTCTGTACAGCCAAAATCATCAATTTGGAACTCGTTAGTAGATGAAGCAGAATTACCGTGGGTTCTTTTTGTAGAAGATGATGAACAGCTGCGGTTTAGTAGTTTGCCGGGCAAGAAAACGTTGAGTGCAGGAAAATGGACGCCGGCAATAATAAAAAATGAAGAAAATGGAAATCACTTCCAGTATTATCAGATGAGGCTGGTAAACAAAGAGGTCGCCCAGTCGGCCGATCTGTTTGCGGGGCAGAACCTGCCGGATGCGACTAAATTTATTCGGAGTAATGAAATAGGATTAATAGATCAGCCGATATTCTTTGAGCGTGAAAGCAGTCCTATTGATCACGTTGATATTGATGAAGAGTTATCCATTCAAACGTATGCCCCCAAGCTTTTTTTAGTACAGGGTAAACGTTATTTCGAGAAGAAGAAGTATGTATATGCTGCTGCACAGTATCGCCAATTGCTGAAGAAGGAAAAATTATTACCGTTTGATCGACTGGCCGGCGTAAACGGATTGGCCAGTTGTATGGCTGAGCAGCACAAGTGGCAAAAAGCATTGTCATTAACCAAACAGTCGCTTGAAGCTGATCCTTTTCAGCGGTTGCCGTATTTAATACAATTTCGGATCTATGAGCTCAGAAAAGAGTGGCAGAAAGCTTATGTGACGCTTAAAAAATATTATGAGCGTTTGTCGTTGAATTCCAGTGCCAATTTCGACCGCTACATGAAAGAGGAGAAATCGCTCGTTAAGTTAGCGGATGTAGCATTGAAAGCCGGACATCGTTCTGATGCAATAGAATATTTTAATGTGCTCTTTACCTTTAAGCGTGGAAATGTCAATCGGGATCTGCTTCAAAAAGCACTCTTACTGTCTGTTGAGTTAGGCAACTTTGAACGTTCCGTAAATTTATTTGAACGATTATTTGGTAATGTTCTACCGCCAAATGAAATGGACGAAGCGTATCGAGAAGAGCTGGATGACATTATGACGATGTTTATGAAGAAAGAGTGGTATGAATATGTCTCATCTATATATACAAAACTTCATAACGCATATCCTGATGATCGCGATTTTAAACGGAAGCTAATTGTTACGCTTTCTAAAACGAACAGGTTAGATCAGGCTAAGACAATGGTTGCTAATATTGTTTGACCCTGGTATTCAGGAGTGATTGTTGTCCCAAATAGTTATCTCGGAGTTTCGACTCCGGGATTACTATTTTTTATCCATGACACCAGCGGCAATGGCAATAGCGCAAGCGTACCGCATATGCTGAAGGGTAGTGACGCCAAGCGGGCGCTCGAACCATAGTGATGTTCTTCTATTAACATCTCATTCCCCAAGCTCCTGCTTGGGAATGTAGCAAGCTGTTCCGAAGCAGGAGCTTCGGAATGAGGGGAAGGGATAAAACATCTGTTCGACGTCATCCCGCACTACGATGCGGGATCTCGCGCGGCAGGGAAGGATGAGATTAGCACGAAATTTTTATCAGCGGTTACTACTGTCAAAGTCTTTAACTGTCTCTTCCCAAATATCTCGCATTTAGGATTTACTTTCTTGATCAGTTCCAGTTTCCATTCACGTTTCCAGTTTTTTATCTGTTTCTCCCGTTCAATAGCCCGCTGAATACTTTCGTATTCCTCATAATACAGAAGATATCTGGTATTATATTTTCGGGTGAAATAACATCCCTCACTCTGCCGGTGTTTTTGTATCCTGAAAATCAATGAGGAGGTAACACCGGTGTAGAGAACGGTCCGGGTTTTATTGGAGATAATGTATACATATCCCTGCTTTGGCATGAGAAATCTTTTTTATAAGTAAGACCATCTTTGAAGCTGATCCTTACGTCTGAGAAAAGTAGTCTCGTTGCCGCTGGTATGATCTTGAAATAAAATTCAGGGCTGTTGCCGTGCGAGATTGCGGATCAAGT
>NZ_JBYEIR010000013.1:0-72870 GCF_058386985.1 Fodinibius sp. GM108
CCGGCGGTAAATGCGTCTTCTGCACGGTGGATTTCAACTCCGCCCTGCTTAAGGATATTAACAAGCTCAACGGCTTCCCCCTCATCCCACTGCTCCGGAGGAATGACATAAGCAAAAGGATCACCAGAATTGCCTTCTTCAATACCATCGCGCCCCATGCTGTAAATATTGTAGAGGAACTGGCTTTTTCGTTCTGCAGTCATATCCAGCACGGCCATCGATCCCGTCAGCATATAGTCTACGGCATCCCGGAAATGCGACTCTCCTCCTTCCCAGGGATCGGGATAAAAGATATCCGTTCCGTCCGTGGGAATGCCGGCGCCTATTTTATCGGGCATAGAGTCCGGCTCATAAAATCGCGGGGTTGGCGTGGCATGGGCCGTTTCCGTAAGAATCCCGATCTGATTATGATAATATGGTGTGGTACGTCCGCCTCCATTCCAAAACATAGTATATGTGTTGTCAGAGACTACACCCGGCATGTCCTTGACCGCAAAGCGCTGGGCCATGGCAGCTCCGACTTGGTTTACTCCTGTAGTTACACCCGGATGGATATTGGGATTTACCGGGTCGGAGAAGGGAGGCAGAAAGATACGCGCCCACGAGGGAGCGGTCTGGTGGTGATTATAGACAATTTGCGGATACCACTCGTTATATAGCACCTCATTCACATGATAGGTTTCGGGCATATTATTCATGAACCAATCGCGATTGTTGTCATGCCCTACGTAGTGGTGATACAGCCACGGCGGACTCGTGGTCTCAAAAGGAGTGTCCAGATTCTTGCGATACCAGTTGGTCACGATATCCAACCCGTCGGGATTCATCACCGGCATCAACAGCGTAATAACGTTATCCCGGATCTTCTTCATTTCGTCACTTTCTTCCGTTGCAATTCGGTAGGCCAGCTCTGATGTCATTTGCCCGTGAGCCAGCTCAGTAGAGTGCATCCCTCCATCGATCCAAACAATAGCTTTTCCGTCTTTGGAAAGTTGCTTTGCTTCTTCGTCACTGATGCGGGCACGGGACAGTTTCTCGCTGATGGTGCGATACTCTTCCAGTTGCCCCATATTTTCTTCACTGGAAATGAACAACAAAATCATGGGGCGCCCCAACACAGACTCTCCGATCGTTATTTTTTGGACCCGGTCGCTGGCCTGATCCAACTGATCGTAATACTCCAGCATTTGATCGTAGTCAGCAAGTTTATAATCTGCACCAACTTCGAAACCATATACATCCGAAGGTGCAGGCACCTGACCATAAGCCGTCGTACCGACCATTGTCAGTATTAAAAATAGAATTGCCGTTTTGTAAATTGTTACCATTCGTTCAAACATACTACAATGTTTATAATTAATGTTTATAACCCTTACTCTTTGTGCTTATCCTCAATATTGTTCTTGATCTAATTTCAATAATGAATCTAGAAGCACATTTCCCCCTGATACAATATCATCTACTTCCGTAAATTCATTAGGAGAATGGCTTACCCCATCCTTACTGGGTACGAATATCATCCCAATAGGTGCAATCAATGCGATGCTTTGCGCATCGTGTCCGGCGCCACTGGGAATATCCGTATGACTAAGTCCTAAGGAGTTTGATGCTGCTCGAATACTTTGCATTATCTTTTGATTACAGATGGCGGATTGTGTTGTATAGATATGTGTAAAAGAGAATTTACAACTGGATATGTTACTCAATTTTTTAGATCGAGATTCAATTTCCTCATACAATGAGTCAATCTTGTTCATACTCAAATCGCGAATCTCTAACGTTAGTACGACTTTACCAGGTATTACATTTGGTGCATTCGGAAAAACTTGCAACTTACCTACAGTTCCAACATGAGTACCCGATTCATTACTTATGACCTCATTTACTATTTCCACAAAATGTGAGGATGCTAATAATGCATCCTTACGTTCTCCCATAGGAGTAGTTCCTGCATGATTTGCCTCTCCGTGTATAGTAACTCTCCAGCGTTTAATTCCAACTATGCCTTCAACAACTCCGATAGTTTTATTTTCTGCTTGAAGTACTTCACCTTGTTCAATATGGAGTTCAATGAATGCTTTAATGCTCGATGGATCCCTTTTAGCATTTTCTATATTGTCAGGATCCCCACCAACTCGTTTAATGCCATCCCAAATAGAATGCCCACTATAGGTTTTCATTGATAAGGCTTCTTTAGTGATTTCACCACTAACAGCCTTACTTCCTGTCTTACCTCCTTCTTCATTAGCAAAAACATATATTTCAATTGGGTGTCGGGTTTGATAATCACTCAAATTTAAACTTCGGGCTGCTTCAATAGCTGTAACCACACCTACCATGCCATCATAGTTACCTCCGTCAGGTACAGTATCAATATGAGAACCTGTTACAAGAGAAGATAAATTAGACTTTTGGCCTTCCAATCTACCAATTATATTTCCCGCACTATCTGTACTGATTGATAATCCTACTTCTTTCATTAATTTTCTAATGTACCCACGGGCACGTATATCCTCCTTGGTATATGCCAGTCGAGTAACACCTTCTTTTCTTTCTCCGATTTGGGAAAGTCTATTCAGATGTTTCTCTACTTTGGTTTTATCAACAGAAAGCTTTGGTCGGTTTTCTAACGTTGTAAGTTTTGACAGGTTAGGGGTTAACATCCATCCTAATGTACCTGTTATAATTCTGTTGAAATCTCGTCTATCCATTATCTTTTTTAACTTAGGGAGTAGGTTGTACCGGATCAGTTATAATTAAGACTGGTAGCTGATCTGAATGATATCCATGCATTGAACAGTGGTATGGATAGGTCTCCGCTTTTTCAAACTTTTTACTGTAAGTACCTCCCGGTGGTATAGTATCACTTTCAAACCATCGGCCGGAATCATCGGGTGTTCCACTACTCAATGCATGAGAAATGGTATCCTTATTTATCCAGGTCACTACTGCTCCGGGCTCAACATATTTATGAAATGGAGTACAGTGGCTACCATCTTGTATCCAAATTTCTGTCTCACCAACCTTTGTTTGTTCCACTTCACTAGAAGTATAAGTGCATGCCGTTATTAAAAAAGTAAGAATAAGTGATATGAAACCTAATGACTTACTGCATGAATGTTCCATAAGGAAATTGAACTTTGTTCTAATTACATCCTAAATGTATTTGAGACAGAGGATCATTATTCGGAAAACAGTTTCCGGAGGGCAATGAATCTGGTACATATCGTTGTAAATTTGGATCGTAAAGAGCTGACTCTAAAAAAGAGACAATCTGTGTTACTTCCTTGTTGGTCAAATTTAAAGGTTGGAATTGTTCAGCTATCTGTTTATCTGGAACAGCTTTATTAGCAGGAATCGCTCTATTTTTATACTCCACAACTTCCCTTAATGAAGTAAATGAGGAACCGTGTCCGTAAAAAGGTGAATCAATTAAATTATATAACTGGGGTGTTTTAAATTTATAGTTATCTTCAGGATTACCCGTAAAACTACCTCTTCCCAAGTTTACTCCTTCATTCGAAGCAACCGGTTGAAGGACTTTAGGACCTTTTAAATTAGGGAATCCCAATGCATAAAACTTCATGGAATTCAAAGCTGGCCCGGTATGACAGCTAACACACTGGGCTTTTCCAAAGAAAAGTTTGGCCCCCTTCTTTTCTACTTCTGCCATCGCATTCAAATTACCTCTCAACCACTTTTGAAACGGAGCCTGATTCGAAATCAAATTGCGCTCATAAGCTGCAATAGCAAGACCGGCAGTTTTAGTAGTAAATAATTTGTCTGGCTCTGCTTGTGGAAAAGCTTCTTTAAAAAGTTTCTTGTATTTAGGATTTTCAGCTATACTCGTATTTTTGATATCACTGAGTCGATGTACTCCTAAACCAGCAATTGCTTGGCTTTCCAGTCCTTCAAAGCCTAAATGATTAACTTCTTTTGGAGTTCCCTCTGTCCAGCTTGGTTCCGTACCCTTATTTACCCCGTTTGCACCAAACTGTCCATTCCATAACATAACCTCCTGCCAGGCAGTGTTCAAAGTTGTAGGTGATTTAACTGGTTGAATATCAAGCTCTTCTACAGTATAAATCTGATTCCTTTTTCGCATTTCCCCATGGTCTCCAAATCCAAGGCCACCTTCACCTATACCTTGTTTCCTACCAGCAGCAAAACCAGCCGCCGCATGATGGCATGACGCACATGAATATGTTGTCATACCTTCTTCTTTTTTCGCTTGAATACCCAATGCTGTTTCATGATATAATAATTTACCAAGTTTAACCTTGGGTAAATTCAGAGGATTTCTGGAATCTTGTGGTATGGCCTCGAAGTAATAGCTTGGAGGAAGTTTAAAGTATGCCAGCCCTCTTCCATCAGTAGCTTTTCGAATTATGTTTTCCAACTCTGAATCAATGTTTTCTGATTCTTCATTAATGCTACTCACGCTGTCACACGTAGTTAATAATAAACAGAGTAAGAAAAACTTTACTGATATCGAGAGTTGGCTTAAGCATGGATGTGTCCCCTTAGCAGTTGATAATTCATCCATAATCTTCCATTTAGTAAAAGTTGACTGCTTAGAACATTTGATTACTATCTAATAAAGTTAAGTTATCAAATAAATCTTCCTACTGATCCCACCAATCAATCGCACGAGTATCATCTAGTAAAGTCTCTTCATCAATCCAATACTTTTTGCCGAATTCTTTTTCTATGGGCCATACCTGATCCAAACTATTTGAATCATATAATTTACCACCTTTCATTACATATTTTATATCCTGAGTATTTCTGATATTATCCAGCGGATTTGAATTAAGTATTAACAAATCAGCAAGTTTACCCTCTTCAAGAGTACCAACATCATCTGTTGCCCCTAAAAAGTATGCCCCTTCTTTTGTTGCAGCTTCCAAGGCTCCCATAGGACCAAATGCTTCAGCAGCCATCCAGATCTCCCAATGTGGGGCAAGACCATGATGTTCCCCATGCCCTCCAATTACTGCGTGACCACCCTGGTTAACTATATCAGCAGCTGCCTGAGCAATTAGGGGATAGTTATAATCTGTCTCTGGTGCAACAGTCCTTCGCCTAAGAAATGTAAGCATCCGCCAAGGCATCCATATCTGTTGCTTTTCTTTCTGCCATACATTGGCATCAGCAAAAAACTTTCCAATATTTCCTAAACCATTACCGCCAACTACCCAAGTTGGAGAATAAACAGCATTAGCTTTTCCATAAAATTCAGCGTAATCACTATACATTGGATTAAAATCCAACGCATGTTCCCAACCAGTATGACCATCCATAATAACACTTAACTTCCAGTGCCCAGTTACCATCAAGTCTTCCTTCCTTGATGCATCGATAATCCACTGACGTTGGTCACGTCTGGGATGTGAGTACTGCTTAATCGCTACTGCCCCCCATGATTTTAATCTTTTAACATTGTCATGGGCAACTTTATAGCTTGTAATTTTATTATGACGAGCTCCATCCCCCTGATACAAAGGGTCTCCAGTACTAAATGTTCTTGGACCAGTGAGCCGACCAGCTTCAATTCTTTCGGCAGTAGGAAAAATATTTTGTGACCACATTGAATTATCTAAATTTGTAGTCACTCCATAAGCTAAATACATTGCAACTTCATAGTCATTTGGAGGTCTATGGCCTCTATTTTCCCGATAATGATGAGAATGCATATCTATTAGACCAGGTATAATAGTCTTACCACTAGCATCTAGAGAACGGTCCACATCAGTAGTATTACAATCATTTTGATTTCCCACACACTCAATCCGAGAATCCTTTATGACAATACTGCCATTTTCAATTATTTCCGGCTCGTTCATAGTTAGAATCCGAGCTCCTTCAATAGCAATAGTGCCATCAGAGTTATCTCTTGGCACTTTAAATTCAACACCAAGAGTATCTTTTTGCTCATAGTTTGTATCATAGGAGTAGTACTGATTTGAACTACCAAATTCGAGTACTGAACTACTCCACCACTTGGGAAACAGACCACCTGTATGTGAAAGTTGTTTTACAGGGAGATCTCCATCTCTTTTGTCAATAAATACCGGTTCATTACCAGTACCTATTTTCGGATATTTCGTCAGGTAAATATTATCTCCTTCCTGAAAGGCAACATGTTTACCATCAGGTGAGGGTACAACCTCATCCGCATATGGAAATATCATGTGGACTTTTCGATCACTACCATCAGGTTTAACTGAAACCAAGGACGTAACGATATCATCATCTATATAATCTTTTGTATCTTCAGTGTCTTCAGTAGGTTGGGGAAAATATATTCTCCCGTCGGGGCCATATGATGGTTGTGGGATAGCACGACGTGCGTGTTCTCCAGGGCTAGTCCCAGTTGGTTTAGAAATAGTCGTTATCTGATGAGAATTTCCTCCATCAGCCGGAATCTGCATTAATTTAAAAAAGGCATTATGAGTTACTGTACGACCTCTAGAAGTTGCCCCTCCACCTTCTACTGCTAATATATTTTTTCCATTGGGATTCCAAACTAAATGAGTATAAAATGATGCTTCTTCCGTTAACCTTTTTGGACTCCCGTCATCTACTGAGACCTTCCAAACATGACCACTATTCGATTCACTCAAGGTTGTAAATGCAATCGACCTGCTGTCGGGAGACCACACCGGAGAAAATTCTGCGTAGTCAAATGATTCAGGTGTCAAACGTCTAGGCTCTCCATCTGGATAATTCATTACCCAAATTTGACCAACAGCTTGAAAGGCGAGTTTTGAGCCATCAGGTGAACGCGTATGCCACCGTATAAATTGGGGCTGAAAAGGTTCATCTTTTATTCTAAAAGAGTTATAAGCCTGTTCAGAAATCCGCCGTTTAACCTTGGCCTTAAATGGTATTGTAGATACTTCACCTGAGCTCATATCCACCTTTCTTATTTTCCCACCCTGGGCAACTACAATTGATTGGCCATCGGGTAGCCAATCATATCGTGGGAGAATACTCCATCCTCTCCCTCCCTCCAATGCTACAGAAATAGGATCCATTACTTTTTGCTCAGCCCCGGTTTCTAAGTTTAGTACCCAAAGGGCAGTTCGAGGCCCAAATTTGTGACCTTTAAAAGAAATAGTACCATCCGGTATTTGTCTTCCGAATGCTAACCATTTACCATTTGGAGATATTTCGGGTGCATAAGCACCACCACTTGATAAACGTCCAGCAGCTGGTCCATTGGCGTTTCCGGAAGTAATATCAATAATTCTACCAGTCTCAAAGTTATATCTTCTCAATTGGAAATCACCATTCAATGCCTCTCCACCTCCAGGTGAAGCTTGAAAATATATATGGTTTCCATCATGTGATACTGAGGGCCATGTTTCACCGGAAACATCTTTACTAACCAATTCCACTCCTTTTCCTCCTTCACGATGATACATTGTTAAAGATCCAGACCCCCATTCATCGGTTTTCTCTTTCTTAACTATGACATATTCACTGTCAGGAGTCCAGGTTGGTAAACTAGTTTCAATATTTAGATCATTAAATACTGGTCTGGGTTCAGAACCATCACTATTCATTATCCACAGGTTTCGCTGGCCCTTGCGATCTGAGATAAAAGCAATATATTTGCCATTCGGTGAAATTTTCGGTTGTAAATTTATAGCTAGTCCACTTTCCTGAGTGATGCAAGTGGCTTCACCACCGTCGATAGGCATTCTATAAATATGGCCTAAGAGGTCAAACACTACCCATTCTCCATTGGGAGAAACATCAATTGACATCCATGTTCCTTCATCTGTTGTAAATTCAATATCTCTGGCATCTCCCAAAGGTTCAGTTATATCCCAATCATCACCTTGGCCGCTATCCTGTGCAAAAGACGTAAATGAGAATAATAGCAAGAAGAGGGTAGCTATAATCGAAATCCTTTTATGTAAATTATCCATAAGTTCTTTTCTTCGTAATTTTTGACATCTCATTCAATATTCTTTTCCCTTTTATACCTAAAGTCCTCTATATCAGAGTTAAAGCTGATATAGAGGAGACATTTAGGGAAGAACTATGCTTAATCGATGTTATCATTATTATTGCGCTCTTGGTCACTGTATGGGAAATATTTCCATTTATCTGACCCCAGATGCCACAATCCAAAGCGTCTTTGATCAATTAATCTTTGCCCCTCAGTGAAAAGCTCCTTATCTCTTTCTTCAATAATGACACTCATATCTATTGTATCAGTACTAGAATAGGGGGAAAGTCCATGACTACTTCTCACTTCATTCAGTAATGCTCTTGCATTATCTTCCGCATTTGCCCCTCCTTCCCGAAGTTCCAATTCTGCAAGCATTAGATGGTTTTCCTGCCAGCTAATAAAATTAATTGAAGTTCCCCTTTCTGGATACAAATCTTGAACATAATGATTGGTACCGCTTCTACCTTCAATTGTAACATAAGGTAATCTGGCAGTCTCATTAGGGTTATCATTGACATAATCCTTAAAACGTTGATCCCATCTCCATTGAATCCGACCTTCCCCACTAGCAAAGTACCACTCGTTCGTTGACTGGACATTATGAAGACTTGTAAATGGATCATCGCCTTGCTGAAGTCCTTGTTGAGCCGCTGCTATTGCCTCAGAATACTCTTCACTATAGAGATGAATACGAGCTATTGTCGAATAAATAACTTTGGTTTGATAAGAGTCCGCATAATTCAAAGCCTCTTGTAACCTAGATAAAGCTTGATCATACATTTCATCGGATGGTATGAATGGACCATTATCTATAATCCCTCCCCCAACATCAGGCTCTAAACCCATATATGAAGCATACCATGCTCTGGCAATTCCTCCAAAAAAGTTACCATAAAACATGGCTTCATTCTGCACATCCTGATATTCAGACGTGAACTCTATGTCACTAACTCGCGTTAGCAAGTTATCAGCCATAAATCTAAATTCTCCAAGAGGATTATTTATGGTGCCATCATCGCTGGCAAAATCTCCTCTTTCCAAACGATCATATGATGGGAATGTAGCTTGAGGGAGATCTCGATCAAAAACCTGCTCATCTGACAAACCACTAGCAGTTACTGTTAACTCATCATGGGTTTCAGCAAAGCTACCTTTTAGGCCAGTGATTAGAAAGGAAATTCTTTCTGGAGTATTGAGCTGATCATCAGGCAAAGTGTTTATAGGATCATCAACGCTTTGAACAAAGTCAGAGCATGATACTAATCCGATTAATACTGTAACCAATAATATATTTCTTAATAATCTAAACATAACTTTCCTCCTTTAAATATATATTAAAATCCCATATTGACAGTAAGATTATATGTCCTCGGATGTTGCAAGGATGTAAAATCTCTCCCCTGTCCTATAGTCCGAGCTCCCTGCCAATGCACTTCAGGATCTGGTCCTTCATACAATGAATAATTGTAAAGATTTGTGGCCGAGACACTAACATTCAACTCCCGAAATAAATCACTAGCACCAATCTGCTGCATAAGACCCATCATGTCATAACTTAAAGTTAACTCCCGAACCTTAAACCAATCCGCACGTTGAACATAACCGTAACCTGAACGAGGGTTCAGTAGGGCATATTTGTTAGCAGCTTCTTTATATGCTTCTGTACCCGGTTCAACTTGCTGGATATCTGGGAACTCTTCCTCCCAAACTCCCCGGAAACGATCATCGTTAATCCTAGCTCCTAATCGCAACCGTTTTGCATAGTTGCCGTAGCGTTCGGCAATCAGTGCCGTAGCGTTATGCACATATAAATCTAATGCCCATTCATTTAATACACGCAGATTAAAATCCTCCAAGAACCTAAAATCAATCGAGAATGAACCATTGTGCTTGGGATAGGGTGTCCCAACAAAAGTTCTATTACTGAAGGAAAGATCCGCCCCAGCATACGTCCCATCTTCGTTAAACAAAGCCCCATTATTTTCATAAGCATAAAAGGCAGATCTTGGCAAACCTTCTTTGACGACATTGTTCCAATCAAAAATGGGTTGTGCCTGCCCAAGTTCAGTCACCTCATTCTCTGTATAATTCCAAATTAGTTTTAAATTTAGTGCTGAACTCTCTGTCCGAAGAGCAGTAGCATTTATATCTGCCTCTAAACCTGAACCACTAACTTGTCCTACATTAAATGGGAGATTATCCGCGGTTAAACCAGTAGATGGCGATTGCTGATATTCCACAATAGATTCTTCAGCACTTTGCCGGTAATAAGTCAAATCTAACCCGATATTTTCAAAAAGTTCTGTTTCAACGCCGAATTCGAGCTCTTTGACCCGTTCTGGTTTAATTTCAGGATTCCCAATAATTTCCAAAGCTGCCCCGGCGCCATATCCATAGTTCGATGCTCCCCAAAGCCGACTAGCTCCATCATAAACATTAGGTAATTGTCCAGACTCCCCATAAGCTGCTCTTAACTTTAGAAAATTCATCACAGAAGGAAGAATATTAAATTTATCAATACGCACTGAAGCACTAGCCTTAGGATAGAAAATATTAGGGGCATCAGCTCCAACAGAACTAGCATAATCACGTCTACCACCTATGGTAGCATAATACGTATCTTCATAATTAAACTGATGCGACATGAAAATTCCGGCAGACCTTGTATGTAATCTTGTCTCATCAGCACCTAAAAATTCCTCACCCGCACCAATATTTGTTATGCCTTGTGCTGGGAAATTTTCTTTATCCATATTAAGCGTAGTTACTAGTCTGTTGAATATCTGAGTTCCAACAATTGAGGTTATTTCTAAATCAGGCAAAACCTGATATGAGTATCGGGCATTAAAATCATAGGTTTGTTGTTGGTTTTTTCGTTCGAAAATTTCTCTGGCTCCATCATCATCTCCACCATACGAATAACCATAGGGCTGAGTCTGATCTTCTCTCATATCAGATTCATCATGACCTACTGTTGCCTGGACTTCAAAGTTTTCCAAGGGAGTCCATGACAAATTTAGTGAACCTATAAAACGATTGGTTTTTAAAATATCTTCCCAAGCATAAACCGCCTCTTTACTACCAGTTTTGGACCAAAGTTGTTGGTCAGTAATAAATATTGTGTTATTTAAGGGGCCGAAAGCGTTATCTAACAACTGCCTATTGTTGTTGTTATTTGTGTAGCTTGTACTGACGCCTATTGTTAGATCCTCGTTTGGATAAGCATCAAAATTAGCACGTAAAGAGGTCCTTTTCATATCATTACCCCTTAATAAACCTTCTTCATACCTACGGCCTATGGAGGTATGGTATCTTACTATGCCAGAACTACCAGATAAGTTTATTGCACTCTCTTCAATTGCACCTTTTCTAAACTCTGCATTAGCACCATCCGCCGTAAGGAATTCATGCTTACTATAGGGTGTTTTTTGTTCATTATAACCCAAGGTAGTTTTTATTCCTACTTCGATTCCCTCTCCCTGGATATTTCTTCCTGACTTTGTTGTAATTAGTACAACACCATTAGATCCACTTGTACCATATAGTGCGGAGGCTGCAGGTCCTTTCAAGATATCAATGCTTTCTATTTCATCAGGATTTAAGTCTGCTAAGGTACCGAACCCTTGTCCTCCAGCTCCCAATCCTTCAACTTCAGAGTTATCCACCCGTATGCCGTCTATATATATCACAGGTTGACCAGTACCTTTAAGACCTCCACCAGATCTCATCTTAAATCTCATACCACTACCAACACTTCCAGAAGCTTTTGAAATATTTACTCCTGCAGCTTTTCCTGATAAAAGCCCTGTTAGTCCAGAGTATGATTGACCTTTGGTGAGCTCCTCTGCGTTTATACTGGAAACAGAGACTTCAGATACAGATTTTGAAGTTCTAGAGGCAATGCCTGTAACTACAACATCCTCCAAACCCGAAACATCTGCTTGAAGACTGAAATTAACGGTATTCTCTCCTTCTTCTACTGTGATACTCTTTGTAGATGTTTTAAAACCTATAAAACTTGCTTCTATGCTATAGGTACCTGTTTCAACATCCTCTATTGTAAATACTCCATTAGCATCAGTGGCAGCACCCGTGGAAAGTTCTTCAATAAATACATTAGCCCCTGCTAAAGGTTCATCAGTACTTGCATCCTTAACCTCCCCTGTAATTGTTCCAGTCTGTACATTTTCTCTAGGAATAATTCTATCATTCCAACGCATAATAACTAAAAACCCATTGGGCGAAATAGCATAACGAGTATCTGTACCACTTAAGAGCTGCCATATAGCTTTATTTACGGTAATCGACTCCGCCTCCAAGGATACTTTTTTTGATGCAGGAAGGACATTTTCACTAAACGAAAGCTTTAAATCAGCCTTTTCAGCAACTTTTTTTAAAGCGCTTTCTAAAGAAACTTCCTTTAAATTTAATGATATAAATTTGCTTAATACTTCTGATGATTTTTTATCATCATTGTTAAGATTGGTCTTTACAAGCTGTATATCATTTTTAACCAACTGCTTACTTCCTGACAGTTCATAACTTTGACCTAATATGCCGCTAGAACTGAAAATTAGTATAAAGCCAGCCATTGCTAGGGTGACTATCGACTTAATAAAAAGGTTACTGTATCCCGCTTTTTCCCAAATTTTTGTTAACCATCTTACCATAATATCCCCTTATTAGTTATTTGGTTGATATTTTGGTCAGTTTTGTTCATTAGTATTAGTTATAAAAGGTGACCGTCCTTTTATCCCTATTATATTTTAAATCCATTGATAGTGAAATAACATTTAAAACCTCATCTAAGGGTTCATCTTTGAATTCAGCTGTGAGCCGGCGCGAATATAGTTCTGAATCCTTCACTTTAATTGAAACATTATACCACCGCTCAATTTGAGACTTAATATTTCGTAAAGATGTATTGTCAAAAACCAGAAGATCTTCTGTCCATCCCGTATGAAGCTTCATATTTCTCACCTTCGTTATTATTGGTGAGCTTTCATCTCTTAATACTCCAGAAAAACCTTTACTTATAACACCTTTATTTTTGGAGCCACCATTTTTTGAACCCAAAAGAACCTTCCCTTCAGTAACTACTACTGAGACATCATTCTCATCGGGATAAGAAGAAATAATAAACTCCGTGCCAAGAACCTTGGTATAGGATTTATTTGCATGTACTATGAAAGGTTTTTCATTGTTTGGAGTAACATCAAAATGTGCTTCTCCCACTAAATAAACCTGCCTAACCCCTTCTGAGAACTGGTTAGATACCTTAAGTCTACTGTCAGAATTGAGAATCACATGTGTATTATCAGATAACTTAACTCTTGTCTTTTCCCCCTTCTGAGTTACAATTTCCTGCATCGTTAATTGTTCTTCAGAAACTTCTTTTGAAGTATCTACCTGATTCAGGAAAAGAAAAACTGAAAATAATAATACGGCAGCAGCAGCTACTGCTATAGCATAAAAGGAATTATTTGATTTCCTATTATAATTCGAGCGACTTTTTATAGATTCAGTTGGACCTTTCAATATATTTTTTTCAAATCTAACCCAGGCTTTATTTGAATCAGCTTCGAATTCATTCTCAGGTTCTACCTCCCAAATTCTCTCTATAGATTTTAATGACTGGCTATTTACAGGATCTGACTTAATCCAGTTAAGCACCTCCTCCTTTTCCTTTTCGGTGCATTCATTTGCAAGAAATTTAACTAGTAGTCTAAACTTCACTTTAGGATATTTTTCGTTTATGATGTCTCACTTCATTAGTTAAACGACTCCCAAAGTGGATACCCTGTAACTTTTTTTTAAAAAAATAGAATTTGTTATGGAGAGTACTATCCAAAGGAGGATAAAAATCCTTCAAGTTGGGTTCTGAGTTTTTTTAATGCTCGACTCATTTGAGATTCAACAGTTTTTATTGAAATATCAAGAACTGTCGCTATCTCTTTATAAGTTAACCCTTCTCTCCGGCTTAACTTATAAACCTTTTTTGCGCGGGCAGGCAGATTCTCGATTGCCTCATGTGCTTCTCTCTCAAAGGCTGATTTACCCTTACCTCTCTTTTTGGGTTGAATCTTCTTTTCCTTTAGTTTGGCAAACTTTTCAATATACTTCTGCTCCGTTTTCTCCTTCTTAATATTATCAAATGCCTTATTTTTTACACAGGTAAATAAATAAGATCGAAGGTTAATGGAAGTATCTAACTGTCCTTTAACCTTCCAAATATGTTCAAAAACATCTTGTACAATTTCTTCTGATCTATGCTTGCAACCCACATAAGTGTAAGCAAAGTTAGAAAGCCTCTGATAATATTTTAAGAAAAGCCTTTTAAAAGCCTCGTGATTACCAGCCTGTATAGCGAATAATAATTCACTATCACTAATAGCTTCCTCATCCCCATTACCCATATCTTTATCCCTAATTCAGAAATATTATCCTTGAATTTCCCAACCTTATCAAATAGTTAATATTTTCATATAACATATCTACCTTATTATGTTAAAAAATGTTAATATTTAATAAGTTCTTAGAACCTAGATTAGATACGGCATAAATAAAAACCGGTTCTTAAAGGTAGGAGGTTGGTTAATAGGGAAGTACCTGGAGGATATGAAAATAAAAATGATACTGCTTGCGGACCCTGGTTCAAAAGGCGGGGATAGGTTATGGAACCTAAATCCTAAAAAATTAGATTAACCACCTATATCCCTAATAAAAAGCTCCAAGACGGCATACCACAGGGATTATATCTGGTCAATGCGATGGCCTCACACTCTTGCCATAACAAATTTCATAACCCATTTTTTTCTTGATTAACATAACTCATATAAGTCAGTGTGGGTTATCCTCAAGTTTCTTATTTAGCTCATCTATGCTGCCATTTAACGAAGAGTTATCACTATCAGTTCTTCTAATAACTGCTCAATTCTCGGAGCTGCACAATCTCATCGTAAAAGCAAAAAAGGCAATTATGGCATCCATCCCCATCCCAGCAAGCGCAACCAGCTTCCCGGCTTTTATCCCAGCATACCCATTAAAGGTCGCATTGCGGCCGGTGGCATGCATCAGGCGATAAGCGAAAACCTGGGACACCGCCCGGTCGAAATTCACCCCTCCAAATCCGATCACTACTTTGCGTTGATCGTGGACGGGGAGAGCATGATCGATGCGGACATCCGCGACGGTGACTACATCATCATTGATCCACGTCCGCCAAAGGACGGGGAAATCGGAGCTATTCTCTATAACGGCGAAACCACGCTAAAAACCATCCGGAAAAAATCAGATGGCGTGCTGCTTCAGCCGGAAAACACCGCCTACGAGCCTATCTCTATTACTCCTGATGAGTGGGAAGAGATTACCGTCTTCGGCACCTTTGTTGGCAAGGCGTGGAAGAGCAACGGCAATTGGGGACTAATCTTCCGATCCGGATAAGCCGTTCCACTGGATTTCTACGTCCACTTCTTTCTCGTCAAAGAGCATCTGATCATCAAACTCATACAGCAAGATCCAGATGATTTTATCGGCATCATAGACCAGGTGAAAGTAGCGATCTTCGCTGGTGCAGATGACAAAATGGACCTGAATGCGCTTGCCTTTGCGCTGGGCATACGAGCGCCGGACCTGTTTGATCTCCAGGATCTCTCCTTTCTTACGCTGGACATACCTCGGTTCGATCCGCTTGTGCTCCCACCCGCTGTGGGAATGCTCCTCTGCGCCTTTGAAGCTGCGGAAGACCGAGTACACGTTAACTTTTTCTTTTAACACTGTTTGCATAACATGAATAATAAATTATTACTTCATATGTTTTTTCATGTATATTAACCATTGATGACCCTCAATATCAACTGTTTTTCATGCTAAAAGAGAGTGACATTGACCCCGGCACCTACAGCCCCGATGAAGATGTGCACAAGATTACCGACTACCGGTGCGTGAGCCGAGACATGCAACACAGTTCTATTAAGGAGCGTCTATATCTGCACTTGGATATGAACTGTTTTTACGCCCAGGTCGAGCAACAATGTTTTAAGCTCCATGGAATGCCCATTTACATTGGTGGATGGTATAAGGGAGCTAAAGGAATTCCAAGGGGTATTGTGGCAACAAGTTCTTATGAGGCCCGAGCACTCGGAATAAAGACAGCCATGAGCGCCTACGAAGCCGAACAGATCTGCCCGTATGTTATAGGCCTGCAGGCCGACTATGAGAAGTACAAAGGCATCAGCGGCCTTATTGAAGATGTATTGGAAGACTTCGCCCCCACGGTCGAAAAATACTCAATGGATGAATACTTCCTGGATATCAACTTTCTGCAGGGCAAGCCTCGATCGGAAATCGTCCGGTACGGGAAAGCGCTTCGGAATCTGATCTACAAAGAGATTGGCCTCGTCTGCTCTATCGGTATTTCCTTCTCGAAAACCTACAGCAAATTGGCCAGCGACATTAACAAACCCGATGGACTGACGCTAGTATTGAACAAAGAGGAAGCTTCTGATGTATTAGGTTCCCTACCCTTGGATGAAGTTTGGGGCGTTGGGCGAAAACGATATGCCAAACTTAAAGAAAAGGGACTCTTGACTATAGCAGACGGGATAGATCGCGGCTACCGAATTTTTCAGGATCTCTTCGGAGAATACTTTGGAAAGATCATGTATGAAATGGTGGCCGGCAAAGACCGGGCGCGGGTGCTCACCGACCAGCTGGCCACTAAAGAACAGCTCAACTACATGCATACCTTCAGCACGCAATCTACAAATGTAACCGAAATAAGTGGGGAGCTGATGAAAGGCATTTCCCGGCTCTGCTACCGCATGCGCGGATACCGGCTACGAGCCCGATCTTATTTTTGTTACCTGCGCATACAACACCGGGAGCATAAAGGCATCAGCTTTCGATTTAACACCGACGGCTATACCAACCTCGACGGATACATCCACCACGAGTGTATGAAGAAAGCACGTCCACGCATTAAGAACCTACTTAAGGGAGGCTACGCCCTGCGGGGCATTGGCATAGGAACGGTGAAGGTTGATCATTCAAACCAGCAAGAGCTGTTTTTCCGGGAATCCAGCCAGCAGCGCCGGGTCTGCCTCGTGAAGGATGCCATCAATAACAAGTTTGGTAATAACACCTTAACCAAAGCATCGATCATGGATTCGGTGAAAGGAAAGACGCATTTCCTGGAGCGTTCTTGAATTCTGTAGGTGATAGTTCGATGGACAAAACCTCCTTCAGCCGAACAAGTTTCGTACTACAAGTGAGCTAAGTATCAAGGGTTTGTTGAAATATCAGCCCGTCCAGTGCTATGTTTTGACTTACATTATCTGGATAATGTAAATGACGGAACCGGCTTCTCTGTAAAATAAGAGGAAAAGGTAGATCTAAAGAATATACGTCATCGCATGGAGCTGATTGGCGGGACATTTGAGGTTAAAAAGAAATCCAGTTTAGGAACATATGGTGCAAAAGCTACCTGCAAGATTCCGACCGAAAATGGGTAGAATTCCATATCAACCGAGTCAATTCGTAATACAAGAACTACATAAATATCAAAGAATATACTAGCATCTTAATACTGATGTTTTCCTATCCTTTACTTCCATTCTTGAAGTTATACGCAAAAATCCAATTAAAAGAACTATGGCAAAACAAAAAACTATTGACAATGAGAATGAACTTGTATCGCCCTACAATGATGAAGAACTGGAATATTTTCGGCAAAGAATTCTAAAAAAACGACGTGAAGCCACTAAGGAGTTGGAAACTCTAAAAAGCAAATTGCATGACAGAAGGGAGAATGGCACTGAGGAATCAGCATACAGTACTCATGTAGCTGATATGGGAAGCGAAGTTCATGAACAAGAGAAGACGTACATTCTTTGTAATCGATTAGAAAAGTTTACTCAATATTTGGACAGGGCTCTTCAGCGTATCGATAACAATACGTATGGTATCTGCAAAAAAACAGGTAATAAGATTTCAAAAGGTCGATTAGAAGCGGTTCCTCACACTCAACTTAGTATCGAAGCAAAACAGAAGCAGCGTTGAAAGAGTAAATTCTATGTGTATTCATTAAACATTATGAACTAATCATCGGAGAGAAGACCCAATAACAACTTACAAGCGACTACTGTGTAAATTCAACGCTTTTTCCTCAGTAACGACCTTTACTTCTGCTCATGTTTATAATCTTTATCCGCCGCTCGAAATAAATAATTCGTAAAAATATTGTGAGCCATAAGATCAGGTATTAATATGAGTAAAGGTGTTTCGAAGTAGAGTAGAATAATATTCCTCAGCCGGTTTAGAACTCTTGAAAAATTAGTTATCTGACCTAAGAGAGTTGGCCAACCTTGCGCTTAACACTTCCTCTCTCAGTTTTTCTAATCTTCCTATTGTCACTTACTATTTTTTATTTCCTTCAATCAACATGGAACAACAAAAAGAAATAACAGTGTTGCTTGTCGATGATCACCAGATGATTCGAGAGCAACTAAAAAAAATAATTGACAAGCAAGAGAACCAAACTGTAATTGGTGAAGCTTCTAAGGGTGAAGAGGCGATAGCATTTATACAAAAAAATGATCCTGATGTAATTATTCTGGATGTAAATTTACCTGATATGGATGGCATTGAAGTAACAAAGAAGATCACGTCCATTATGCCTCAAGCTGTTGTTATCATTCAAGTCCAGATATGGTAGATCGTATACAGAAAGCTGGCGCCTCGGCTTATATCAAAAAAGATGAAGCTTTTGAAAAATTAACTAATGCCATCCAAAAAGAAGTGAATTTCAAAAAATAAAATAAATATTCAATTAGAAGCAGTATTTCAAATAAAATAAGAAGAGAGATTAATACTTGTCTTCCAGCCTGTGCTTTTAAGTGCTATAACTCTAATGCAATGTCACGAATGGTTTCGCATAACGTCTCAAAGGCTTCATTTTTACTCAAATAAGCTGAGGCTCCCGCATTTTTCATATCCTGGATTACTTCGGGACTGTCATGAAGAGATAATCCAATGAGCTGCACGTTCGGCATTTCAGCTTTTATTTTCTGAGTCGCTTCAATCCCATCCATGAGCGGCATATTAACATCCATCACTATAACGTCGGGAAAAGTCTCACGGACTAATTCTACCGCTTCCTGGCCATCAGACGCTTCGCCCACTACTGTCATATCATCCTGTTTGTCAATCATCTGGCGAAGTCCCCGGCGTACCATATCATGATCATCGACAAGAAGAACCTTGATTTTTTCCCACAGCTCAGTTTGTCCCTTTCTTTTATCAGAAGGTGGAAGTGTTTCTTTATAATCTTGTTCTGTTTTATCCATACGTTCCTTCTTTTTGAGAGGGGCATACAGAACAGCCTTTGTACCTTTTCCCGGCTCGGATTGAATTTTAAAGTTACCTCCATACCAATCCATTCGCTCTTTTATATTAAACAGGCCGTATCTTTTATCTTCGGTTGGTGCCGGTCCATCGGCTGCCATATCAAATCCTTTACCATAATCTTCAACCGAAACAATTACCTGTGCAACTTCGCGCCTCATTTCAAGTTGAGCTTCATCGGCATCTGCATGTTTTAACACGTTCTGGAGAAGCTCTCTCACAGATTGATAGAGTACTGTCCTAAGCTCTTTATCAACCGGCTTTTGTTGTCCATCATCATTGATTGTGACATCAAGCCCCTTCTTTTCCGCATTTTTAGCGGTCCAGCGCAGTACTTCAGTGATATCATCTTTGTTCAAGGCCGGTGGTGGCTTTAACTCCACCATTAAATTTTGGTTGAATTTAAGAGCGTCATTCACCACTTCTTTCAACTCTTCCATTTCCGAAGTTGGTTGATCAAATAGTTGGCCATGTTGCAGGCTTTCCACCTTCATTTTAGCGACGGTCAGCAACTGACCCAGCTTGTCATGTAGAGCGGCAGCAAGCCGCTGACGTTCCTGTTCTTCAACCTTGTTCAACTTCGAAGCTAGTGATCGCAGCTGCTTCTGATAAGAATGTAGCTTCTTTGTCCGCTCCTCTACCCTTTTTTCAAGGGTTTTGTTCATTTCTTCCAGCTCCTGAACAGCCTTTTTACGTTCGGTAATATCAACCACAAACTCGACAACCTCATTATCAATTCTCCGAGGAGCAGATAACCCCCACCAGCGAGAACCATCTTTTCGCATATATTGCTTTTCATAGGGTTCGGTATATCCTCTTTTTTTAAGACCTGCAATTCCCTGTTCTGAAACAGAATAATACGCCTCCGGCGTCAGTTCCCGCCAAGATTTGCCTAAAATCTCTTCACGTGAATACCCGCACATATCCAGAAAAGCATCATTGGCTTCTGTGATTGTAAAATTTTCTCCGCCCCAGAAAACCACGCCTACAGTCTCAATTTCCAATGCAGTGCGGAGACGATCCCTATTTTTGCGAAGAGCCTGTTCAGTTTGCTTACGCTCGGTAACATCTCGCGTTGTCCCGGCCACGGCTTCAACGTTCCCATTTTCATCCAATACGGGGACAAAAATATAATCGTAGTAACGATCTCCGAGCTGATCATGCGGGAAAGTCACCTCTCCCTGCACTGGCTGTTTGGTGGCAACCACCTGATCAATTTCGCGCTCATGCATTTCGGCATGCCACTCTTCATAACCTATTTCTCGCAAGCCCTTTCCCCAATACTCTTCTCTTGAAAGTCCCCACATTTCCAGCAAAGCATCATTGGCAAATATAAAACGATAGTTGAGATCAAAAACATAAACCAGATCAGGTGTACTGGAAATAATAGCTTCATACAACCTCTTCTGTTGTTCAAACTGGGAAGATTTTTTTCTCAACTCTGTTTCTAATCTTTTACGCTTGGTAATATCTATAGTGAAGCAGCGCGTGTGAATGAATTCACCATCTCTTCTGAATACGTTTGAACTAATCAGGACATGCTGTATTGAACCATCTTTACATATCATCTGAGCTTCCAAATCTTGCAGCTTATCCTCCTCTGACAACTCCTGTAGTTTTTGGCTGATTAAATCTTGGTCGACATGGAATTCCGAAATATTGCGGCCGATATATTCATCACGAGAATACCCCAACATCTCCAGTTCCCTCTTGTTCACTTTAAGAATGGTTCCATCTGGTCCCAGCCAATGGATACCTACAGGTGCGTTCTCAACGAAATCAGAAATTCTTTCCCCCTGTAGTGGATTTTTCTCATCCGGCTTATAAGTTGCCACATGTGCGACAATGAAGATACCACTAACCACACCATTTTCATCCCAAAGAGGATTAAATGAAAAGGTTAAATTGTGTTCTTCGCCATCGAGAAAAGAAAACAGCTGACTGTGTGTCTCCCTTACCTCACCTGTTGATAAAACTTCTTGAAAATTATGATCAAAAAACTGCCAGTTATCTTCAAAAAAATCATGAGCTGGTTGCCCCAGTGATGAAGCATGAGTATCTCCGAGGAGATCTCTCCACTTATCATTGTATATAGTTAGAAGATCATCTCCCCAGCAAACGCAGGCAGGGTTATTTGAGCTCAAGCAAATATTTACAATTGATTGTAAATTCTTTGGCCATTCTTCTATGGCCCCCAGAGGAGTATCAGTCCAATTTTTTTCATTCATTTGGAAACTGGTATGTCAATCTTAAAGGGGAAAAGGGATATCACCTAAAGCAATAAAGCTAACCCAAAATCACAAGTTATAAGTGTTTTTGGTAGTTATTTTTTATACGTAAAAAAAGTATTCGAAATTTATTACAAATCCATTGCAAAAATGTTTTTAAGTAGCACCCTATTTTGCTACCATGAAAATTCTGTTTTTGAAATATATTTCTTTCTATAAAATGAAAAATATTTGTTGACTATAGTCAACAATATAAGCTATACTTGTTTATAGTCAATAAGATAGGTACGGGAATCTATTTAAAGCATTAGCTATAACTCCATCATAAAGAATACTCTCCAAGATTCGCTCATATAGAGAGTGTTGGTGGAATACGCGCCTTTCTCAATATGCTTAAAATGTTTCTCAGTGGCTTTTGCCGCTAATACGCCCCAGTTCAGTAGACAGATCTATCCGCAAGATTGTCATCCTTGGTAGAATCGATGCCATCGCACTGGCAGACTGGATAAAACAGTCATTCTCGAGACATGGGAGAAACAAATGAAAGAGATTGATGATACCCCGACCCAACTGGCCGCTATGTCTAGGAACGAATTCCTCAACAGCATCCCTCTCTTTTTAGATCAATTGTCTGCAAGTCTGGAAGGAAAGGAAAGATCTTTTAGTAGTATTGGCAAAGAACATGGGAGTCAGCGCTGGGAACACGGATTTGATCTTACAGTGACAATAAAAGAATGGAGTATACTGCAGAAGGTGATACAAGATAAAATTACCTCATTTTCTGAGGAGTATGAACCCTATACCCATTCGATACACCTAGCTCATAAAATATTGACAACTCACATTCAGCAGGCGATAGAATTTAGCATTAAAGAATTTAACCAATTGCAGCAAAGGAAATCTGAGGCCCAGTTACGTGATCTGAAATTAGCCTTGGAAAAACAAGCAGATATGTTGCGAAAGCATAATTTAAGAAGCACTTCTCACGACCTGAAGGGAATAATATAATTATGAAGAGTGACTAACAATAAGTTCTTCATAGATCATTAACAGCCCTTTACGGTCAAAGATAGCAGGATTAAATAAAATGCCCCACACTGGGAAGTGCGGGGCATATCTACAGGTAGCAACCACGACTTGAGGGTTGCTACTGGTAAGATCATTTTAAATGCCAGTCCTTACAAACTGATTTACCAATCCTTACATCTTAATTGCGCCTATATTCTTCGACCATTGATAACATTCGGAATTCGGATGTGTAGCTTTTTTAACAACAAACCCGCTATCAGCCTAATACTTTCTACTGAAAAGTTTGAAGTAAGGAAAATGGTATAATACTTATAAAACTATTCCATTTGAATGATGATCCTTCCCTTGTTGTTAACGAAGGAAGGTCGTTGACTATAGACAACAACCAATGCAAATAAGTAGGCCTAGATAGTTTCAGCATAGACAGATGGACGACACTGCAGATGGTAAAAAAATGCAGAAGATAATTAGGTGCTTATTGTAGATGATCATCAAATAGTACCCAATATTTTCAGTCATTTATTTGAAAAAGTAGATGATATTTTTCAGTAGTAGCTAAAGCAAAGAATGGAGTAGAAGTTTTAGGCTAGCAAATGAGTCTTCCCCTGACGTTTATTTTGATGGATATCGATATGCCTGAAATGGACGGTATCCCAGCTATAAAAAAATTACTGCTAATAATAATCAAGTACGTATGGTAGAACAAACAGTCAATAATGCTAATATTATCGAACTTGTTAAAGAATCAGGAAATGAGTTTACTCCCTTAAATCGTCTTGCCTCCTATATATGTGAGACTCCGGTTTCATTGGTTAACCTTTTGGACCATAATTTTCAGTATACCGTATCAAAAGCCGGAGATTGGAATGGACACATAGTTCCTAAAGAAGAAACAGTGTGTCAGTTTACTGTTGACAGCGAGGAAATATTAGTAATTAATGATACGCATAAGGATCAACGCACCAAATCGATCAAAGAGATTACGGATAATGATTCTCTTCGATTTTACGCCGGTGTTCCTATCAAATCACCGGCCGGCAACAACATTGGCAGTATTTGTGTAATAAATGATCGTCCACAAGAGCTTTCTAAACGACAACGGCAAGCTTTAATCGATCTGGGAAAGGAGGTTGAGGTCCGAGTAAAGCTGTTGAAACAAAAAAAAGCGGCAGAATCCCGGAGCAGTAAACTTCAAGAAGCAGCCGCCTTTTTGGAAAATTCTACTGACCTTCGGTGGGTTTTGAATCCTGAGACATTCAGAATAGTTAAATCCGAAGGAGTAAAAAGTATATTAGGTTGTGATAATTCTGACGTAATAGGAAAGAATTTATTTAACATTATTGAGGAAGTTAATATTCAAAATCATATTAAACAGTGGACTAATGAACAAGATGATCACAGTAAATTAGGTATTCCAGTTAAAGTTGATACCGGTTCAGATAATGAAATTTGGTTAAATATAACTTTTACCAAGTATAATGGAATGCTACTGGCCACCGGACGAGATATTACCAAAAAACATCAAGCTGAAGAGCAACTGAAACACTCATTGGAAGAAAAGGAGATCCTGCTTTCTGAAGTACATCATCGCGTTAAAAATAATCTGGCAGTGGTAAGCGGACTTCTCCAGCTGGAACGATTCCAAACAGATAATCCCGACATTATCGATGTTTTGCGCAACAGTGAATCTAGGATCAAATCCATTGCCAAGATCCATGAATTGTTATACCAAACGAATGATTTCGTTAATGTATTGATGGAGCCTTATCTAAATAAGCTTGTTTCGCACTTGATAGAATCATACTCCTTAGATAAGAGAAAAATTGATATTAATGTGAAAGTCACAGATTTGGCTGTGAATGTAAATCAGGCACTACCAATAGGGTTAATAGTCAATGAACTTGTTGCAAACGCTATCAAACATGCCTTTCCTAATAATTCCCGAGGTGAAATTTTAGTCTTGGCCATAGAAAAAGAACAGGGCATAGTACATGTAGAAGTCAGTGACAGTGGGCAAGGACTGGATTTAAAACAATCCGAAATGGAAGATGAAGGAAATCTGGGATTTACACTCGTACATACTCTTATCAAGCAGCTTAATGCTGACTTGGAGATTCGAAATAATAACGGGACAACGTTTCATTTTACTTTCCAAAAAAACGACAAGAAAGGAAGCGTTAGTGCCTTCAGAAACTAACTTTTAACAGTTATATAAAATAGCAGCCCTTGCCTATCTTCTTTGGTTAAACACTAATCCATTTTTCTGCTCCCAGGTTGTAGAGGTGTTAGGCTGCTGGCATATAATTTCATGAAAGTATGTTTGATAAAATCTTTATCTTTTAAAGGCTCCGATTCGGTGTAAGCCTATTGTCGCCCTGCTGATCTGATAAAAATCTATTCCATCATTCGGAAACGTTTTAGCAGCTACTTCAACCCACAAGCATCATGATTATCTTTGATTAAAACACTCATTCCACTCCTCTTGAGCATTAAATAAATGATATATGAACTCTGGCTTTAATTTCCAGAACCACTTTCCTCTGTTATAGTAAAGGTTTTTAACATATTGTGATTAGCAGGATCAGGTACTTCTGCAATCCACGCATAATCACCCGGTTCTAGGTCCACGTGAAAATAGGCTTTTCCACCTTCGGTCATCTCCATGGTTCCACCCATAAATTCTGCTCCTTTAGGGGCCCGATTAACAAGGCTTCCTGGTTGTCTCCAATCCATCCAGGTTGAGAGCTTATTAAGCAGCTTTTCATCTTCTTTATCATTTAATCTTACCAGCTGCACATTATGGCCTTGGAGGTGAGCGTAAGATTTTTGATCCTTATAAAGTATCTCAATTGTATGACTTCCTTCAGTTAACGGCTGGTCCACTTGAATCCCTTTGGTGGATGAAACAGTCAAGGTTTTTATGGGATGTGGTTTTTCAGTATCGGAGACTTCATCGGTAACGGTTAATTGTTCAACCATACCAATATATGAATGAAATACCTCCTCTTCATTCTTCACATAGCATTCAACAACATATTCTCCCGGTTCCAGATGGACTGTGGTTTCAGATGTCATCCCGGCTGCAGTAAATCCTGGACCACCCATGGTTTTGGCGCCAGGATCAAAAAACCAGGGAGCAGTCTCCGAAATAGTAGCTACCAAACTATCTGTAAATGCATCAAACTCCATATCACCCTCTATATACGGATTAAACACCTTCTGAAATGGTACCGTAATATTCTGGTGAAAATGATCAAGAATAGGCTCACCGGCAGCCTCAGCAGCTTCAATACCTTCCTCCGGAACTTGCCAGATCAAAATGAAATGGTCGTATCCAGAGGCATTATTAAATTGAAATGTCGTCCATCCGGATGAGACTTCATTAGTGTCCATCTCAAAGAGATGTCTATTCTCTTTAGCATCATGAATAGCAGTTACTTCCACCACACTTTCATTTTCTGTTTCTGTCTGTGCCTCGCCATTGTTACAAGCTATCAATGCTGCTAGTGTTAAAGCTAGAGTTAGCGTAACTGCTAATGGACGAAATGTTGAAATGAACATATATTCCCTTTTTACTAAATAATTTATAACTAAAAGAAACTATCATAGAATAACCTCTTCTCATTGTCAAATGACATTTGACCGAACTAATACATATTAGTAAAACCATCTAAGAGGCGGATCACATCAGGTTCCATCTCATTTACTTCATTTCTATGCCTTGTACTAAATCGCGATAAATTCTCCATTCTCCGTCAACATTTTTCCAAATACAGACGTATCGTTCTTTACGAATTTTTTGGCCATCCTTATTAAATACCGTTCCTACACCATATTCATAAGCATGACTCTCAAAGATTTCTACTTCTTGGGCCTTTGGTTCGATGATAAGCCCTGCCCCGATTAGACCTTTGAAAGCTTTTGTTACACCCTCTGTTCCCTGAACCATCCCACCATTAGGAGGGTAAAATTTGGCATCTTCTGTATATAGAGTTTCCGCTAATTCGGCAGGCTTATTATCCTTAATAAATTGCGTAAACTGGCTATATTTGTCGTTGATTGTCTTTTTTAATTCTTCCGAGTTATGTGCCTGAGCATATCCAGTAGTAATATTAGCAATTAACAATAAAGTAATAGGTAGAATCAAATGTTGAATAGTTTTAATCTTATACATAATGTTCTCCATTTAGTTTATATATTATTTTTACTCCTTATACTCTGATCTAGAATTAAAATTAGAGATACAGTTAGGTAAGGTCCCTGACCTAATGCTTAAGAATACATCCGTATTAGTCCATCCTCTACAAAGTATGCGATCATTGCATGTGCCTCTTCGGGGAACCTCATCATCCTCCTTGCCATTACCGCTCTCGACTATTACTTCGGATGAGAAGGTACCATGAAAGCGTTTATATCACAGTTTTTGAATGCTTCTAGTTGATGTTGAACTGGATCTTCCATAATGGTAATTCCCCTTTGATTATATTTAGTATTGCTTCTATTTATTTTACTTTCTTTTTTATATGATCCGAAAGCCTTAGTGTTAATGCTACAAGCGTTAGCGTAGGATTGGCTGCCCCGGCAGTAGGATAGCAGGCTGAGCCTGCCACGTATAAGTTTTGAATCCCGTGTACCCGACAATTTGAATTCACAACTCCTTTTTTGGGATTGTCACTCATCCTGGTCGTACCCATGTGGTGCCAGCCTCCACTCGTGCCTTCCGGCCACCTTATCTCATCCGGATCTCTGATGAAGTCTCTAAATCGGACCCTCCCGATCCCAGCTTCCCCCACCTGATGAGCGATTAGGTCATGCATTTTCCGGATACTCCTCCAATCCAGTTCGGTAAGATCCCAATGGAGATTGGCCCGGGGGACACCTAGTGCATCCGTCTCCGGCCCGACGGTCACGCGTGAGTCTGGGTTGGGAGACTGTTCAATGCGCGTTTTCAGCTCGTAAGCCCGCGTTATAGCCCCGTCAGCTTCTTCGGCCTTTTGAAATGCTTCTTTCCAGTTGCCAAACATACTTTCAGCCGCTTTCCGTGGGTCCTCGTCATTCCAGGTTTCCATGGCCGGTTTTTCATGCTGGCCAAAATCGAGGGGTACCAAAGCCACCGTGCCGTTTAATAATTCCTCCTCTTTCTGAACTGTCTCCGTGAAACCCAGTTCGGCAGCAGGATCCTCCAACCCATCCTCGTATTGGTCATATAGGGCAGAATTAAAAGGTTCAAACAGCCACAGTTCAGAGGGATAAATTTCAATATGTTCCATAAAATAGCGTCCAACCAGATCATGGTCATTGCCCAATCCGTTAGGTGCCTGCGAGTTGGAGGCAAGCAGGAGCCGGGCATTCTGAATGGCCCCACAGGCAAGGATGAAATGATCAGCCTCTACCGTATGGGTTTTCCCAACATGATTTTTAACCTCTACTTTATTTACGGCGGATACGGATTCGTTGGCAGAGATATTTACCACGTTGGCATAGGTGTAGAGTTCTATATTGTTGGCACCGGTAATCTTATCCCGGTATAAGTCCCCGTATCGGGCGTCACTAAACTGCCATATCTTGTTTCTAAAGATATCGTAATCCAACGGGAGAGGCTTCATGTTCGACATCTGCTCTTGCCAGTGTTCTACGGCATATTCATGGGGACCCAAATTGAGCTTTTTGTGGGCACGCGCGTAATAAGGATCAAGATCCTTTTTCGAGAGGGGCCAACCGCTGTTGGGTACCCACTCTCTTTTCTTGAAATCTATCTCATCGAACGGGGAACACAACCCTCCCCAATGCCCGGTCGTCCCACCGAAATAGTGAAGGCGACTCGATTTTAGGGGATAATACGTTTGCCCGGTGGTCTCCCCATCGTACAGATCCTGTACCTCTTCATCATATTCGAATCCCCCGCCTTCCAACAGAATTACCTTATGGGAGGTGCCGATCCAGTCCAGGGCCATGCTTATTCCAGCGGCATCCGCTCCAACAATACAGATATCACCACGGATCGTTGAATTATCTTTCAGCTCTCGGGCATCTATATGCATAATGGATTAATTGTTTTGTTCAAGGGAATAGAGGGCACACTGGCGGGCTTCGGTTTGCGAGATTATCCAACCATCTACCATAACCGTATTGCCGTTTTCAAAGTCATGAGCAATTCGCCGTTTCATAAACTCAGGAATGGCCGTACTGTCGGCAGGAGCCTCAGCTGATAGCAAACGTACTAATGTTCGCCGGTTAGCTTCGTCGGGGGTTTTTTCGAGATAAGCATTACCGATGGACTGTAGTTGTTGGGGATCACGGATTCTAATTATTGTCCCCGGCTGGGATAACGAACTCGGATATTCAACAGATCCTCTGCATCCTTTTAGCGAGGGGAGGGCTATAGCTAAGATCCCTGCAGAAGAAAGTTTTATGAACTTGCTTCTTTTCATCTTGTACCCCCAAATTTAAACCTAAAGCTAATCGTTAGTAACTTCCAATCCCTATTAGAAGTTATAAGACAAATTAATCAATGATCTTTATTCATTCACTCCTGCTAGTAAGACCTTTTCAGAAACAAATCCTTACAACGTGCCACCCAAAACAATAAAAATTTAATTATTTATAGATATTTATTAAATAATTTAATTAGCATTGCCTGATGAACATTTCCTTTTAAGCCATTAATCAATGGAATCAGACTACTGAATTAATAATCGGATACACTAATTCTGTCAGCCAAGAGGGATATACAAATCCATAGATCTGACTCAGCAAAGAAAAACGAAGAATTTTAAACACTAAAACTCCAACCCAATAGAGCTTCCCACACTGCCAGCGGTCATATCAAATAGCAATGAACACGGGAGAAAGACTCAGATCATAATAAATAATCTTTCAAAAAGTATATAGCAACAACGGCTGTCCCGATTAGTGTGGCTTGGTTAATATGTTTATCATTGTAGAGGTCATAAGCCCAAATTGGTCCAAGCATCAGGATATGTAAGATTTCATTACTCCATTCCCCGATTAGGATCCCCCAGCGGCTAGTTGCAGCATTCACTAACACAATGGTAGCAAAAATCATATATCTCTTATGAGCTGCTGGATAGGTTCTAAAGTAATACCCAAGACCTATAAGTATTGTAAATTGCGTAATCGAAACAAATGATGAATTCGTAGTAAAAGCAATTGGAAATACATCTGACCAAGCGATAAGATTTTGTCCTACTGCAGCCTCTATTTGTACATACGTCATAAATAACCCAACACCTACCATAAATATACCTAAAAGAAAGCCATATTTACCTAGCTTTATATGTGTTCTTGTATTATCTCGGGCTACCCAAAAAGTTTGGGTTAAAAGAAGTACCATCCATGCCATAAATACAACAGCGTGGAAGTGAATTTCCCATGATATTTCAACAACTCCGAAATCAACAGGTTCATGACCCAGAAACAAATTGCCAAAGTAGGTCGGCCAAAAACCGACTATAACGATTAAGGACAAATAAATAGCCATACCCACAAAGAAGGTAAGCGAAAATGTAGATTCCTTGCTTTTAGTACCGATATCCGACATTTTATTTGCGCTAACTTTTTTTCCCATCTTGCCCCCCTTTTTAATAATTTTGATCAAAATTTACATCTAAACAGAAAAAACAATTAGGCAGTCTAACATTTACTAAATCATATACGCAACTACTCCTGTTAGTATGACCATCGAAAAGGCTAATTCTTAATGGCTTGGCGAGCAAGTATACCTAACTTACTTCTCACTAGCCTCACCATGAGGATAGCCCCTCTGGCCAAGCTAACTACAACCAGCTCCTCTGACGAGTCAACAAAAAAGTTCTCGTAAAAGAAACTTCCCCACACATAGCTGCAAACACTATCAAGCTCACCACGTTCTTTTAGATTTCTCGTAATGCCAAATCCGAGTCCGAATCCTCCGTTCCGAGATCTACTCTTTATCGTTTTTTACGGCCATATTTTGAGGCGCCATTCTTATAAATGGAGTATCGGGACTTTCTCCTGGTCCAACATTTTCGGGTGTTTTCATTCCCTTTGTCTCAAGCGAATTGATATAGGCATAGATAGCTCGCATATCTTTTTCGCTCATCTGGTTTACATTCATCCAAGGCATGGGAGGAAGTTTCTTGCGGGTTCTCAACATTTTCACCCATTGCTCTTCTGAAAGATCCTGAACCAACAGCCGCAAGTTACTCGCATAAGTGGTGCCCCAAGGACCGCGGAATCCCACGTCCCATCCAGTAAGCCATTGTTCTTCGGGAACATTCCCTTCCTTTAGCATATAACCGGGAGTGTGACAATCGTTGCATCCCCCAACTACGATCAGATATTTGCCTGCTTCAACTGGTGTTTTCCCTTTGACATGGTTTGGGTCAAGCGACTGAGATTTTGATAGCTCGGCGTCCGTAGCTATCACCAAAAAAGCTACACCCACTACAAAAAGCACTCTGATGTATATCTGCTTCATAATAACCTCCCGCTGTTTGGTTTTACAGATTATTATAATCGACCTTTTTTAGCCACTCCTTATTAGTAAGATCATAGCAAATAACTTTGTGGAATTGCCAATGGTAGAGGTCGATTACGTCATATCGGAGTTGATGTATTCATAATGTTTAACAGACCCACTGAGATAATAATACTCCTATAATACATCTATTTGTACTACATATCCCCTCTTTTCCCTTAATTTTCCTAAACGCTGAGCGGACCTTGCTTGTGCTATTGTTGATGATCCACCTTCCTTTTACAGAAACAGCTAACCAAAGCTTGCTTTTAATGCTCACCATAGTAAGACCGTCAAGAAAAGCAATCCTTACAGAAAAATTTACATTTACTACAAATTACCTACCTCCACTTACTGAAAAATACGTACTTTCCCTTACCAGTACCTCTCCTTAGACACACCCACAGCTCAACACCCCCTGAATTGGCAATACAAGTAGAGTAAAAAAAGCAGCATGTATTATAAAAGAAGTGAAGTTACTATCAATAACTTCACCACAAAATCTACAAGTTCTCTCTTCAACGGCTATTTGTAAGACCGTTTCGAAGGTAAATCCTTACAAAATTTTTTAATATGCCTTAAAATTCATCTCAAGCTTATGTACTGTTAACTTCATACTTCAGTTGTTCCCCACTTAGGATAACCAAATGGGTAGTTTTGAACTATTAAATGGAATTGCCTACTAACTCTACCTCACCTCAGATAATCGAATGTATCTACCATCTTGTATTTTGGATCTCTACTCATAAAATCTCTAAAAAATGCCGTATGACTTGCTCCCATCAAGATAAATACCCTGTCATCTTCATCTAATTCAATACGATTTAAATTCGAATACATCCTCAGATTTCTTTGATAGTATTTGGCGGCCTCATCTGCTCCCTCATATCCATTTTCGGTCCCAGCATGGGTTAGCATATCTGCATTTACAGCTATAAGAAAATCCAAATATCTGTCATTGTTCATCAATTCAAGTTTTCCCAATAAGCTTAAACTATCTCGTTCAATATCTACAGGGGGATAAAATTTTAGAGGATCTTGATAATATCTATCGTGCCATTCAGGATCTATTTGGTTACTGATCTCTTGTCCGATTCTATAGTTATATCTCATTTTGTGATCAATACCGTAAATTCTTTCTGTACTACTTAATCTTCCTAGCTCATACGCTAAAAGTTCTATTTCGGAGGGGTTTTCAAAAATCATGTCAGGATTGTTGACATAGGAATTGTATTCCTCCTGAAGTTCTACATTGCGGTGAGGTTCCAACTCCACTAAAATCACAGTAGGTTCAAAGTCAGATAGTTTTTTTGCAACTGCATGAACTTTTTCTTGGTTCTCTTTATCCTCTTCGTCAAATTCTGTTTTATTAGCATCATTTGTGAAGCCCATATGAAAAGTGCCAAAATTCAAGACTTCAACTTTATTATTGGCTTGCTGAAGCTGTTTTTCATTATTTGGTGAGTTTCCTGTTTTATCTTCACTACAAGAAAAAAGAAGTATAATTCCGAAAATTACTAAGGATGGTTTTAAATATTTCATTAGATCTTATTTTGTTTCCTAAAATGTTGATTAAGATTATTCGCCCTATCCTGACTCTAGATAAGCCGCGTACGAAAAAAAAGTTGATTTGTTAGGAATGCGAACGAAGAGTTAAAAGACTAACAGGAATTTATAGTCCAGCCCTGTTTATGCTTGCTTTTTTTATGTGAAATCTTGTATTGATCATCTTCATGATGTGCTTATATAACATCAGATATTTTTTGGTGAGCTAAAACTCCAAAATAGTCTAATGAAGTTGTTTTCGTTAGTGTTTTCAAGATTAACCGATCGGTCTGATATCGTTAGAATGATGATTGGCAGCTTGATATGTAATAAAATCAAACGTAACAATAAAAAATGCTCTCCGTATTTTTGTTTATAAAACTTAATAGTAAGACTTAACAACATTTCATTGTCATGCGGCTTACCACAACATTTTTGTTAGCTTTAATTTTTATCGTAGGGATAAGGGATAGTATATCACAATCCACTCGTATGAGCTCTAATAAAACGCAAGTAATGATATTGGGAACATACCACTTTACTCAAGCCCCTGAATATAAAAATGTAATGTCGCCCAATGTACAGGAAGAAATAGAGTCAGTAGTTGATTCTCTTTATAACTATAAACCTGATAAAATCGCATTGGAAGCTTTGTATGAAGATTCTGCCAAATATGATAGTTTGTACAAAAAATACCGCTCTGGAGCACATACCTTAAATAATAATGAACGTCAGCAACTAGGTTTCCGACTAGCAAATTTACTAAATCACGATTCCATTTATACTATTGATTACAAACAATCCTGGCCCTACCATGAAGTTATGTCATGGGCAAAAGAAAATAGGCCGGATTTCATTCATTATTATGAGGACTGGAAAAAAAGCTTAAGTAGTTACCAAGATAGTTTAATGCGTCGGACAACTGTTGGTGAGTATTTAAAGTGGCTGAACAGTGATGACTATCAGAATCATTTGAAGGATGTACGAATGAAAAGATTAGAACTGGGAGCAGGTTCCTCTTATATAGGCTTAAAGCCTATTACCTCTTCTTATGAACGAAATCTTCGCATTTTTGCAAACCTTGTTTCTATTGTCGGTTCGGCTGATCGAATTTTAGTAATATATGGATCAGGCCATTCCTATTTTTTACGTGAATTCGTTGAACTGCATCCTCAAATGGAAAATGTTAAGCCTGTCGACTTTTTGTAAACTGTACAATCTAAAATAGACAGTTACATCAGCTCCTTTTATTAGTGGCAAAACTTATTAGCTCTGTACATATACGGTGCACCTCTTATAGTATCATTTAAGCTGAAACTGCTAATGCCTCTCCCCTAGTTAAAAGCACATTCCTCCCATATAAGTTTGTGCAGCTTGCATTTTGGATAGGTTGGGAATAGTAAAGGCTCACTTAATATAATGCTGTTCAAATAACACTGATATTTAATAATAAATGTCTTATTACATTTAAAAGTATATTTAATAATCAAATTAACCTAAATAATTTAAGTTTATGGCCTTTACCCCGATAAAAACTGTGAGTCAAGAAGAACTCAGAGTATTTAGGCTTTGAAAACATTATTACAAACGCAACCTAACGGAATAGAAGGCCCATTTACAATTGATAATTATGAGTAATACAGCAGTTAAACAGGCTGAACAAAAAACGGGTTCAGAAAGGAATGAGAGGAAATATCTAACCTTCTTTTTGGGTGAAGAAGAATATGCGTTAGAGATTATAAAGATACGTGAAATTATAGGTCTTTTGCCTGTTACTCCGGTCCCAAATATGCCTTCTTATATAAGAGGCATTTTGAATTTGCGGGGGGAAATTGTTCCAGTGATGAATCTTCGTTCCCGTCTTGAAATTAATGAAATTGAAGATACAGACGAGACATGCATCATAGTCTTACAGTACAAAAACATAATGATGGGAGTGGTGGTCGACAAGGTTTCTAACGTCGTAGATATTGAGGCAACAAAGGTAGAGGACGTACCCGATGTAGGAATTGATAAACAGAGCAAATACTTATCTGGTATAGGCAAATCGGGGGACTCTGTTAAGTTGATTATTGATGTAAATGAATTGCATTACAATATACCTAACAAAGTACCCTCACATGATACATTTGATGGAGAGAAAGCAAGTTAAATTATTAATGCTAATAAAAACATCTAGTAGGTAAAGCGATGAATTTATTAAATAAGTTTTTAAACAGAACAAGATCAAAAGTAGATAACCAGGATTGGACTATTCAGAGTAGAATTATGTCTTTGACAGTCACTGTCACCATAGTTATTCTGATGTTGGGAGGAATAGCAATATATTCTTTCAACGTAATTGATGGTTTTGCCAAAGAGAGTAATGACAAGTTTGTTCCTCAATGGAACGGAGCAAACACTTTGGATCAGGTGGTAAGAACTGTAGATAACGAATTCTTGCGATACACTAAAAACAAGGATAATTCACTTTTTAAACAGTCTGTATCAAAATTTGAGCAGGTTAATAAACAAGTTGAAGATCTACAGTTGCTTTCGAATAGATATGATCTGACAGTATTAGAAAATAAGTTAGGAGGAGTTAAAAAAAGCCTTTCTAATTATAAACTTAGCCTTGAGAATTATTATCAGGCTTCTGAAAATCTCCAGGAAGAAAGAAATAAAGTTGAAAAAGTTTCTGAAGAACTGATCGATTTCCTAAATGATTACTTGGAAAATCCTAATGCAGTAGAACTAGTATCTGTTTCAAAACTTCAAGTAGAACTTGTCCAAAATTCAAAACGCATTTTGAAAGCAGTTGAAGATAACGATCAGAATCAATGGAAGGAAATATCCGATGTTTATGCAGAAGTACGTCAGGAGATAATTTCAATGCGTGATACTATGGGAGCTGGAACTAGCAGAAGGTCTTATTTTGATGATGCTATATCAGTTTTGGATCAGAACATTAACGCTGTTAATACCATGCGAGAAGCAAACGATAATTTATTAGAGGCTTCTGCAAATTCTGATGAAGCTTATCAAAGCATAAAGGATAGTGTAGAAGTTTTATCAAATACTGCCAGAGAAAATACCAGGGAGCAGTCGGAAATGACAATGGCAACTACGAGCCAATATTTATGGGTGATTATTATTAGTTCATTGGTGGCTATATTAGGAGCACTGGGATATGGGTTTTTTGTTAAAAGATCTATCAACCAGGTATTAAAGGGTATGATCGTACGTCTTAACGGTGGTGCACAACAAGTAGGAGCTTCAGCAAGTCAGCTTTCGGTTGCAAGTCAGCAGTTGGCCGAAAGTTCCAGTGAACAAGCCGCCAGTCTTGAAGAGACGACTTCTTCAATTGAGGAAATTTCATCTCAGTTAACACAGACTGATAAAAATTCAGATGAAGCAGAAATGGCCATGGAAGAAGCTAAACCCAAAGTAGAAAAGGGAGTAGAGGCTATGAATCGAATGAAAGAAGCAATGAAAGATATCAGAGAATCTTCTGATGAAACTTCCAAAATAATTGACACAATTGATGATATAGCATTTCAGACCAACTTGCTAGCATTAAATGCTGCCGTTGAGGCGGCACGGGCTGGTGAGGCAGGAAAAGGATTTGCCGTAGTTGCCGAAGAAGTTCGCAATTTGGCTCAGCGCAGTGCGAAAGCAGCTCAAAATACTTCAGAATTAATTGAAAATTCACAGGAAAGTTCTAAGCGGGGTACCGAGGTTGCTAATGAAGTTTCTGAAAACCTATTGGAAATCAAAGAGAGCATCGATAATGTAAGTACTCTTGTCGTAGAGATTGCTGCAGCTGCTAAAGAGCAATCCGCAGGAGTACAGCAGATAAATGCAGCGATGACCGAAATGGATGACACTGTTCAGGGAAATGCTTCGGCTTCCGAAGAAACTGCTAGTTCAGCAGAGGAGCTTTCTTCTCAATCTAAAGAGCTAAATAATATAGTAAGTCAATTGTCGGAATTAGTAGGTGGTATAGATAATAAGTTGGAAAAAACGGCCGCTGTTACAAGCTCTTGGAAGAAGAAAGAAACAAATGGTCATACTGAGAATAGTAGTACATTCGGTCAGAATAGCTCAAAGAATGAGCAGTATCTACAAGCTCAAAAAATGAATGGGGGCAATGAGGGAGAGGAGTTAATACCTTTCGAAGAGGATGATGATTTTAGCGAGTTTTGATATATGGCGAATATTTCAAAAACCCAATCAATCTTACGGTAAGTAAGTTCATCTTTCGTACTTAATCGTAGAAACTTTAGCCACTTTGCGAAAGCATACAGCCGGCGATTGAATCACCTAAAAGGTACAACGAACTGCTATACGACGCTCAGTCCTTATTAACCAATGAAATTCAGTAGCTCATTTATGTTGGCTTCCAGAAACAACTAATAATATAAATTCATGTTACAATGAAAGAGGATTAAAAAGGATAGTATTGGCAGAATTATAACCATATCATCATATACTAATTAAGGAAAGGCCTAGATAGAAGGAACAGCGAATTTGACTGTAAACCTGTTTCTTTCTTTTGAATAGACTTTAGCCCTTCCCTTAACATATGCTGTGTTACGATACAATTTTTAGCGAATCCATATGTAGTATTCTGTATGGAATTTCTATTATGAATAAAGAAATGGGTAGAATAAATTATCTTCAACGTTTTTAAAATAGGTGAAACACATTAATGTTTCATAAGCTTTTACACTAGGACAGAACTGGAGTGGATTGTTCTAACAACTATCAGAAAAGAGTAATAAGCGGAAGTTAATAGTACTCTACTCGGGTGGTCAATTGACCTTTGTTTTGCCCATCCGGTACAGAAGTAATTGTCGATTTTCCAGTTAAACTTAACGTTAATCTCCCATCACTATCAGTATCCTCCTGAACTTTGGTATTAATATCCCAAGAATCAGTTTTGTTTTCCATTTTAATCACAGGATCAATATGGATTAAATACTGTGAATCCTGTGGAAATTTCAGGCTATAGTCTCCTAGAGATAAAGTCTCTGTTGTTTCCTGTAGCTGATCGGTAATATCCGTAACTATATTACTAACAAATACAGGCGCTGAAATAACCTTGACTGTGATGGTCATTACAGCTTGAGCACTATGCTGTGCATGAGTTTCAGAGTTCCCAAATAATATGAGTAGAGATGTCGCCGCAAATTTGAATTTTTGACGAATTTTCATCTTCCAACTCATAGGTATGATATTCTAGAAGCAAATGAGAATGATCATCTTATATGGCAACCTGCCAGTTTGGAAATTGATTAATTTCTTTAAATTTAAGGCCTTATTTTTTACTTAGAAAGTTTAAAAAATCTGTAACCAATGGCTAATAACAAAGATAGAAATCCAGAAGAGATAACGGAACTTGAAGTATCAGCCGAAGAGGAAGTTGCCCGAGGTGTATATTCAAACCTGGCACGAATTACGTTTACTGAAAATGAATTTATTTTGGGTTTTGTGCTAAATATCGAAAATGAAGCTCATTTAGTTTCTCGGGTCATTGTAAGCCCTGACCATATGGAAGATTTGAGCGAAGCAATCCAGAAGAGTATAAAAGAGTATAAAGAGGAGTTTGAAGAATAAATAGCACTTGTAGAACACGAATAGTTAGACAGGCTTAAATTTACACTCTCGTTCTCCTGCAAAATGATCAAATACCTGTAAGAGCTTTCAAAAGACAGACTACAAGTTAAGCAGGCGGAATATTTATATCCTTTAGCATCTTTAACCTTTGATATTCCACTTTTTTTTTGCTCGATGCTCATTATCTATATTCCCATTTCGTTATCTCCATTTGCCGTATCGACTCCTTTTCCATCATCTTGAAGTGTAAAGAAACTGTTTACAGCATCTATAAAAGCAATTTTAAATATTTGAGGCCTCTCCATGCATAACAGTACTCTTTATGGCTTCTTGGGCTAAGCGACGGGGGATAGTGATACCTTTGGTTTACTGAGACAAAAAATACCACCCCAATAACTGTTATGAGAATATTGATAAAAGCAACTATAGAAAATGAAAACTTTTCCCAGCGATCCCATCCGGGGGTACATACGAGGGTACATGAGTTGCCATAATCTCCTCCTAATGCCTCCAGACACTTAATTCTCATTGATTACGGATCAGGAGGTTAGGGGTTCGAATCCTCTCAGGCGTACTTTATACTAAGCCTTTGAATAGCAATAAGTTACAGCTATTTAAAGGCTTTTTTATTGGCTATTATTTTTAGGCTTGAACCATTTCGGGGACAAGGATATCAATTGCACTGTCTGGATCTATTATGCAGGAGGTCGCGAGTTCGATTCTCGTTTGGATCGCTTCTTATAAGCCACTAGCTCACAAAGAGTTATCGAATTTCTATTTTAAAACAACCCTCTACTATTAGGTTAGCATCCGTTCTGATCCTAAAGCCAATCCCCAATATACGGGGCCTGCCGTTCTGGGCAAAGGAGAAAAAGTTTAGCTACAGCATGATCAATGCCGGGCTGAATCAGTCGACAGCAAGAAGTCGTACAAAAAATCTTTCGAGCGATACCGCTGCCTATTACCGGCTAGTTGATTCTACGAATGGAAAGGAGAAAAAGGCAATAAGACGCCTTTCTATATTCATCCCACCCACGAACCTATGTTCACCTTTGCAGGACTCTACAATGTGTGGGCATCGCCTGAAGGAGAAAAGATACCCTCCTTCACTATTGTCACAACAGATGCTAATGATAAGATGAGCGATCTGCATGACCGAATGCCAGCGATGCTGTTAAAAGCAGAATGGAATGAGTGGCTGGATCCTGATAAAAACAATACAATAGTTCAAAGGAGCTGCTGAAGTCTTTTCCGGATGGTGGGATAGACTATTATTACCGGGTTAGCAAGGCGGTAAATAATGTGAGGAATAATTCTGAGGAGTTGCTTTACCGAGCTTCAGACGACTTATCTGATAAATAATAATCCCGATAGCTAATACAGATAAAATACTATGCATTTATGTTATATGTATGCATGTTATCATAATAGAGAAATTAATAGGCTGCGGTAATATGATTGAGGCCAATGATATTATTGAAGAATTTGAAGATGTATAATTTTCTTCTATAAAGTTATATTTCTTAAACGAAAGCACTACTTGAACCTTTTATCTCTGCTTTGTCAAAAGCAATAGTAACCGTTGTCCCTTGGTTGCTTTCAATATCCATATCTGCCTCGAGTTGTTGTACCAACGTATTGATGATGGTGTAGCCTAATGTTGACGTGTTGTCAGGATTAAATTCGGAAGGTAACCCACACCCATTGTCTTGGATAAGTACTTTAATCGTATCATTATCGTCAGTTATCCTTATCCCAATTTCTCCTTTTTCTGACTCTTTGAAAGCATGTTCAAAAGAATTGCTGATGAGTTCGTTGACAATCATTGCGCAAGGTACCGCCTGATTTATATTTAAAGCGACTTCATCGCAACTAAGATTGAAGGTTATCCGCTCTTCATGATCATGGATATTTTTGACAGAGTCTATGAGGCTGCGAATGTATTTCTCAAAATTAATTTCGGATAGAGATTCAGTATCATAGAGCTGCTCATGGATCAGGGCCATCGTTTGTATTCGCATCTCGCTATCCGACAATATTTTCTGCAGTTGCTCGTCATCGGTATTAAATTTCTGTAGTTGCAGAAAGCTGGATACGATTGCCAAGTTATTTTTAACGCGGTGGTGAATCTCTTGTAATAGGATCCGCTTTTCTTTAAGCGATTGTTTTACTTTTTCCAGATACGATTTCCTTTCGGTAATGTCTACATAAATGAGGTAACTAATCGTAGAGGTATCGCTAACCACTATAGGGACCAAGCCAATTAAAACTGGCACTTCCGCACCTTCACTGTTGATTCGGACAGATTCATATTGGAAGGAGTCTTGGCCACCTTTTTGTTGTTCACGAAAAAGATCTTCTTGCTCAACTTTGTACTCTTCTGGCGTAATTAAGTCGTCAATATTCTTTCCTTTTGCCTGTTCTGCAGAATAACCAAATATATCTTCAAAGCTTCTGTTAACATCAAGAACGTTATTCTCATCATCTATCATCGCAATACCTACTGGGGCATTTTGGAAGAGGTTTGAAAGTAATGAACTTTGATATTCAAGTTGTTGCTCTGCTTGTATGCGTTGAGAGATATTGATCCCTGCACCGAGGATATAGTTTTCACCGTCTTGCTGAAAATGGGACCCCGTTAAATAATACCACGCGTCACCTCCCTTTTTTTTCTTAACCTTCGCAACAGTATTGGCCGTGCCTTCCGTAAATGCTTGTTCTATCGCTTCTGAAACACGCTGGTGGTCTTTCTCATAATAAAAATCCAGCGGATTCATCTGTTTTACTTCCTCTTTGGAATAGCCCAGCTCTTCTTCAAATCCTTTATTTAGCCGCACGTAGTTGCCGGCTTCATCCAGTACATAAAACAATCCAGGCAGGCTGTTTAAGGCTTTTGCGGTAAATTCTTTTTCTTTTTCCAGTTGTTGTTCATACGCAATGCGGTCAGAAACATCTCTAGCGGCCGAACGTATTTCCAACAGGCTCCCATCTTCATCATAAATGGGTTTCATGCTGTTTTCCATCCAAATGTAATGACCGTCCTTGTGCTGCAGCCGGTAGGTAATACGCTTTTTGCCATTCCCTTCTATTAATTCTGAAAGGTTTTTTCTAATATCCGGGCGATCATCAGGATGGACCAAGCCAATGATATCTTTTTCCATATATTCCTCAGGCGTATAACCTAAAAGCGACTCCGTAGAAGGAGAGGCATAAATGCAGTTAGCCTCTTCATCAAAAATAGCTACTTTATCGGTAGCATTTTCGGCCAGGTAACGAAACTTACGTTCTCGCTCGGCTATTTCCTGTTGAGACTTCCTGCGCTCTAAAAGATGCCCCAGCTGTTTGGCAACAATAGATAATTGGTTTAAAGTCTGCTGTTCTCTTTCTATTGAATACTCATGATAAAACTCGATAACAGCCGATGGTTCTCCTTTGACAGGGATGCTCATACAGGATTTATATACTCCTGCTACAGATTCTTTTCTTTTATAGCCAGGAAATTTTTGAAGTTCTTTGACCCAATAAGGGCTGTCTTCAGCATGCACCTTTCCAACAAGACCTTCTCCAGATTTAAAGGTTGTTTTAAGGGATGTTTCTATAAAAGTGCTACTATCAGATGTATTGGAATACCAAAATGCTTCAAACCGGTAATCAGCATCCTGCAGCTCGGGAAAAGCCTCTGCTGTCGCATCGTGCTGAATCAATGGATGCTCGATAAGATTGATGCATTGCTTTCCGGGACTGAAAAAAGCAATGAAATGCAATTTGGAGTTACTGCCAAGGACGGTGAGACAAAATATTTGCATTTCTATAACTCGGCCCTTGCTGCCTCAAAATGTTGCCTGATGGAAAACGAAAGATTTTTAAATTGAAAATGAATGAAGGAACATCTAATAAACAGATAGCAGAGAAACTTGATATATCGGTGAATACTGTAAAATCACAGTACTATAAAGCCTCAAAATTCATCAAAGAGGAACTGAGTAAGCGTACAGAACTCGATCTAAAATAGACCTTCTCGAGTATTCGTTTGTCGGAGAAGTCGCTGACAGTGATAACGGGCAAAAGACGGAAACATCCCTCCTAAATATGAAACCCCTATTAAATAAAAGAGAACTGTGGGCCAGGCTTTTATATACTGAAAGGAATCATCAATCATTAATGATTCCGCAGTTTCAACTCCTGCTCTAAAATCTTTAGTCAAATAAAAAAGCCGCCCCGATAATTCGGAGCGGCCTGTTGATTGAACTGCTATTTATTGTAGCCGCCGGCTGCGACTCCATTACGGGGGATCCGGATCTTCCGATTCCGCTGGATGAAACGATCAACGAAGAATACCTTTTGCGAAAACAGATGATAAAAGCCAAATCCTGTAACTATCCTTTCTGGGTAAAGTTCTGATATGATTGCTTTTATCATGCTGTATTCTGGCAAATATCTCTTCTGATGGAACATCAGGATATTCTATAAAATCCTGGGTAACCGCGACCTCAAACCTCATCGCCCGTCTCATTGTTTCCACCGTCGAAACGGACGCCGTCAACAATAAACAGCGGGCTGTTATTACCGCTAATGGATGAAAAGCCACGAATATTGATTACCTAGAAGAGGTCGCCACCAAACATTAACAGGCAGAGACTTAAAAAAATGATGATTCAGAAATTTCTCCTGTAACTTTTTTAAAGTCTCCTCAGTATTACAGACAGAGAGTAAATAACTCTGGACTGTGGTTCCCCACATCAAATACAAAACACTAAGAGGAAAATCCTATGAAAACCTATAATCTCTCGAAAAGACTGATTGCATTGATGGTGATCTTTGCTATTACAAGCCTTACGTATGCCCAGGGCGAAGGTCATGCGAATAAAGAAAAAACAACTCCAAATATCGAAAAGTCAACTCCGTTTATGATAAACGAGAGTAATTATATTTGTTTTAGAGATATTAACTGTCTGAGAGGGCAAAAAGAATTGAACGTCAAGTTTGGCAAAGAACTTAATGCCAGCAGATACACTCTGGAAGGTCAGTCAAAGAATGAACGTGTATATGCAGAATATGATAAAAACGGCTCCTTGGTTACCAGCAGACTTGTACAAATCAACGGCCGTTTCCCCACAGAGATAAGCGAATACCTTGCTTCAAGTAAATACGCCGGATGGACAATAATCGGCAACGAAAAGACAGTCCTGAACTTTAATCCCAAGAAAACGAACTATCAACTTATTCTTCAAAATGGAAGTGAAACCGTAGTTCTTCATTTTGACAGACATGGAAATCTGGAAGATTCGTTTATCAGTGCTTAATTACCTGTTTAAAATATGAATCCAGCCTCGCTACTATCCCGGGGCTGGGTTTATTGACATTTAATTCCGCTCAAAAGAAATTCTTCTCGGACTTTGAAATCGGCTAAATGCTTCCACCAAATCACCATTAAGATTGCGCTAACCTTCCATGGAAAATCCGTATAACGTTCAGCACAAGAGGTACGGAACCAGAAATGAGTCTGTGAAACTTCGCACCACCCTTGGAACAACATTTCATTGGGAGGGCATTCTGCGAGGTGGTATGACGTCTGTTTATAATCTTAACACGTTACTGCCTGTAGAATATTTTCTACAAATTTTTCAGGATTTTTGCTGTTTTGAGTCAACTACTGGTCCCTTATAATTAGAGTAGAAGAAATGAGAAAACATTGATATTGTGAAATTAGGGGGCGAAGGTTGAGGGTGCCTGAATTTTTATAAATTGAGGCTGAGAATAAACCTCTTGTACCTGAACCGAGTAATGTCGGCGAAGGAAAACCATCGCCCCCACATTATTAAAATGCCCCGCATCAAAAAGTGCGGGGCTTTTTTTATATATTCCTCTCCAACCCTCAGGGAATTACAAAACCATCGAAATGTAGAATTGTGACTTCCTTGTCCGGGTCAGGTTTTATTCCTGATAGCTCTTCCCTTTCTATAGGATCAATTTCAGCTAATCCTCCAGGCAAAGTTACAAGATTCCCAGTCACTTCAACTTTGTAAGCATTGGCAAATCCCAGTGTGGATTGTTAAGCATCAATGGTTTAGAACCTTTCCAGATATCTTTACCATTGCACATCTTGCAAGATAATTACCGCTCGCAGCAGTATTCATAGAATAGAAAAGTTACGTATTGTGATAATCTTGATATTAGCTTTACTATTATTAATTAGTATGATGCAAATGGGATTAATGAAATAAATTTATTTCTCGAGAACCTACCATATTTTATATAGCTAATTAAATACATCATTTTAGAACTGGATTCTGACTCTTATCAACGTATAGAAACATGCTTTTACTTCTTGCCGGGCTGGCTTTTCTTATTATAGGTGCTGAACTTCTTGTACGCGGTGCTTCTCGTATTGCCGCCGGATTAGGAATTTCGCCCCTGATTATCGGACTCACGGTCGTTGCTTTAGGAACAAGCTCGCCCGAACTGGCAGTGAGTATCAAGTCCTCACTCTCGGGACAGCCGGCCATTGCACTGGGAAATATCGTTGGCAGTAATGTTTTTAATATTCTATTTATTCTGGGCATCTCGGCTTTAATAATTCCGCTTCGCGTATCGCAGCAACTGATTCGCCTCGACGTACCTTTGATGATTGGTCTTTCAGTGACTGTTTTCCTTTTTGCCATTAATCAGCATATCGGCCGTCTCGAAGGTTTCTTCCTGTTTCTCACGCTCATTGGCTATCTCACGATTCTATTCTTTCAGAGCCACACCGATTCCGAGATAGTAGAACCCGGAAAGTCCCACAAAGAATCAACCAGTTGGTTGCTAAACTCTATCTTTGTTGTTCTGGGATTAGCTCTACTTGTCTTCGGTTCTCGCTGGCTTGTCAACGGAGCGGTAACCCTGGCTCAATCCCTCGGCATCAGCGAACTGATCATCAGCCTTACTGTTATAGCGGCCGGAACGTCATTACCCGAGGTGGTAACCTCGATTATAGCAGCTATTCGCGGCGAGCGTGATATCGCCGTGGGCAATGTAGTTGGAAGCAATATCCTTAATATTTTGGCTGTCCTCGGATTTTCAAGCATTATCAGTCCGGCAGGAATCGAAGTATCGCAGGCACTATTTCATTTTGATATCCCGATCATGATCGCCGTCGCTCTGGCAGCACTGCCAATCTTCTTTACGGGCCTTTCCATCAGCCGGTGGGAAGGCGGATTGCTTTTCAGCTATTATATCGCATACACGGCCTATCTCATATTATCGGCCACCGAACACGATGCATTGGCAGAATTCAACCTTGTGATGCTTTATTTTGTGATTCCGATTACTGTTATCTCTCTTCTCTCAACCAGCATTAAACAGTGGCGCAAAAACAGAAATCATCATCTCTAATGATTTTGTATGTTATCGGAATTTGAAGACGGATTACCATTATCCGCCGAGGTAAAATTATTTTGAGTAAATACATCTGATAATATAGACTGCTCAATATAACTGCGCTGGTCTGACTTTACCGGAATTCGAACAACCAGATGAACTTCTCCGGCCGCAGGCACCTGGATTGTCACCCGCGGTTCAACAGAAGGCATATCCAAACCGCGCTCATAACTTATCCGCTCCATATGCTTTCGCACTTCCTTGAGATACGGCTGGCAATACTTATTGGCAGATTCCAACAGGGCTTCCTGCGCTTTTTGCCAATCGTCTTCTCTTTTAAAAGGCACCGTAAACACATGCAAAATATAATCGTGTGTATAACTTTCGTTGATTACCGGCTCTGATACAAACAGTGCATTAGGAATAACGGTCATACGACCGGTTCGCTGATGCGTGATCTTTCCCGGCCCCACCTCAAGAATGGTTGTTGCCAGCAGATTCTGGTCGATCACATCACCGCGAAAATCCTTGATCTGGATACGATCACCCAGAGTAAACGAGCTGGCTCCGCTTTTCAGAATCGACCCGGTAACACAGAGAATAAGCTCCTTGGTCGCCACTACAAACGCCACGGCAATAGCAACAATAGAAAGCGCCAGTGTACGCAGTTCTTCTCCCCATATTGTTAGCAGTCCCAACAAGAGCAGCAGAATTAATCCATTGCGCGACTGCACCATCCAGCGCCTTCGCAGATCCATAGAAGAAACGTTCCGGCGAATGTATCTTGTTATCAGCGTACGCAGAATAACAACCGCTAAAATAAGAATGGCCGTACTTACCAAAAGATTGGATGCCGAACCCGTAATCGCAATATTTTCTATCCACTGCCTGATATCTTCTATCATTATTTACTACTTTTTCGTTAATTTTTTATCAATCTCATTCACTTTAGCACATAAAATGATAAATACTATTGAGACTATTTAATATTAAAAGCTCCGGCGCCTAACTTGAGTCCTAATTTTAAATACTAATACATGCTTAAACAAATCAAAGAGATTACTACAAATCAGCTACTCAACTATTTAAAAGATCCTGAATCCATTGTTATTGACAGTCGTCCTATTGCAGCTTACAACGGCTGGCCCCTTAATGGTGAACACCGCGGCGGACATATTCCCGGTGCCAAAAACATTCCCCTGCAGTGGACCGATTATATGGATTGGGTTGAGGTGCTGGAAGAAAAGAATATCCCAACAGATAAGCCTGTTGTTGTCTACGGTTACAATGATAATAGCCATAATATGGCTGAACAACTGATTAAGCTGGGCTACGAAAACCTGCAAGTCTATAATGATTTTTCGGATGGGTGGGCATCGGATCCCGATCTCCCGCTGGAGCAATTATCCAGATTCAAACACCTAGTTTATCCCGAATGGATTAGGCAGCTGATTAACGGTGAAAAGCCCCCTCATTATGATAATGATGATTTTGTCATTTGCCATTCTCACTACGATCATATTGAAGATTACCACAAAGGCCACATTCCGGGGGCTATTGCGCTGGATACAAACAGCCTGGAATCGACCGAAACCTGGAACCGGCGGACACCTGAAGAATTGAAAAAGACTTTGGAAAACCACGGCATTCGTCACGATACTACAGTCGTTATATATGGACGTTTTTCATCGCCCACATATGACGAAGAAAGATTCCCCGGCAAAAGTGCGGGACACCTGGGCGCCCTGCGCTGTGCAGCAATTATGCTTTATGCAGGTGTTGAGGATATCAGGATTTTAAACGGCGGGATCACCAGCTGGGAGACGGCCGGTTATGAGCTGTCAACAGAATCGGTGAAACCCAACCCGATTGATGATTTTGGAATTACTATTCCCGTCCATCCAGAATATATGATTGATACGCCCGAAGCCAAGCAGCTACTCAGGTCTGATGACGGTGAACTTGTCAGCATTCGCAGCTGGGAAGAGTTTATCGGCAACCGGAGCGGCTATCATTATATAGAGCAAAAAGGACGCATTCCCGGGGCTGTTTTTGGCAACTGTGGCAGCGATGCCTATCACATGGAAAACTATCGCAATTTCGATCATACGATGCGTGAATTTCAAGAAGTTGCCCTAACCTGGAAAGAGGGTGGCATTACGCCCGACAAGAATATCGCTTTTTATTGCGGCACCGGATGGCGCGGCAGCGAAGCTTTTATGAATGCATGGCTGATGAATTGGCCGAACATTTCTGTCTACGACGGCGGGTGGTATGAATGGTGCAACGACCCTGGCAATCCGATAGAGACCGGTAATCCGGAGGAAGTTTAGTAGTTACAAGCGGATAACCCCAGAATCCATGCTTCGGGAGCAGAGCTCCCTTGGAACTAGTTTGGCGAATTTTTACCACAGAGTTACACAGAGATGATCGCGGAGTCACGCGGAGGATGCTTCAACATTTTCGACATTGTTGGGAGGGAGTTGAACTCCCGACCTGCACTACTTCATCCACCATTCTAGAACTTTTGTTGCCTTCAAACCAAGGTAAATATTAGTTCAAATCTGTGCGGATTCTGTGGTCTGAATAAGGGAAGCCTAATCGGATGAAATTCATACTACGGGAGCGGAGCTCCCTTGGAACTAGTGTTGTTCATCAGATGTATTTTTACCGCAGAGATACACTGAGATAGTCGCAGAGTTTCGCAGAGATGTATATTAATTCTCTGCGAAACCATCAGCGCTACTCTGCGGTTTTAAAATCGGCACTCTTGTAAAAAGAGGCTACATAGAAATTCTTAATCATATCCATATTAGTATAAACCTTTCGCCTATGGAATTTGGCATCTATACATTTGTAGAAAATACCCCCGTCCACCAAACCGGTGAAAAGCTGTCTCCCGAGCAGCGCCTACAAAATCTGATGGAAGAGATAGAGCTGGCCGATGAGGCCGGCCTTGATGTTTTTGGCATCGGCGAGCATCACCGGGAAGAATATCTGTCCTCGTCACCATCTACAATTTTAGCAGCTGCGGCAGCACGAACCGATCAAATTCGCCTGACCAGCGCCGTTACGGTTCTCGGATCAGAAGATCCGGTACGGACTTATCAGCAGTTCTCCACAATAGACCTGCTTTCGCAGGGACGTGCTGAAATTATGGTCGGCCGAGGTTCCTTTACAGAATCATTTCCCCTTTTTGGATATAATCTCAGCGACTATAATGAACTGTTTGAAGAAAAGCTGGATCTGCTGTTAAAACTGCGCGAAAATGAAATCATCACGTGGAGCGGAAAACACCGGGCGGATATCGATAATCGGGGCGTTTATCCACAACCATATCAGGATCAAATTCCTCTTTGGAGAGCCGTAGGTGGTACCCAAAAATCAGCCTACCGAGCAGGTAAGCTGGGCCTCCCAATGGCACTTGGCATCATCGGCGGACAGCCAGAACAATTCAAACCACTGGCCGACCTGCATCACCGCGGCGCCGAAGAAGCCGGGCATTCGAAACCTGCGCTAAGCATAAACTCACATGGTTTTATTGCGGATGATTCTCAAGAGGCTGCCGACATCGCCTTTCCAGCTTTCAAACAGACAATGGATAAAATCGGCAAAGAGCGCGGATGGCCGCCAATGACGCGTGATAAATTTGACGCCTCCCGAACGTTACGCGGTGCCAATGTTGTAGGCAGTCCTCAGGAAGTAATTGATAAGATCTTATTCCAGCACGAAATTTTTGAACACGATCGTTTTCTGCTACAAATGAGTGTCGGCAGCATACCTCATAAGAAACTGCTACGCTCCATCGAGCTTTTCGCAACGGAAGTAGCACCTGCTGTAAATAAAGAGCTGGGTGAGTCATAAGAATGAGTTTGTCATTCCGTGGCTTCAGACCATAGTATCCCTAAAAAAGCATTTCCTATAAGGGAGATTGCCACATTTTTATCCACTCGCCCTACAACTGTCATCGCGAGGGAGTCCGGCTTTGCCGGTTGACCGCGGCGATCCCCAGTAAAAATCAAAGACAAGAAGCATTGGGAGATTGCCACGCTTCGCTATTCCAAAAAATTCATGGAATAGCTCTGCTCGCAATGACAGGTTCTTTTTTTCTGTAGCATTAACAACTTTCTGTCATCGCAAGGTCCGATGCTTCGGACCGAATTTTGACGATAGGCCAAAGACGAGGCGATCTAACAAATAACTAGGGGCATTAATCTACATAAAAATTCTACTCTGTGGTTTATTACTTTTCTATTTGAGAAAGAAAGTAGCACTTGCGTTAATAAAGAGCTGGATAAGTAAGTATCAGCTGTTGTTTCCGTTAAGCATTGGATTAGCAGAAATAATTTCTGCAAGGAAAATAGTTCCCTCCCCACTTATTTAGCATCTTCTATTGCTTCATCTTGCCCTTTTACCGGGAACAACACCTAATCCGAAGCTTTAGCGGATTAATACTTTTTCCGTTTAGGTCAGATACAATCATGCCGATAAAAGAAGAGAGAGTCTAAGTGGAACAAATAACTATCAGTCGTGAAATATCTGACCGCATTTTTACTCCTTATATCTATACCCATCGCTGTATATGGACAAGAAAAATCCATCGTCGAAGGATATATCAGCGATGCTGAAACCGGTGAACCTTTGCCAACAGCTCATGTTATACTTTCAGAAGATGTCGGGACCTCAGCAGATACGACCGGATACTTTTCATTTAAGGGACTCCCAACCGGTGAATACAAAGTTTTCTCATCCTTCCTCGGCTATAAAAAATTTGAAAAAACGATATCAGTACAATCCGGGGAAAGGACCAATCTCAACATCAGATTAGAACCGACAACATTCAGGCTTGAGGAGCTTATCGTAAAACAACAGGGGACATCTTCCGGGCAGCGAAACATTGGGCAGGCAAACGTGACACCCTCTTTTTTGAGTTCGCTCCCCTCGATTTTTGAGGATGATCTTCTTCGATCGCTCCAGCTGCTTCCGGGAATTAAATCGAGTTCGGAACTGTCCAGCGGCCTGCACATTCGCGGTGGTAGCCCTGACCAAACACTTATCCTGTACGATCAGGCAACACTGTATAATCCTTCTCACTTTTTTGGATTCTATTCGACTTTTAATCCGAGTGTAGTGGGAGATATTACCCTTTATAAAGGTACATATCCCGCACAATATGGCGGACGCCTGGGGTCGGTGTTATCTATTACAAACAAAAGCGGCAATGACAGTGAACTTGCCGGTGAACTTTCACTCGGCATGCTGGCGACCAACCTCTCGCTTGACGGACCCCTGGCGAACAATAGCGGATCGTGGTTTATTTCAGCACGGCGATCCACCTTAGAACCACTGCTAAACGTACTCAACAGAACATATGATGATATCCCAGAAAAATTTTATTTCATGGATGCCACCGGAAAAATACATTTAAACCCGGATTACAAAAACGAATTATCGCTGTCATTTTACACAGGAAGTGATCTCCTTGATTTTCCCTTTTCGGATGATGCCAACATCACCCTTAATTACGGCAACCAACTTATCAGCAGCACCTGGAAGCGCTCTTTTTCGAATAATTTTCTTTTATCAGCCAACGTTTCCGGTTCGCGTTATTATACCTTCCCCACGTTTGATGTTGCCACAACACCCTATGAGCGATCAAACGATGTTTACAATCTGGGGCTTAATGTTAACACTACCTATCAGCCGAATGACCAACACGATATTTTATCCGGTATCAAAATCGAGAACAATATTATTAAACTTGAGGACAAAGAGGAAGGAGATCTAACTTTCAATTCTCGCAATCAGACTACAAATGCAGCTGTATACATTCAGGACAACTGGTCTATAACCGACCGCATTATTTTGTCTCCCGGCATCAGGCTGAGCCATTTTGCCTCGGGCAGTTATTTTAGGACAGCACCCAGATTATCCCTGGAATATCATCACTCAAAAAATATACGACTGCAAGCGGCTTACGGACGCTATCACCAGAACATGACGCTTGTATCACATGAGGCATTCTCCGGATTAGATGTTTGGCTTTCCTCCGATGAAGGCGTGCCTCCCTCCTCGGGCGACCAGTATGCAGTGGGGATTAAAACCCTTCCCTTCAAGGGATACCGGCTCGATACCGAAATTTATTATCGCACTATGTATGATCTGTTTGAACCCGATCCCTTTATTCCGGATCATTCGGGACTGCCTTATCAGGAGACCTTTCGGTTTGGAGAAGGATATGCTTACGGAGCGGAATTCTTACTGGAAAGACATATAGGTCCACTGACCGGTTTTTTGGGATATACTTTCAGCGTTGCACGACGTCGTTTTCCCGATACCAACAGGCCTCTTGCCAAAGATGGAGAGGCAAGTTTCTTTCCCACACGTTTTGACCGTACTCATGCCCTCAATATCTCAGTTCAATACCAGTTGAATTCGCAATGGTCGGTTGCAACAAACTTCACCTATACCAGCGGTAAACCTTATACCAAACCTATTGCCAGAACCTTTTCTTTTCGATCGCCGCTTAGCGATCGAGGCAATCATGAAATCGTCACCGGGAAAGTTAACGGCGCACGTTTACCTCCCTATCATCGACTGGATCTGAGTATTTCGCGAAAAGGAACATTTTTTGGATCGGGTAGCACAGAATGGGATTTCCAAGCTATCAACGTGTATTCGCACCGCAATACCTGGTTCTACAATTTTGATCTCAATGATAAACCACCCGAACATCGAGAAGAAGTGCAATTGCTCCCCATGTTGCCCAGCATATCCTATAAAATAAATTTCTGATGCCATGAAACACCGAATTCCCCTTTCTGTTTTAAGTCTGTGTCTCCTCGGACTTACCGGATGCGAGTTATACATGGATGGCGATCAATTTGAATCGCACTACGCCGTAGAATCCTATCTCATAGCCACGGATACTCTACCCGAAGTGAGGATAACACGGACCATCCCTTTGGAAGAGGATTTCAACAGAAAGAAAGTGGCTGTAGAAGATGCCACCGTTGAAATAAGGTTACTAAACGACGATGAATCCATCGCGGAACGGTACCGGTATGAACACGCAAAACTGGGAAGCTATCAGCCTGTTGACAACGAGCTGGTAAAATCCCAGAAAAAATATGAGCTGGTTATCACTTTTGAGGGAGGAGACACTGTTCAGGCCAAAACTACGGTACCCAAAGCGTTTAAAGTTACCAAAGAGATTCCAAAGCAATACGTCTACCGCGAAGAACCGCCGATTAGCTTTTCAACAACACCAAGTCAATATCCGGGACGTCAGTCCTATTATTTATTTACTGCCCAGTCGCTGGCTAATTCTGAGGATAATTTGACACCTCTATATCAGAAACTTGTAGAAGAGCATAAAATGTGGATCAACAGCTATTTTATTAATTCATCGGATGTATATAATGAAAAGAAATTCAATACAAATGAGCAGAAAGATATCGTATTAACAATTCCCTGGTCTCTGATCGCTTTTTATGGCCCCAACGAACTCTCGGCTTATGCCATAGATAACAACCTCTACGACTATGTGCGATCAAATGATGATTTTACAGAAGGAACGACACTCTCCAACGGCGAAATTCAGAATACACGATATGGTAACATTACCGGAGGTATCGGTATTTTTGGCAGTATGGCAAAAGTTAGCCGTAGAGTTGAAATAGCGAAGGCAAAGTAAAACTATCCGCAATCTGCTAGTAAACCACTTAACGTTATCAATCGAAAAGCACCTTGGCGCCTTCTCCCTGGGCTATTAATGATTTATAGTTCTCAAGATTTTCCTTAATCGTTTTATCCGTAAGATCCAGCGTCTCACCGCGCTCGGCAGCCATATAGGCAGCCTGACAAATCCAGGTGGTTTCAAATCCATATTCCCAATCCAACAACGCATCTTCGCCATTTAAAAAGGCATTTTTCATATCCTCAAGCTCACTTACATATCCGTAAAGATCGGCTTCATTCGGTTGAACGGTCAGCAGTCCGCGGGATGAGGTAGATTTTTCGAGCGCTGTTTCGGCATCGGCCACAGCCTCGGCGGCATCATCGCCAATAAAAATTTCGAGTGGAGAAAGCAGCGTATTTATCTCCATGGCATAGCCCGGCCCAAGGGCATCCATTGTCAGCCGCAAACCCTGCTTGTCGTACATCCAGGAATCGGTAAATTGCGCTTTAACAATTTGTTCGGTCTCCGGATTTTTAAAGGTCACTATACCGGTGCAAAAATCCTCGGCCGGTGTTTCGCCGTAATCAACTCCGTGGCGCTCTTTGAGCTCTTCCCTGTATTTCGGTTGTCCCCATTTTAGCAGGCAGGTATCGGCCTGTACCGAAATGGGCTTCAGAAATCCCGGCTCTTTGCCAAGAGGCGTAAGAATATGTCGGGCGACCGCAATGCTGTGGCAGCCCATATCCGAAAGTACGCCGCCACCCTGTTTTATGGGATCCCAGAACCAGCCGTTATGCGGTCCTGCGTGCTCTTCGGTACTGCGTGCGAGGGTAAAATTTCCCATCTCCTGCTGCTGTGGCTCCAGCTGGAGCAATGCTTTATTAATGGCTCGCATATGAATCTGATTTTCGAAATAAGCCGTCAACAAGTTGGCGGAATCGGCCAGCTCTAACAAACGCCGGGCCTCAGCAACCGTTCGTCCCAGCGGCTTTTCGCATATAATGCCGGTAAGCTCTGTTCCTTTTTCTACGGCATCGACAATCTGCTCGACGATTTCAACCCGCACATAATTCGGAGCCAACACTGCTACGGCATCGCAATGCTGGCACACCTCTTCTATGGTATTGCAAATTCTGCTTTCGCCAAGATTATTTTTTCGGACAAATTGAGCCAGCTCTTCTGAAGTGCTGCGTTTTAAAACAGCTGACAACTCCAAATTACGCACTTGTTTCATCGACTCCGCCATAAAATGTGCTATAAATCCCGACCCGATAAAGCCTACTTTCAGCGTCTTCATATCTTTTTAAATTTAAGTCTGATTTTCACTCAATTTTCATGAACTGAATTTAAGGAACAAAGAAAAATGTAAGTGCTCAAATAATTTTGCAATCCGAGGGTTGCTAATCTGTAAGCCTGTCCTTTCCCTTCCAAGGCAAGAAAAGGCTTTTTTAAGATTTAAAAACCTTTTCGCTAATATTAAACTATAATAATAATCTCTTCACCTGCGATAGTAAGGATGGTCAAGCTGAGCTATAAGTTTATAACGCAGTAGTGAAAGAAATCGAAACAAAAATCTCTCCGCCGACGATCAACAAAGTCGAACTTTAAGAATTAACATCTAGTTACTTAAGGTTTATTCAATCTCTCTAAATCCCTCTTACACGCCGTCGGTCGCGGCTCTAAGAGGGACTTTAAAAGCCTCTCAAATTGATTGTTGAATAGTTTGAGAGACAAAGGGTTCCTCCTTGCCTGTCCCGAGACTTCGGGGAGAAGGAGGAATGTTTTTAGGAAATAAGAAGCCGACAAATTTATCCAGGCAAATACACAAATCAAGCTTCTGCAGATTCCTCCGCGCGTCCGCTTAACCCCAGCGGACTTAGTCGGAATGACGTCCAGAGTGTCCCAAAAACAACATAATGACGCAAGCGTCTGCTTGTGCCGATATATTTCCTTCCAAAGTTCCAGCTTGGGAAGGATTTCTTCTGCTTATTAAGCTTTAAGGATTCATGCCGAAGCTGGAGCTTAGGCATGAGGTAAAAATAAGGCAAAGCAAGAAAGTACAACTCCTTCCGATGTTATTTCGAACGAATCCCGAAAACTTTCGGGAGAAGTGAGAAATCTTTGTTTTCTCTATTACAATTCGAACTTTGAATAATGATTTGCAAGATGTACAGGGTTCTATCCTACCTACGTTTATTCGCTATATCTGTGTCATCCGCGTTCCATCTACATCTAACCGAAATTCTTACCAAGAAATTTATTACTCAGCAAGGCAAAGACAAACTGGCGGCAAATGTACCTATGTACATTGAGCATCCGCCAGCCGGCAGATCAACGCTACTGAGGGGCAAATTTCGCAGCAAAAAAACACTGTTATCCATGCAAGTTGTAACCTTACATTGGTGATAAAGAATTAATAACAAAATATTTGTGAGAAGTACGGGTAAATAAAAAATCCATACTGCCCGAAGACAGTATGGATTTGTAACCAATGTAGGAGTCAGGTGTGTTAGCCGCCGATAAATCCGAGTACGGATTGTGGTCCGTTATTGGCCTGCGCCAGTGCGGATGTTGCGGTCTGTTGCAGAATTTGCAACCTGACAGACTCACTTTGTGCCTTCGCAAAGTCAGTATCCATAATACGAGACTTCGCTGACTCGTTAGCACTTACTGATTCGGAAAGTGTCTGCTCACGTACCGACAGCGATGATTGGGTAATACCAATCTCATTAACATTTTCTGACATTGTTGTAATAGCGTCATCAACATCATCCAAGAAAGCTCGGAAGTCAGCTGAACTCGCAACAGTATTATCAGTGTTCTTAATTTGAATTTCACCACCGGGACTTGCAGCTCCAGCTGTTCCAGCAGCAGTAACTTGTATAGCATCACCATTGGCCATTGCACCACCATTCGTAGTTGTTTCTCCCAAACTTGTTGCTGTTGTAGACCCAGAATTAAAGAGCTCTGCAACATTAACAGCATCTAAGTTTGCCTCAATAGTATCTTCTGCCCTTTCACCAACCTGGAAAGTCATTTCAAGAGTACCACTAACTGTAGCAGTTGTATCATCTCCATTCAACAACTGATAGTCTTGATAGACTGTCTGGTCAGCAATTTTATTAATGTCTTCGCCCAAGGCTTCAATTTGCTCACCAATAAAGCCCCGCTCCTCTTCACCCAAGGTATCATTGGACGCCTGGGTAGCGAGTCCTTTCATCTCGACTAAGTTGTCCATAACTGTTCCATAACTGGACTCGGCAATATCCAAGACGGACTTCGCATCACCCACGTTTTGCATCGCCTGGTTCAGTCCCCCAATACGACTGCGCAACTTCGTCGCAATCGAGAAACCTGCTGAATCGTCCTCGGCACGGTTAATACGCTTACCGGTTGACATCTTCAGCTGGTTCTCAGCCATCTGCTTATTGATCTTATTCAGCGACAGCTGAGAATCCAGCGACTGTATGTTTGTGTTTACCCTGTTTAAATCTCCAAAACTTGCCATAACTTTTCTCCGTTTTTAATTGTTGTGAAATATGTTAAAGTATCTGCATGACACAGGTATTATCGTTGGGCTGGCGGGGTTCTTAAATATTTTTTTTGTTTTTTATTTTAGCCGCCGATTTAGACAAATATGGGGGCTTTGTGTACAATATATTTAAGAGCAGTTTCATTATGCCGCGTCGTGAAATATTCGGAATGATTTTTTAAAAGAAACTATTGGGATATCCTAACCGAACATGGTTATCTTACCCATATCTATTGACGTTGGATTAAAAGAAATGTTTATACGCTGTAATACCGATATCAAGATAAAACAACCTCATTACTGGCTGTTTTGAACCAGCTTCTTGAGTAGCGCATCTACAACTATAGTCTCATACTTCTCTACAGATTGCTCATCTTCTACTTTATATATATCACGTACAGCAGCTTTGTCATTTCCAAAGGTGGGAAGATCCGGAAGCTCGTCTATTTCTGGATAATCCTGAAGAAAATTGATGCCATACTTTCCATTTAGCCAGTAAAGATCCTCGCGGTGATTATGATAAACAATACTTTTTACCCAATCCTGCAGTTCAGGTTTATGCGTAAAAGGCGCTGTAATATGAACCAGTGTCTTTAAATGGATTTTACCGTTAAGCTGATCATCAATATGGGAATAATGGTGCCTTTGGATTTTTTCCAACAGAGTCATCTGTTCAATAGAAACAGACCTTTTGGTTCTTTTTTCTTTCTGAGAAAGTGCATCAAAATCAATTCCAATCAGATCACATAAAGTTTTGCATGAATTTTTTCCTTTTACATACTTAATAAGTTTTGTATCAAAGTGTTCAGACCATGCTTCAATAGTCCCTTTAAAGTCGTATTTGTATTCAAAGGGAGATGAAATATACGATCTTGCCTTAAGAATTTGCTGCTGATGTGATCGGTAAAATGCTACAGGTTCACGTACAAAAACGTATACGATGATCTTATCAAAATAATCTTGAAGGAAAGTGACGATATTCTCTATATATTGGGGATTGCTTATAAACAGATATTCAGTAGAGATAATCTGGTCATCGTCACTTTTTAAATCTTGACGTAACTTAGTGAAATAGTTATTAAGAACACTTTTAAGCTTTTCATGTTCTAATCCTTTATAGGTTCGCGCCCAATCTTTTTGAGGGGCATTTGATGCAAAAAACAATAAATGGTGATCGGGATTAGGCCCTGGATAAATAAATCCCTGCTCTTTAAGCTGATTCCTGTTTGCGTGAAAAACTTCCTGAATTGAGGTCGTTCCGGTTTTACCAGAACCAATGTGCAAATGTAATGTACTCATCGTTGTTAATGTTTAACCCTTTTTGATTGCTAATTCTTTATTAATCCTATTATTGGCTATTTCCAGGTCTTTAGTATCATCCACTTCAAACCATCCCCGCCGAATGGGGATATAGTTTAGTCCCCCTTCCTTGGCAAAATGATTAAGGATATCAGTCATATATTTCGAAGAGATCTTTCGTTCATCTACTGGTTCAAGTTTGAAACTCAGACATTAGAAATTAAAACTAAAACTGGCCGAGTCACAGACTTAGCCGAGTTATTACAGATATTTATAAACATGTTCTCAGATGGCCTTTTTTATCATTTTTTCATAAGATTTGTTCATTTTATTTACAACACCTATATCTATTTTCGTATCTACTACTGCATCTTTATTTAATTTTATATTGGGTATAGACCAATATAGCTTCTTTAATAATTTTCCAGCTTGAGAAGTTGGTATTTTTTCAGGATAGCTTGAAGACATGCAATAAAACATATATTGCTTTAATGATGGATTTTTTGCTATGAATTTCCCTTTCTCTCTTAATGATTTATTTTTTTGGGTTAATGAAATACGCTTTTTCGAATTGATATCAAAAACATCACTTAAGCAGTAACCTTGACCTACAAGTTTTTTAAAATCCAAATATATGATATCACTAAAGCCAGCATCTTTAAGTACAGCATTTAGTTCTAAATAATTAAATATTTTGCAGTAGTTACTTTTTGCAAAATCATTGATTGAATTGATATTGCTTTTATTTAGTCTAAAATAAAGTTCTTGGTAGTATGAACGTATAGCTTTACCAGGATGCCTTAAAACGATTATTAATTTAGGATTTAATCCATCCAAGACCTTGTATAAGTTTTTAATCTTTTTCTGCCAAGGATAATTAGGAAAATCCAGCAGAAAAGATTCATTTGAAATAATAGTATTTTTGTTCCTCGAATTGATAGAGGTCAAAATGTCTTCCTGGGTGATTGAAGAGAAACCTAATATAGAACGGTAAATAGCTCTACATATCAATTCGTCTACTTTTGGCCTGAATGGCGTTATACCTCCATAATACAAATCAGGTTCTTCTAAATTATAAAAGTAATTCTGAAGAGAAGTTGTAGCAGTTTTGGGAGGCCCTATATGTATATATAAATCAAATGAGTTATCCATAACTATTTACAACCTTTATAACCTTATTAACTTCATCTTTTTTTAATGTAGGATTAATGGGTAAACTTACTATCTCCTCATGAATCTTTTCTGTTATTGGCAGCGAATAAGAATGTAGTTCAGAATATCCTTCTTGCTTGGACGGAGGAACTGGATAATGAATTCCCGTTTCAATGTTATATTTATCCAAAAAAGTGATAAACTTGTCTCTTTTTTGGACTCTTGCCACAAACAGATGCCAAACGTGTGATTCGTCATTCCGAACATCACCATCCTTTTTATTCACCGGCAGTTTTACTTTTGGATTGTTAATGTTCTGTAGATAAAACTCTGCAATCTTTCGGCGGCGCTGATTGTCTTCATCCAGTCCTTGCAATTTTACGCGGAGCACTGCAGCCTGCAGCTCATCCATCCTGCTGTTAAGACCTTTATATTTGTATTGATACTTCGAAGAAGCCCCATAATTGCTAAGCATCCGGCAACATTCAGCAAGTTCTTGATTATTGGTACAGATAGCTCCGGCATCTCCCATGGCCCCCAAGTTCTTACCGGGATAAAAACTAAAGGCTGCTGCATCACCCAGTGAACCGATGCGTTGCCCTTCAAAGCAAGCACCGTGTGCCTGGGCAGCATCTTCTATTAATTTCAGATCATATTTTTTACACAACTGACCTATTTTTTCGGTATAGGCATTTTGCCCATATAAATGGACAATCATGATAGCCTTGGTTCGAGAAGAAATTTCATCTTCAATTAAATCCGGATCGATATTAAATGTAGCTTCATCGGGTTCTATCAAGACCGGCGTCAAATCAGTATCCATAATGGCTAAAATGGAGGCGATAAAAGTATTGGCAGGTACAATTATTTCATCGCCTTTTTCCCAATCGTTCAATAGGCTGTGAGCTTTTAAAATAATTTTCAATGCATCCAAACCACTGCCAACACCGATGGTGTGATCTACTCCGATGAAATCCGCAAATTCCTGTTCGAAATATTCCTTTTCCTCTCCAAATAAATACCAGCCCGAACTTATCACCCGGTTCATAGAGGCACGAATATCGTCTTCGTACCTGCTGTTATAAGTTTCGAGATTTAGAAATGGAACACTCATACTTTAACTAATTCCTCTTTTTCTTCCATCCATTTCTGGGTATTACTGTCGATCCAAAAGCCATTTCTTTTTTTCATCCTGGAACCGTCATCGTTTACCCAGCCTACTATTCGGGCAGGTTGTCCGACAACTAAAGCCCTTTCCGGCACATCCTTTGTAACTATTGAACCGGCACCAACCATGGCATATGCTCCAATCTTCGTACCCCCCAAAACAACGGCCCCCGCTCCAATTGAAGCATGATCACAAATAACGATCTGCTGAAACTGATCCGGATACTGCTTTGATCTTGGATACTCATCATTGGTAAAGCTGACATTGGGACCGATAAAAACATAATCACGAACCCGCAATCCATCCCAAAGCTGAACACCACTTTTTATGGTTACCTCATTTCCTATCTGCACATCATTCTCAATAAATACATTGCAACTGATGTTACAGTCCCGACCGATACGAGCATCCGCGAGAACAACTGTAAACTGCCAGATCGAAGTATTTTTGCCAATATGCTCAGACTGTACGTCGGATTTGTGATGTATCATCGCTACTCTTATATCGTTTAAATTTCTCTTTATCCCTGATATAGTCTGCCTCATTATATTTTTCTGAAGCAAGAACCAAACAGATAGCACCAGAGGAAAAATTGTGCAGCTCCCGCCAAAGGCCGGGCGGCATGTATACCCCGTAATATGGATGGGAAAGATTAAAGGTTTTATTCGTCGTGCCGTCACTTAACATCAGATCGAAGCTACCGCTGGCGGCCACAATAAGTTGTTCAAGCTCGGTATGGGCATGTCCACCGCGCCCTTCTCCTCCCGGGATATCATATAAATAATACACCCGATCAATAGTGAAGGGGATGATACCTTCAAGGTTATTAATAGCCGTGATATTCCCCTTTTCATTAAACACCTTCGGCAGTTGAACAAGTGTTGAATCATAAACAGTACTAGGTTGCATATAACCTCCTGTATTTATCAAAATCTCTGATATAATCTTCCTCTGTAAATCTCATATCCGAAGCATGCAGCGATAGCGCATTTGTTGAGAAATTATCCAGATGACGCCACTTTTGGGGCGGCAAGTATAATCCATAGTAAGATCTGTTCAGCTGGTGTCGCACTTCCTTTCCGTCCGGATGTGTAACTACCACATCAAAGCTGCCACTCAGGGCCACAATAAACTCCTGCTGCTCATGGTATGCATGTCCGCCGCGTCGTTGTCCGCCCGGCACATCGTAGGTCCAAAACACCCGTTCAATTTCAAAGGGAATCTGGTTTTCATCCTCAAAAAATGTGAGGTTTCCCCGCGGATCTTTCTTTTTAGGCAGTTCTATGATTTCCACTTCAGGCATAAGCATGCTCCTCCTTCTGAATCAATTGTTCCAGATAGCGGCCGTATCCACTTTTGCTCAATGTAAAAGCAATCCGTTCTAGATCTCCTGACGATATCCATCCCTTGCGCCAGGCAATTTCTTCGGGGCATGCTACTTTCAGACCTTGTCGCCGTTCAATGGTTTCAACAAACTGTGAGGCTTCACTCATAGCCTCATGTGTCCCTGTATCAAGCCAGGCAAACCCTCTGCCCAATAGCTCTACATCCAAATCATCCCACTCCAAATACTGCTTATTAACATCCGTAATCTCTAATTCACCTCGGTCGGAAGGCTCCAATGTTTTGGCTATATCGACCACTCTATTGTCGTAAAAGTAAAGACCGGTTATCGCATAATTGCTTTTTGGATTTTCCGGCTTTTCCTCAATCGATTTCACCTTCCGATTTTCATCGAACGCAACTACACCAAAACGTTCAGGATCATTTACCCAGTAACCAAAAACAGTTGCTCCACTTATATTCCGGGCAGTCTTTTGAAGTTTGGGTTGGAAACCCTGCCCATAAAAAATGTTATCACCTAAAATCAGGCACACATCGTCATGCCCAATAAAATCTTCTCCAATAGTAAAGGCCTGGGGCAATCCTTTCGGTTCAGGCTGTACCTCGTACTGCAGGTTAAGTCCCCACTCGGACCCATCTCCCAACAACTGCTCAAAGCTTTCCTGATCTTCCGGAGTCGTGATAATCAGTATCTCCCTTATATCGGCCAGCATTAATACGGATAGCGGATAATATATCATCGGCTTATCATAAACTGGCATCAGCTGTTTAGAAACCACTTTTGTCAATGGATACAAACGCGTACCACTGCCCCCGGCTAGAACTATTCCCTTCATCTTATTTCATTTCTTCGGTTATAACTTCAATGATACTTTCTGCATGTTTTTCAGCAGTAAAATCTGTCTTAACAATTTTTTGTCCCCGTTCGACTTTTTCTTGCAAGCTACTCCAATCTGCAGTCACATAATCAGCCAACGAATTACTGTTCTGCGTACCACCTACAATTCCTATCGCATCCTCATCCCAAAAGGTTTTTTCTAACCCTTGATTAAAATCCGATACTATAAAACAACCATTATTCATACCCTCATATATTCTTGGATGGATGTTATCCAAATAGGTAGGATTACAGTTAAGTGTAATCTTAGTGTTTCGATATAACTGGTTCAGTTTCTCTTTGCTGACCTCCCCAATCCACTCAATATTATTTTTGTCTTTTAGCTCGGGAATTAATTCTGATACCTGTTTATTTGCAGTTATAACGGCCCTGTAACTGTCGGGAAGTGTAGCGAGCTGCTCTTTTAGCATATTTATGCGGCGATATTTTCTGATCGTCCAGTCTACCAAACTAAGAACCTTAAGCCAGCGGAAATCCTCTTTTGTCTTGGTCCCGCCAAATTGATATTTATTTCCAAACTTTATCTGATAGATCTCTGAGAAAATGGCCAAAATGGATTTCTCATAATTATCAATAGCCTCCTTGTATAGTGCCAATCCAAGGTCTGCCTGTTTAGGCCCAATATCCTGAAGAGATTCTTCCAAAGATTGCTGATTGGCAAAAAACTTATGTAATCCCCATGGAATTAATACATCGATGGATCGATCTTCTATTTGTTGCAGATTGCCTGCATTTTCAGAGAGTGGAAATAAATTGCCAATTTTCCTGACTGATACATCTGGAAAGATTTCTTCCATCTCGTCTTTTAAAGACGAAATAGGCGTTAAAAACACCATATTATCAGCACTGTTTATTATCCTATTCCACATAAATTCCGTATAGGGATGGTCTCCAAGAAATGCGAATCCGGTAATATCCATGAGATCAAATACATTTCCTGTCACTCCCATATCGGAATGGACCTTCAAATCATATCCCATCACTCCCGAATAACAGGCATATCCGGAACTATTTCTTACATTGTATAATGCTTCAAGAAGCTCCGGTTTTGAAGAAGAAATAACACTTGCACTAATTCCTTTTTTCCTAATTTCTTGTGCTAATTTTCGAGCTCTGATCTCGTGAATTCCATGAGCACCGCCCTGCTTACCGGGATATCCCAGGTACAAATGCTTAAAGGCACCTGACTTAGCCGACTGTCCGGTAACATTGGCGGCAGGTAAGCTTATATCATCTTCCTCATTATTAAGTGCAGCTATTGCATTAGTTGAATCAACCGAAAGTTTAATCACTTTTTTGATCGTACCACTCACCTCCGGATTCCCCTCCAGTGCTTCTAACATATTTCGATCCTGCTCATCGGCCATATACATCGACGGATTTTTAAGCGTTATCCATGCCTCTACGATACGCACCGTCAACCATTTTGAGAGATCCGTCTCAATAGTCGTTTTATCCTGCTCGGCAAGCGGCGGGAAAAATGGAAGCTTGACCGATAATTCACCACCGGCGTTTACGATTTCCATTAAATTTTTTGTCATCTCCACGGCCTGCGATCGTTTACCCAGCTGTGTCATCACACGTACGTAGGTCAGGCCAGCAGAAATTCCGGCACTTCCGTTATTAATCAGACCAATCAAAATATGGGCAGCATTCAGCATCAGGGCACCCTTCCGGGAACGCGCCGAAGGATCATCATTATCACGAACATCCATCTGCTCGGCAGCACAAATAAGGTTAATTGCCTCCAGGTATTCGTCATGATTCCCGGCTTCAATATTCTGTTCCCAATCATCTAGCAGTGATTCGGCCCAGGGTAATTTCCCCAGAACTTCCTTCCATCCGCGAGAATCCGTGGCCTCAACTTTTATACTTTCATCAAAAATCCAGCCGTTTTCTTTAAATTCATCGATCCTGCTTTCTGGGATAGCTATCACATTCATCAGATAGGGATCAACGCCCGCTTCGGGGTCGTGTTTCGCCAACAAACCAGGCCCCGGAATATACTCGTATAAAGCATAGTCCATCTTGTTAAACTGACTGCGTATTTTATTCAAACTATCTCCATCACCAACAGAGGCAATCACTACAGGAGAGGTTGCATTCAACATGACTTCTCCGCCTTCAATTACTTGCGGCTCCATACCGTTGACATCAATCTTAATCAGATCGATATCTGGCTGACCGATAAAGCCCCACCATTTATCCAGCGTGGAAAGTGGAATTTCGTCGCCCTCTGTCAACGTATTCAGCTCAGGTGTTTCGGCTTTATTTACCCCTGCTCTCTGTGTTTTTTCAGCGAGTCCATGAACATAAATTTCCAGCTGATTCAGATCATTTTCGATCTTGCTCCTCTCAAGGTAATTGCGTGTATCAGATACTGGTTCAAAAGCATACACCTTTCCTTTCTTTCCAACTTTTGATGCCATTGGCAATGAGTAAGCTCCGAATCCGGCTCCCACATCAGTAATATGCATACCGGGCTCTATAAACTCGCGCAAAAACGTTAATTCTGGTTCAAACCACTCTTCCTGTTCTAAAAGTACATAGGTTGTCAGCACGTTTGTATCTCTCGGAACACAAATGCTCACTCCATCTCTGGTTTCGATGAAGTATTTCTTGTCCTTTTCTTCTGTCATACGTTGTGAAAATCCATTTAATCGTTGATTTGCATCATGCGAACCGGTCCCATTCGGGGATATCCTTGTATCATGTCCTAATTCCTCAACGTTAATCAGTGACTCTTCCATATCTTGCTCATCAACTTTTTCCTCTTTTAAATTGGAATCATTCTCCTCAGTCAGTTCACTCATTACACCATTTTCTTTGATGGTAATCAGCGGTGTAGTTTCAGGTCCGTCTGTCAGCTCCGACACTCTCTCTTCTGACAGTGATTTTATTCTGATATGATCTGCCCACTCTTCTTTCTCATTTTCGTAACCATCTATCCATTGCTTCCACATTTCCCGGAAAGCCATCGACAAATGAGCTCCAAACCGCTTGCCGTCACAAACCGGAGAGTTCAACAGTTGATCACGCAACGTTGACCTCCATTCTTCCAGCTTATTCAAACCATTCGACAATGCTACCGCTTTCTCGATATAGTCCTCCCAGCTGTCGGCAACCCATTGTTCCAAACCGGCATTCATAAGATGAGTTGTAGAGTGACGTCCGGCAAAAGTAGGTCCTGGCAGAGTAATAACCGGTACGCCCATGTACAAGGCCTCACAAGTGGTTAAACCACCGGAATATGGCCAAGGATCAAGGGCAACATCTATTTTATTGTACGCATCTAAATGCTCATCATGAACAGACTGCCCCTCAAACTCAATACGCTCTCCTGAAATATTCTCCTCAGCCATCACCTCTAATATCTGCTTGCGAAAGGATGCCGTATCATACTGTTTACTCTTCAGGTATAACCTGCTGCCCGGCACTCGGTGCATTATTTTCGCCCATTTTCTCAGGACTACATCATTTACTTTAGTGGGATTATTAAAACACCCAAAAGTGATATATTCGTTTTCCTTTACAGGAAGCGGTTCTACGTCTGGGGCATAGGCAGGCGGAGTATAGGTAATGTAATCATCAGGCAGCCGCACTAACTTTTCAGTATAATATTGCCCTTCTCCTTCAGGACTTTCAAAATTATCGGTAATCAGATAATCAAAAGCCTCCAGCCCAGTGGTATTAAACAGTCCCCCCACCCACTTGACAAGTATCGGTGCTGGCTTAAGAGCCATTACACTCATACAATTATCGGAAGCATGCCCTGTAAGGTCTACTAATATATCCAGATTATCATCGTGGATGATATTCTTAATAACCTCGTCACTGTATCCAATTATAGATTTCCAGTGATCTATGTTTCTGTGAATTCGCCGAGTTATAAAATCAAATTTGTTATTTGTAGTATAACAGAAGAGTTCAAAATCATCGTCTGGCAATTGCTCCAGAGCTCCCGCAATCATCCAACCAACCGGATGCCGACGAAGTCCTCCGGAAATAAAACCTACCTTTAATTTTTTTTCTGTACTCGTATCTACTTTCTTAATCTTTGCAGTTCCATTCTGTGCAAAATATTTTCCATATTTAAGGTGCTCTTCAAAAATATAATCACGGCTATTATTAGGATTATAGTGCAATCCCATTAAATAATTCGAAATGGCTTCACGAGGATCATCCATATTTTGAATAGCTTGCCGGTAATTTTTTTCGGATTGATCAAACCGACTCACTTCTTGCAAACAAAGTGCATAGTTTACCCTCAATACATTATTTTGGGGCTGTTCTTCAAGTAAATCTTCATAAAGAGCTATAGCCTCATCATACATGCCTCTGGATTTATAGAGCTCAGCCTTACTCACTCCAATCGGGATCTGATTTCCTTGCAACTCTTCGGCCTGCTGCAGACTTTCTATTGCCCTATCAAGATTCCCCTTCTTTTTATAGATCTCCGCCTTTTCAAGCATTGCTCTAATATGATGCTCTTCTATTTTCAGAGTAATATCAAACAATTTCATTGCTTGGTCCAAATCACCCTGATCACGATAGATTTCACCTATTCGATAAGCAACCCCTGCATTAGTTGGATCAATTTCATTCGCCCTTTTATAACATTGCAGGGCCTCATTCAACTTTGCCTGCGCCCGATATACCGATCCCAAATTCAACCACGCTTTTAGAAAATCGGCTTTTCTGTCTACTGCTTCCTTCCCATACCTTTCGGCCTCATCAAATCGTACCAGGTTATAATAGTTTACGGAAAGCATATGATAGGTTTCTGGCTGCTCCGAACCATACTTTACCGCTTTTTCAAGATAACCAGACGAAGCCTTATGCTCTCCTTTTAAAGAAAGTGCAATTCCCATCATATGATGGGGTACCCACTGGGATTCTTTCTCGACCTGCTTACTATCTAATGTGGGCTTAAGTTCGGCTATAGCTTGATTCGGCTTTCCCCACTCTAAATATTTTTGGGCTTGCTTGATCCTTTTCTGCAAGGGCTTGTTCCGTTCGTTGACATTTTTTTGTTATCCTGCACTTTCTATCAGAACAAATAAAATGCCATTACATGAAATTGCTTTCAGAAGGCTTCTCTTCCAGACATGACGTTGTTATGAACGGAAATTATTTCTTTGGAAGGGAATTTTTGGCGGTTCAGGGACTTTAAAATTTTATATCGCTAATACCCCCGACATTCAATCCTTCTAATCTCCTTCTCCGGGAGAAACTCCCAAAATCAGTTATAATCTATGTAGATCTCTGATCTTATATGGTCCCGACAGAAATAGCATGGCATATTCTTTGCATCTCAAACTGTTGAAGAACTTACATTGATTAAAGACTTCTAATACAAACACCCTTAAGTAAATCATCTTTTGTCCGATAACAACGAATAACGAACGATTAATTTTTATTGAATCATAAAGCTATGCGGAATCCACAACAGGTTTATCAGCAACAAGCGATCAAAAATGCATCGCCATTACAGCTGGTCGTAAAACTGTACGACCTGCTACTGCAGGCGACCTATAGAGAGGATAAAAAGCGAGTGAACGATGTGCTTAACACTTTGACAGAAAGCCTGAACTTTGATCATGAGCCGGCAGATGAGCTTTTTCAGCTTTATCAATACTGCCAGGATTTAGCGCGGGAAGAAAATTATGAAGAGATACGAGAAATCCTAGAGCCACTGCGTGATGCATGGGAACAGGCAGCAAACGGCAATATCGAGATGGATGAACAAACAGCTGACGTCTAATTCAAAAACATCGATTTATTATGAATTCCATAAGTAGTCTCATCCAACAAACCAATCCATATTCCCAGTTTATAGACCAGCTGGTAATGATCGAAAGCCAGAAAAAATTTCGGCTTGAAGATCAAAAAGGTCAACTGAGCAACAAGCAGTCAGCCTTGAGCAAAGTGAGTTCTGTTATATCGGATTTTACTTCTCAAATTGATGAGCTTACCAGTACTACTTCTAATAGTTTTAATCCGCTCAAGGCAACTTCAAGTAATGAAAATGCCATTCGTGTTGACTCTATATCAGGACTAAATGATCCTAATACCTATGACATTTCGGTGAACCGGAAAGCTACAAAAGATATCATGCTGTCAAATGTAATGGACGGCACAGCAACTGGTTTAGCAGGGAGCGGAGATGGTTCTGTTGATATCACTATAGGTGACAAAACAGAAACGGTTTCTGTTACCACCACTAATAGTGACGGTACCGATAAAACAAATAAAGAAATCTTAGAATCATTTTCTTCTGCTATTAACAATCTGCTGGGAGAGGAATCCGATAGCGATGTCTTTGAGGTTGATAACGACGGAAATGTTCAACTGTCGGTTAAAAGTGCTCAGACAGGATATGATGAACGCATTCAATTTAGTAATGCTACAGGAGTTCTGGCCGATGTAACAAATAACATGTCGCACCAAAAAACCGATACTACAAATCTCGATGCTGAATTTACGGTAGATGGAATAACGTTCACGCGTGGGCAAAACACCGTGGATGATGCAATCTCAGGCATGACATTTACCCTTCTCGGCGATACTACTCAACAAGAGCAGATTACTGTCGAAAAAGATATAGAAGAAGCTGAAAGTAATGTCGATGATTTCATTAGTAAGTTTAATGAGATGAATAAAATAATTCGTCGACAGACCTTTATAAATGGAGAAACTGGAAATAAAGGACCACTGCAGGATATGCGCTCTATCCGAAACCTAACGATCAACTTGCGCCAAACTGCACTTACGGATATGGCTTCTGCTGGGGCAGGAGAGTTACAAAATCTCACTGAAATTGGTATTGGTTTCGAAAACAATGGAACCATGAAAGTGGAGGACGCTGACTTGCTAAAAGAGGCTTTAAATCAAAGGCCTAATGAAGTTAAAAGTCTGTTTACTAATGATGATTCTCCGGTAACGCGTATGTATGATCGTGCCGACGCCTTTACACAAACAGGTGGTATTATCTCTTCACTCGAAAGCGGGTTAGATCAAAAAATTGGTTTTCTGGAAAATCGCATCGAGTCTGAAGAAAAATACCTGGAACGCTATGAAGAACGACAGCGCGAAATTTTTGCAGAGATTAGCCAAATGCAGCAGGAAGGCCAGCGTCAGTTTAACCAGATAATGAATCAACAGGCAACACTGGGCTTTTAATAAATGAACAAGATCGCCAGCCAGCTTAAAAAGCTGATACAAATAAATAGACAAATCATTAACCAGCTTCATAAAGATGATGCTGACATTGAGTTACTGCGTGAGCGATTTGAGCAACGAGGAATTTATACGCAACAATTATCTAAACTAACATCGAATGTTGATCATTCTTTATTAACTGATAAGAGGAAGAAAACGCTCAAAGATCTTTTTAAACGTTTTGAACGGCAACAGATAAAAATTGATAAAGCATTTGATTATATTTTAGACAAATCAAAAGAGAAGCTTAGTGAAGCTATTAAAACGAATAAGGCTGAGAAAAGCTATCAGTCTTTAAATCAACAATAGATTTCATATAGGACTATTATGGATATTAATAAATTAAATAACATCAACAGTAGTAATTTAAAAAAGACGGATGAAGCATCGAATGGTCAGAAATCTTCGGATGCATCTTCATCAAAGTCTGCTAACTCACCTGCTGATAAAGTTTCAATCAGCGATTATCAGTTTCGCAACAACGATCAATTATTTGCCAAACTCGAATTGGAAAAACTAAACAATTCTGCCTCTGATCAGCTAAAGGACATGAAAGCTCAAATAGCGGAATTCAAACAGGCGACAGAAGCATCCGACAAAACAGCTGAAGAAACAGAAATTGGTCAAAAGATCAACGATCCTGCGGTATGGGAAGATATCGCTCACAAAATTTTGTCGTAGAAGGCTTATTGCAGAATAGGTCCTGTGAATCTGGAGCTATTTATTAACGAAGAACAACAAGACCGCGGATGTCATGACGTATCCTGTCTGAACTCGATCCGGAATTTTTCAGCACCTGCACATGATTCTTCTTTAGAAGCTCTAGCATTTAATTTCTCACCAGCTTTTTATAAGAAGAAAAATTTTGGTGATGACTTTTACAGTTTATTTTGGCAGCCAGGTGTTAATACTATTTTTACAACAGACCCTGATTCACCGCCCCGTGTAACATCCGAAGGATTCCAAAAGGCAACTGGCGAACAGGATGCCCCTTTTTTCAGAATACCTGTCGGCAACTTGTCTTCTCAATCGCCAAACACACTGTTTTATTCAGCATTCTGTGTTCACAGCCGGATTCTGCATCTGTTATTTTAAATATTACCTTTCTTAATAGCCTTAACAGCAAATGTTAAAGCATTTTCTTTTGAACTTTTCATCAGAAAAGCTTTTAATATCTGAGGAAAAAGGGTTACAAATTACACGGATCAATATTTCCCTCTCAATTACCCCATACTGCTAACGGAGTATCAACATATTATATATGAATGAGCGTGTTTTAATAATCGAAGATGACACTATGCTGCTCGAATTTTTGGAAGAAAATTTGAGCATGAATAACTATCAGGTTGAAGCTTTTGAATCGCCCATCGATGCCAAAAAATTTTTAGAAGATAACGAGGTTGACTTGGTACTTACCGATGTTAAAATGGATGAGATGACTGGTGACGAAGTTTTATCACATATCACCGATAATTATCCGAATACAGGAGTCATCATGATGACCAGCTTCGGCAATATCACCCATGCCGTTCGGGCACTGCAAAAAGGAGCTTTCGATTATGTAACAAAGCCGTTTAAAGCCAAGGAAATTGTATATCGTATTAACCGGTTTTTTGAATCTGATAATCTCAACTTTACTAAAGAGCACAAAATCCAGGCTTTAGATGATACAAACGAAAGTGCAAAAGAGGATCCTTCGGCGCAGGGAACTTCGGGAGAGCTCATTCAGCCAACAGACAAACAGTTCATAGGCCAGGATGAGCAAATCAAGAAACTGATGAATATTTTACCCCGGATCGCTGAAAGTAAAGCACCGGTCATGATTCAGGGAGAAAGCGGAACTGGTAAAGAGGTATTTGCTAATCTTATTCATCAAAACAGCAATCGGTCTGATAAACCATATATAAAAATAAATTGTGCAAACCTGCCTAAAGAACTCGTAGAAAGCACACTCTTCGGACATGTCAAAGGTGCTTTTACGGGAGCCATATCTGATAAAAAAGGGGCGTTTGAAAAAGCTAATGGCGGTACTATTTTGCTGGATGAGATTACCGAGATTGATACTAATATGCAGGCAAAACTACTGCGTGTGCTCCAGGAACAAGAATTCCACCGCGTGGGCAGCCAAGAGCCTATTAAAGCAGATGTGCGCATTATTGCTACTTCTAACAGAAATATTGCCAAAGCTATTGATGAAGGAGAATTTCGGGACGATTTGTACTATCGTCTGAATGTCTTTCCGATTTCAATACCTCCGCTTCGAAATCGCAAAGACGATATTCCCCTGCTGATAAACTACTTTATTGATCGGTATGCTGAACAATACGGAATAGAGTCAAAGGAGGCTTCTGAAGAGCTTGTGGAATATCTTACTCAGAAAGAATGGAATGGCAATGTACGTGAGCTGGAGAATAAGATTCATCGCGGCGTTATTCTCTCAAACGAAAGTGATACTATCACCCTCGATCATATCGAAAATAACCTGTTTTCAAAAGTGGATCTTGAAGTAAGCAAGAAAGTGCTTTCGGATCTGCCCTTGATGTCGATTGAAGATATGGAGCTTCAGCTTATTAAAAAGACACTGGAACACACCCAGGGGAACCAAAAAGAAGCTGCCAAAATACTGGGCATCACGGACCGAACGATCCGGAATAAAATTAAAAAAGCCTCCTCTGGTGATGAAGAAGAGGATGTTGATGAGTAGTCATCGCTGGCAATGCTTCGTACTAGATCCTTCTTCCCTGCCGCGCGAGATCCCGCATCGTAGTGCGGGATGACGTTAGTAGTAACCTACCTCGTTCCAAAGCTCCTGCTTCGGAACATGCCTGAATATTCCGTTAGATGACTCGTACATAATCTCCACCACTAACGACGTCATTGCGGACTTGATCCGCAATCTCGCACGGCAACAGCCCTGAATTTTATTTCA
>NZ_JBYEIR010000014.1:0-62264 GCF_058386985.1 Fodinibius sp. GM108
AAGAAGGGCTGCGTTTTGCGATCCGCGAAGGCGGCCGCACCGTAGGCGCCGGCGTCGTAACCGAAATTATTGAATAATTTAATTTCGAGACAGTACTACACTACTGTTATATTAAAAAATGCTGACAGAATAGGAATATAGCTCCTATTCTGTCGTTATTTACGGGTGTAGCTCAATTGGCAGAGCAGCGGTCTCCAAAACCGAAGGTTGTGGGTTCAAGTCCTTCCACCCGTGCAAGTTAGAATTGATTCAGATTCATGAATAAAATTAAAGAGTACTTAGAAGATGTACGCAAGGAGATGAAAAAGGTCTCCTGGCCAGATCAGGATGAGCTGGTTGATTACACGATTATAGTTGTAATTTTTACAATTCTGTTGTCTGCATTTATTTTTGCAATAGATCAAGTATATAGCACGATATTAGAGGCCATCTATCAATGACACAAGAAGATCAATATGATTGGTATGTAGTTCGTGTGTTTTCCAGCCACGAAAAAAAAGTGAAACGGTATTTGGACCGTGAGATAGAAATGCAGGGGCTGGAAGATAAAATTAAGGAAGTACTGATTCCGACTGAAACTGTTATTGAAATTAGATCTGGTAAAAAACGCACGCGGGAGAAGAATTTTTTCCCGGGATACATCTTACTAAAAACGCAATATGATGAAGAAGTAAATAACCTGATACAAGGAGCTCCTTCAACAATTGGTTTTCTGAAAAGTGGTAAAACGGACAACATTCCTAAGCCACTTCGGAAGTCTGAAGTTGATAGAATTCTGGGACGTGTCCGTGAAGGCGAAGGAGCTGAAGAGGGAGAGGGCAAGATTGAGATTCCCTATGACGAAGGAGATATTGTTAAAGTTATTGATGGACCTTTTAAAGATTTTGATGGAACCGTACAAGAGGTTAATACTGAAAAACTCAAGTTACGTGTTCTGGTAAGTATTTTCGGTCGAAAGACCCCGGTTGAAGTTGGTGTGAACCAGGTAGAACCTGCAACTTGACCAAATATTAATCCGCCGGCTGGCGGATGCAAAGTGAGCTATTACGCGGCAAATAACATATAAGTACAAGCAGTAAATTAAAATGGCAAAAAAAGTAGATCAAGTACTTAAGCTCCAAATTCGTGGAGGACAGGCAAATCCTGCTCCTCCGGTTGGACCTGCTTTAGGTCAGGCTGGAATTAACATAATGGAGTTTTGTAAGGCTTTTAACGCTGCTACACAGGATAAAGCCGGGACAATTATTCCGGTTGAGATTACTGTGTACATGGATAAGTCTTTTACATTCATAACTAAAACTCCACCTGCTGCAGTACTGCTTAAACAAGCTGCTGGAATTGAATCAGGTTCCGGAGAACCAAACCGAACAAAAGTTGGAGAGGTTACCTGGACCCAGTGCAAAGAGATAGCAGAGCAGAAAATGCAGGATCTCAACGCTTTCGAGATTGAGAATGCTGCAGAGATGATTGCAGGGACTGCACGAAGCATGGGGCTTCGAGTGCAAAGAGATAAATAGAAGGTGAATTAATTTATGGCACAACGAGGAAAGAAATATCGAGAGGCCGCAGAGCTCATTGATCCCGAGTTGGAATATACTCTGGAGGAAGCTTGTGATCTTGTGAAGAAAACCTCTACGGCTAATTTTGATGAATCAGTTGATTTGGATTTACGACTGGGGGTTGATCCCCGGCATGCCGATCAAATGGTGCGCGGATCTGTAACCCTGCCGCATGGTACGGGTAAGGAAGTCCGTGTTTTAGCTTTGGTAAATGAAGCTAAACAAGAGGAAGCCGCTGAGGCCGGAGCAGATCATGTAGGTCTCGACGAGTATATCGAAAAAATTGAAGATGGATGGACTGACGTAGATGTCATTGTTGCTACTCCGGATGTTATGGGCAAGATAGGTAAGCTGGGACCCATTTTGGGACCTCGTGGACTTATGCCTAATCCCAAGAGTGGTACCGTAACAAACGATGTTGCTGATGCAATCGAAGAAGCAAAATCCGGTAAGATTGATTTCCGTGTAGATAAGTATGGTATTCTGCACGCCTCAATTGGCAAGGTTAGCTTCGATGCCAGTGAACTTCGTGAAAATGTGTTAGAATTTTTGCGCACAGTGATGAAGCTCAGACCCGCTTCTGCTAAAGGTTTATATATCAGAAGTGCATTTATGAGCTCGACCATGGGACCAAGTATCCCTTTAAGTCGTTCATCCATAATTTCTGCATAGAAGTTTAACAATACGAAAACCGAACAATGCCAACATTAGCAGAAAAAAAAGAGACTGTTGAGAAAATTACTGAAGATCTGAATAACGCCGGTGCTGTCTATATCACCAATTATTCAGGCATGTCAGTAAAAGAAATCAACACAATGCGTGGCGAATTCTTCGAAGGCGACATTAAATATAAGGTATATAAAAATACCTTGGTGAAACGAGCCATGGACGAGGTTGGTGGATATGAAGAACTGTATCCCCACCTAGTAGAGCAAAATGGCTTTGCCTTTGTTGAAGAAGAGCTTGCCGCACCCGCAAAAGTGATTAAGAAACTGTATGAAGAAACGGAAAAGCCCAAGTTTAAGGCTGCAATCATCGATGGAGATTATTACGGTGAGGATGAGCTGGATACATTGGCTGCAATGAAGTCAAAGAGCGAGATTATCGGAGACATTGTTAGTCTCTTGCTTGCTCCCGTTTCCAATGTGGTTGGTGCGTTACAAGCTCCCGGACAGAATGTGGCCGGAGCCCTTGAAACAATCGCCGAAAAAGGCGAAGAATAATTAACATTAACACACGAATTTTTCAATTCAAAGATCAATCGGAGAAATAAACAAATGGCTGACGTTAAAGAATTAGCTGAACAATTAGTTAACTTAAGTGTAAAAGAAGCAAACGAACTCGCTAACTTTCTAGAAGAAGAATACGATATCAAGCCTGCATCTGCTGGCGCAGTTGTTGCTGCTGGTGGCGGCGAAGGCGGCGGAGAAGAGGAACAAACAGAATTCGATGTTGTTCTGACTGGTGCCGGCGATAAGAAAATTGCTGTCATTAAAGAAGTACGCAGCATAACAGGTCTTGGGCTTAAAGAAGCCAAGGAGCTGGTGGATAATGCGCCAAATCCTGTTAAAGAAGGCATCAGTAAAGAAGAGGCTGAAGACCTTAAGTCGCAGCTTGAAGATGCAGGTGCTGAAGTTGAACTTAAGTAATTAAGTATCAACATATTTTATTTGCTACTAGCCAATATCGTATATACGGTATTGGCTATTGGCGTCTTATTTGCATAGCTAAAGTTCGCTTTATTCCGAAGTGTTTTCAAAGCGGCAAATTCGGCTCATCACCATCTAATTAATTTTAAAGGAGAGGTTCCTTTTGAGTAAACAGAGTAAAATGGAAAAAATACCTTTCACCGACCGCTTATCATTTGGTAGTACAGAACATGTCTTGGATTATCCTGATTTTCTGGATATCCAGTTAGAATCGTTTGAGCAATTCACACAACTGGATGTAGCACCTGAAGATCGTAAAAATCAGGGGCTGCAGAAAATATTCAATAACAACTTTCCCATACAGGATTCTAGGGAAACCCATATCCTGGAATTCATGCATTATAGCGTGGATACTCCGAAATACAGCATGAAAGAATGCCAGGAGCGTGGGCTTTCCTATGCAGTGCCCTTGAAAGCCAAGCTTCGACTTTCTGCGGTTGATGATGACGACGAAACAACGGAAACAATTGAGCAGGAAGTATTTTTGGGAGATCTGCCCTGGATGACGGACAAGGGTAGTTTCATTATCAATGGTGCTGAGCGTGTTATTGTAAGTCAATTGCATCGTTCGCCTGGTCCTTTCTTTGGCACCAATGAACATCCCAACGGTACACAGCTTTATAATGCACGTGTAATTCCTTTTAAGGGGTCATGGATCGAATTTTCTACCGATATTCGGGATGTATTGTGGGCTTATATAGACCGTAAAAAGAAAGTTCCATTTACAACGCTACTGCGTGCTCTGGGTTATTCAACTGACGAAGAGCTGTTTAATCTCTTCGGATATTCTAAAGTGGTAGATCTGGAGTCTAAAAAGCAGTTCAATGAAGAACTTGTCGGAGAACGTCTGGCGGTTGATATCGTCGAAGAGAAGATGGAAGAAGTTGTCGATGATGATACCGGAGAAGTTACTGAAGCACTAACACGCGAAGTTCTGCTGGAGATAGATCATGAGCTTGAAGAAGATGATTATGGGCTTTTGAAAGAAGCAGACGTCGATAAAGTTCGTGTTCAGGAAATAGAGCCGGAAGATTCTGAGCGTGATGTTTTTATGAATACGCTCCGCAAAGATCCTACTCATGATGAAGAATCTGCACTTGGCGAAATTTACAAGCAGATTCGTACCGGTGAAATGCCAGATCCCGAAACGGCACGACAGGTGCTTGAGCGATTATTTTTCAGCGATAAAAAGTATGATCTCGGTGAAGTCGGTCGATATCGCTTGAATAAGCGACTGAAGCTGGATGTTGATATGGATACTCGATATCTCGTTAAAGAAGATATCGTAGCCATCGTCAAAGAGGTTATCCGGCTTAAAAACATGAAGTCGCAGGTTGATGACATTGACCACCTGAGCAATCGCCGGGTCCGTACCATTGGTGAGCAGCTGGGACAGCAGTTTTCTATTGGTTTGGCCCGGATGTCTCGTACCATCAAAGAGCGAATGAACTCTCGCGATGCCGAGCAGTTGACGCCACAGGATCTGGTTAATGCCCGAACCATTTCATCGGTCATTAATACATTCTTTGGCACTAACCAGCTGTCACAGTTTATGGATCAAACCAACCCGATGGCGACCTTGACGCACAAGCGTCGAATGTCTGCACTTGGACCGGGTGGATTGACGCGTGAGCGTGCTGGTTTTGAGGTTCGTGACGTCCACTATACACATTACGGTCGTTTGTGCCCGATTGAAACACCCGAGGGTCCGAATATTGGTTTGATTACTTCGCTTTGTGTGCATGCTAAAGTAAATGATTTCGGATTCCTGGAGACACCATACAGAAAAATTGAGGACGGTAAAGCCTCAAAGGATATTGAATATCTTTCTGCAGAGCAGGAGGACGAAACCATTATTGCACAGGCGAATGCACCGCTCGATGAAAAAGGAGTGTTTAAAAATGAAAATATATTCTCCCGTTTCCGTGATGGAGAGGTTGGTTTGGCAAATCCTGATGAAGTTGAATTTATGGATGTATCGCCAAATCAGATTTCATCCGTTGCAGCTGCATTGATTCCATTTGTAGAGCATAACGATGCGAACAGAGCCCTTATGGGAGCAAACATGCAGCGTCAGGCAGTACCGCTGCTCCGACCGGAAGCTCCATTTGTTGGAACAGGTCTCGAGCACCGGGCTGCTAAAGACTCAAGAGCAATTATCACTGCCGAAGAAGATGGCGAAGTTGTTTACGTAAGTGCAGAAGAGATCCATGTGAAGTATGATCGCACTGAAATGGAGCAACAGTGTTATTTTGATGAAGGAGTCAAAAAATACAAGCTCACGAAGTTTGACCGTACCAACCAGGATACTACCATCAATCAAAAACCGATTGTTGAGGTTGGTGATAAGGTCAAGAAAGGGCAAACGCTTGCCGATGGTTGTGCAACCGATCAGGGTGAACTTGCTCTTGGAAGAAACCTCTTGGTAGGATTTGTGCCCTGGAGAGGATACAACTTTGAAGATGCGATTGTTATCAGCGAACGTGTTGTTCAGGATGATATTTATACCTCAATCCATATCGAAGAGTTTGAACAGGAAGTTCGTGATACAAAGCGTGGAGAAGAAGAGCTAACGCGCGAAATACCGAATGTCAGTGAAGACGCCACGAAGGATCTCGATGAACAAGGTATTATCCGGGTAGGAGCAAAAATTAATCCTGGTGATATTTTGGTAGGTAAGATTACGCCTAAAGGCGAAACCGATCCTACACCGGAAGAGAAGCTCTTGCGGGCTATCTTTGGTGATAAAGCGGGAGATGTTAAAGACGCTTCACTGAAGGTACCACCGGGAGTTTCAGGAACAGTTATTGATACCAAGCTCTTTAGCCGCAAACGCGATGAACAGATTTCGCGTAAAGAAGAAAAGAAACAGGTAGAGCTTGAGAATGAACGTCATCAGGAAAAAGTCGATGATCTTAACAGCAAGATGGTTGATAAACTCTACACCTTGCTGAGAGACAAGACTTCACCCGGTGTATATGACTTCAACGGCGTAGAACTCATCCCTAAAGGAGAAAAATACCGTAAGTCTGATTTTGAAGAGCTGGATCCGGTAAATATCAATGAAAACATCCAGTGGGCTACTGATGAAGAATTGGTAGAGCACGTGAGGTTGTTGTTCAAAAATTATCGTGAACTGCGCCGTGAAATCGACACAGAGGCAAAACGCCGAAAATATCAGATTCAGGTAGGCGACGATCTGCCTGCAGGTATTATTCAAAAGGCCAAAGTCTATGTTGCCAAAAAGCGTAAGCTGCAGGTTGGAGACAAGCTGTCTGGGCGCCACGGTAACAAAGGTGTAATTGCGAAAATTGTTCCGGAAGAGGATATGCCTTATCTGGAAGATGGAACACCTGTAGATATTTGCCTGAATCCACTTGGTGTACCATCCCGAATGAACCTTGGTCAGATTTATGAGACCATTTTAGGATGGGCTGCCAAAAAGCTGGGTGTTAAATTTGCTTCACCCATCTTTGACGGAGCAACAGAAGAACAAGTCAAAGAAAAGATGGAGGAAGCAGGGCTGCCTCGTGACGGACGCGTGACATTGCGCGATGGTCGTACAGGTGAACCCATGGATCAGCAATCTACTGTTGGATACATTTATATGCTCAAGCTCAATCACTTGATTGAGGATAAGATGCATGCCCGTTCCATTGGTCCATACTCACTGATTACGCAGCAGCCGCTGGGTGGTAAAGCTCAGTTTGGCGGACAGCGACTCGGTGAAATGGAGGTATGGGCACTGTACGCATATGGTGCTTCAAATATCCTGAAAGAAATGCTCACTGTTAAAAGCGACGATGTAAAAGGCCGATCGCGCGTTTATGAAGCCATTGTAAAAGGTGAAAACCTGCCTGAAGGTGATGTGCCAGAATCCTTTAAGGTATTACTAAGAGAAATGATGGGACTTGGCCTAGAAATCCACATCGACTAATTACAACAACAGAATTTTCTACTGTTAAATAAAGTCAATCCGGAGGTACTTCCTTGCCGACTACTAATACATTAACAGTCTCAAAAGACTTCGATCAAATTGGTATTTCACTAGCGTCACCAGAGACCATTTTGTCTCGGTCGCATGGTGAAGTGTTGACGCCTGAGACCATCAACTATCGTACCTTTAAACCGGAAATGGACGGTCTTTTCTGTGAAAAGATCTTCGGTCCGGTTAAAGATTACGAGTGCCACTGTGGTAAATACAAAAGAATCCGTTACAAAGGGATTATATGTGACCGGTGTGGCGTTGAAGTAACCAGAAAAGCTGTTCGGCGCGAACGTATGGGACATATTTCCCTTACTGTGCCCGTAGTACATATCTGGTACTTCAAGTCATTGCCCAATAAACTTGCATATCTCCTTGGATACTCTTCCAAAAATCTTGAGAAGATTGTCTACTATGAGACGTATGTAATAATGAATCCAGGTGTCGCCCGTGATCTTGGGTATAAAAAAGGCGACCTGATTTCTGAAGAAGAATATTACGACATCCAGGAACAGCTCCCCGAAGATCAGTGGGAGATGGATGACGAAAATGAAGATAAGTTCAGGGCCAAAGAAGGTGCTGAAGCCATCCAAGAACTCCTTGCTACGCAAGATCTTGATGAGTTGGCTTATCGCCTCCGCTATGAGGCGCGGAATGAAACTTCGCAGATGCGTAAGAAGAAGAAGTTGAAGCGTCTGCAGGTTATTGAATCTTTCCGTGCTGCTAATCAGCATACTGAAAACCGTCCGGAATGGATGGTGCAGAGCGTAATTCCGGTTATTCCTCCGGAACTGCGACCGCTGGTTCCTCTTGAAGGTGGACGTTTTGCGACATCCGACCTGAATGATCTTTATAGACGGGTAATCATACGTAACAACCGCCTGAAGCGCCTGATTGATATTAAGGCGCCTGATGTAATCCTGCGTAACGAGAAAAGAATGCTGCAGGAAGCGGTTGATTCACTGTATGACAACTCACGAAAATCTAACGCCGTACGGAATAACAACCGACCGCTGAAATCTCTCAGCGATATGCTGAAAGGAAAGAGCGGTCGTTTCCGACAGAACTTGCTTGGTAAACGTGTTGACTATTCCGGCCGTTCTGTAATTGTAGCAGGTCCGGAGCTGAAACTTAATCAATGCGGTCTGCCCAAAGAGATGGCAGTAGAATTATATAAACCTTTCATTATCCGCCGATTAATTGAGCGCGGATATGTGAAGACAGTAAAATCTGCGAAGAAAGTTGTAGATCGCAGAGATAAAATTGTCTGGGAGGTTCTTGAGCATGTGATTCAGGGCCATCCGGTTCTGTTAAACCGTGCTCCAACATTGCACAGGCTTGGTATCCAGGCATATCAGCCGGTACTGATTGAAGAGAAAGCCATTCGATTGCATCCGCTTTCTTGTCCGGCCTTTAACGCTGACTTTGACGGTGACCAAATGGCTGTTCACGTACCGTTGAGTCATGATGCAGTGCTCGAAGCTTCTGTATTACTGCTTGGCTCGCATAATATTCTTAGCCCTGCCAACGGTGGACCGATTGCCGTGCCATCGCAGGATATGGTATTGGGTATCTATTATATGACCAAGATGGCCAGTGACCAGAAAGGCGAAGGTAAGACTTTTGCCAACCCTGATGAGGTATTGATTGCTTACGATCGGGATCGCCTGCATCTTCATGCAAAGATTAATCTTCGAATACCTAACGAGGATGAGTCACAAGGCTATGAGATTATAAAGACGACTACCGGTCGAGTATTGTTCAATAAGATTTTGCCCGATGAGATGGGCTTTATCAATCGAACCCTCGGAAAGAAACAACTTCGTTCTCTTATCGGTGACATCCATTATAAGGTGGGAACATCTCGAACTGCCGAGTTTCTGGACAACATGAAGAAGCTTGGTTTCGAGCAATCTACTATAGCAGGCTTGTCATTTAGTCTGGAGAATATTGTAGTGCCTGATGAGAAACAGAAGCTCATTGAGAAAACACAAGATGAGGTCTCGGAAATTACCGAACGTTATGAAATGGGCTTTATCACCGACAACGAGCGGTATAATCAGGTTATTGACAAGTGGACAAGCACTACAAACCGGGTTTCTGAATCCTTGTTTGAAGCACTGACAGCTGATAAAGACGGATTTAACCCGGTATTTATGATGGCTGATTCTGGTGCTCGTGGTTCAAAAGAACAGATTCGTCAGCTCGGCGGTATGCGGGGTCTGATGGCGAAGCCTCAGAAGAGCTCGCAACAAGAAGGAAATGAGGTAATTGAGAATCCGATTCTCTCCTCTTTCCGAGAAGGATTGACAGTACTTGAGTACTTTATATCCACGCACGGTGCTCGTAAGGGACTGGCCGATACAGCTCTTAAAACAGCTGACGCCGGCTATCTGACACGACGTCTTGTTGATGTTTCGCAGGATATCATTATCAACGAACAAGACTGTGGTACCCTCCGCGGAATTAAGATGAAGGCACTCAAAGATAACGAAGATGTTATTGAGAGTCTCGAAGATCGTATTTTGGGTCGTGTTTCATTGCATGATATTTATGATCCGATTACGGATGAACTGCTCTGTGAAGCTAACCAGATGATTGATGAGGAGGTAGCACAGGGTATCGCTGAAACTTCTATTGAAGAAGTTGAAATCCGCTCGGTACTTACCTGCGAAAGCGAGCGCGGTGTTTGCTCTAAGTGTTACGGACGAGACTTGTCTCGTGGTACCATGGTACAAGTAGGTGAAGCAGTAGGTGTTATAGCCGCACAGTCCATTGGTGAACCAGGTACGCAGCTTACACTTCGAACATTCCACGTTGGTGGTACGGCTTCTCGAATGGAGTCTGAATCACAGCATAAAGCGAAGTTCGAAGGTAAGGTTGAGTTCGAAAACATGCGCGTTGTTGAATACGATGACGGTGAAGAGATTCATGATGTTGTCCTCAGTCGTGCCGGTGAAATCAAGATTATGGATGAAGAAGGTAAAGAGCTTATCAGCTATAACGTGCCTTACGGTTCCGAGCTCTTGGTTGAAGAGGGCGATGAAGTTCCAAAAGGAGTTCCGCTCTGTACCTGGGATCCTTATAACGCCAATATCTATGCTGAGATCGACGGTAAGGTTGAGTACAAAGATATCATGGAAGATATCACCTTCGCTGAAGAGACCGACTCTCAAACCGGTCACCGCGAGAAAGTAGTGATTGACTCAAAAGATCGTTCGCTTATCCCAACATTGCTGGTGAAAGGTGATGATGACCGCGTACGAGAAAAAACACTGCCCGTTGATACACATATTGTTGTGGAAGACGGACAAGAGGTTTCTGCCGGACAAGTTCTGGCTAAGATTCCGCGTACTACCGGTCAATCGAAAGATATTACAGCGGGTCTGCCGCGAGTTACAGAGCTGTTTGAGGCTCGATCGCCAAGTGAGCCTGCTGCCGTATCAGAAATTGACGGTATTGTTCGAATGGGCGGACGTAAACGAGGTAAGCAGGAAGTTATCGTCGAAAGTAAGGACGGTAAAACTGAAAAAACATATCTCATTTCACTGTCCAAGCACATTCTTGTTCAGGAAAATGATTATGTAGAAGCCGGCCAGCAACTTTCTGACGGTACGATACCAGCTGAAGAAATCCTGAATATTCTCGGACCATATGCGGTGCAGTCTTACCTCGTGAATGAGATTCAGGAGGTATATCGACTGCAGGGTGTGCAAATCAATGATAAACACATTGAGACTATTGTCCGCACCATGATGCAGAAAGTCGAAGTAACTGATCCCGGTGATACAATGTATCTGGAAGGCGACAAGGTTGACCGATTTGAGCTCAATAACAAGAATGATGAGCTTATCGGCAAGTATGTTGTCACGGATGCAGGCGGCAGTGATCTTAAGCAAGGTACAATACTCGACCGCCGAGAAGTTCGGGATATTAATAATGACCTTATAAGGGACGGTAAAGAAGAGATTGAGACACGTGAAGCCGAGCCGGCAATTTCTAAGCCGATACTGCTTGGAATTACACGTGCAGCTCTCTCAACTGAAAGCTGGCTCTCAGCGGCCTCTTTCCAGGAGACAACCAAGGTTCTTACACAGGCTGCCATCGAAGCCAAGAAGGACAACCTTCAAGGCCTTAAAGAGAACGTTATTGTTGGACACCGAGTACCTGCCGGTACTGGTCTCCGCAAGTACGATGATCTTATCGTTGGCAAGAAAACTGAGCTTGACGAAGAAGAGCAAGAAGTTGCAAAAGTCTTTGAAGAGCTTAGCGGAGCTGGAGAACCAAATGGTGAGGAAGAAGAGGAAAAGGCGAAAGCTGAAGCTGAAGAGGATGAGTCGTAGCACTCATTGTTTTTAGATGAATTGATATATAAGCGTCTGGCCTAGCGGTCAGGCGCTTTTTTTATTAAAAAGAGACTTAGAACTTAGAAATGGTACAGAGACTATCTTACCTCTGGAGTCTGGTCAGCCTTATTTCCTAGTTATAAAATCAGTTTTACCAATGTATAAACCGATATTAGTCTCAATTCACGTTGTGTAATCAGGAATGCCAATGAAAAAGGCCTCCTTCCAATTGGGAAAGAGGCCTTAATTGTTATAATAGCCGTAAGTAGTTAATCGTTATCTTTAGATTTTGTTTTATCAGATGCTTTCTTAGTCTCCTCAATGGATTGTAGCAGTTCTTCGGCCTCATTGATAAGATCCTCTGCACGATGTTTGGCATCCTCTACAACCAGATCTCCTTTACGTTTTGCATCCGAGATGGCTGCTTTTTCATCAGAAAGGCGATCGATCAGATGAGTAAGTTCATCCAGATATGTACTAAGTCTGTATGAAATTACATCGCGCGTATTACTGCCCTTGTCGGGGGCGTATAAGAGGGCAATTACCGAACCAACTAATGCACCTGATAATAATCCGAGTGTAAAATCTTTTGATTTGCTCATAATATTCTCCTGTCTGCCGTAGCTTTTTTCAATGAAATTGTAGTTTTATTACTGTTAAATTTAATGATTTGAGTTTATTAAATATGCAATTTACTCTGCTTATTTAAAAACAGTGGCTCAAAATCATTTTCTAATTCTTGTGAGCTTTAATAGCATCACGTCTTTTCTTGCTGATTCCCATTACAAAAGCGGGAATTACGTAGAGCGTTAGTATAGACCCAAAGAATAACCCACCAATAACGGCTCGAGCCAGCGGAGCCCAGATTTCGGCTCCTGCTCCGATACTTAGCGACAGCGGTATCATTGAGCAGATCGTAGTAAGTGCCGTCAATAATATTGGTCGAAGCCTTCGTTTACATGCTTCAATCACGTTGTTAAAAAGCGAATCAGATTTTTCATTGTACTTGCTGTAAAGGTGCATGTAATCAACAAGTACAATGCCATTATTTACGATAATACCAACCAGCATAAACATACCGATATAGGCTGTGGCGCTTAGCGGAGTATTCAAGATCCATAAGCCTACAAGTGCGCCAAAGAAAGCTAATGGGATGGCAAACCATATGATAAATGGATCGCGGAAGTTTTCGAATTGTGAGGCCATGATCATATATGTCAACAGGATAGCAAAAAGTAGCGACCACATCACTTCATTAGAGCCTTCTTGTGCATCACGCGTTCCTCCGGTAAATTCATATCGGTACCCCTCTGGTAAGACTACCTCTTGTTGTATGACATCTATGATTTTTTGCCGGTATTCACTGGGAGAACCATCAACCTCGATATTTACATCGAGAACTGTTTCTCGGTCCCGGCGTTGAATACCGTCAACACCTTCCATGCTTTCGAATCTGCCAAGCGCTGTTACCGGAACGCGTTGACTGTCAACCTGAACTAGTTCGAGATCAAATAACTGTTGGCGGTTTGTTAGTGCTGTTCTGTTAGCTCGTACTTCAATTGGAACTTCCCGACCTTCCTCTCGCAAGTAGCCAACTCGTGTACCTTGAACTTGAGTCTTGAGCGAAGTAGCTACTTCATTCAGCGAGCTCCCCATCCGGCTGATGCGTTGCCTGTCTACATGATATTGAAGTTCGGGTGTGGGATCTGTGCGTCCATTATCAACGGATATGACATTTGAGTCGGCCAACATAACAACTTCGATTTTGTTGGAGATAGCCTGGAGTACTTCCATATCTGGTCCAACCAGACTGAGACGAATACCGCGAGAAAACCCTCCGAAACTGCCTCCGGCACCTCGAATATTCACATCCACACCGGGTGCCTGGAGCTCACGCCGCAATTGTGCAGAAAAACTATTGGTACTGATATCCCGTTCAGTAACATCTACAAGAGTGACATTTATTTGACCGGTATTGGTACGAGTGTTGTACCCGCGCTGACCGATTTGTGTAAGTACTGTTTCAACTTCTTCTTTTTGCTGAATTGTATCACTAAAATTACGGAGAACCTCTGCTGTTTTAACCAATTTTGTACCAGATGGAAGATCAACATCAACAGTAACTTCTCCCGTATCGGATTGTGGAAAAAACTCAGAATCCAGGTTATTGAACAAGTAATATGTTCCCCCCAATAGCAGGCCTACAAATATCACAACGGTCCATTTGCGAAACATGATCCACCGAAGTGACTTTTCATAAAAGTTTTCAAGCTTGTGTATAGCTTTAAAAGAAGAGCTATGGCGCTGAAATTCTTCCTTATTCAAAAGAAGGAGGGAAAGGACAGGAACCAAAATAATTGATGCAACAAAAGAAATAGCAATAGTAATACTGATTGTTAAAGCAAATTGGGCAAAAAACTGACCCTGAACGCCTGATATTCCAATAATAGGAACAAAAACCCCAAGTGTTGTCAGTGTTGCTCCCAAAAGTGCACCTATAACTTCATTGGTTCCCTCAAGGGTAGCCTGCATTTTTGGGAGTCCTTCTTCTAATTTACGGGCAATACTTTCTGAAACTACAATCGCATTATCTACCAAGAGACCAATAGCCAACGCCAGGGCTGTAATAGTAAGGATATTAAGGGTGAGCCCGGCTGCATACATTGCGGCAAAACTAGCGGTAACTGAAACCGGAATTGAAGTCGCAACAACAAATGAAATTCTCCAGCCTCCCAAAAATATGAGGAGAACAATAACAACGACCACTAAGGCAGCCAAAGCAGACTGGGAAAGGTTAGATATCGAGTTTTCTACATTATCCGCGTCATTAGTTAGAACTTGTAAATTTACGCCATCCGGTAAATTGGCATTGATTGAAGAGAGTTGATCGATCACTGAATTAGCTACATCAACAGTATTTGCATCAGATTTTTTTTGGATGTCCAGCGTGATACTGTTTTTGCCATTGATTTCAACAAGCGTACTAATTTCTTCAAAGCTGTCTTCAACTTCTGCAACGTCTCTAACACGAATTGGAATATTATTGTCAGTCGTTTTTATAATTGTCTGTCGGATTTCATCCACATTTTGATACAGCGATTGTGCACGAACACTGTAGCTGTTCTTGCCGGCTACAATTTGACCAACAGGTACTTCCTGGTTGTTTGAACGCAAAGCCGATTCTATATCCGAAGGGACAAGCCGGTGTTGAGCCAGTGACATCGGATCTGCATTAATAAAAATTTTACGGACAAGTCCACCCCGGGTGTCGGCTGATGCTACACCGGGTAACCGTTCAATACGCGGTTCGATAAAATCAACTCCTAATTCACGAAGTTCATCAAGCCCTTTGTTATCAGCTTCAAGACTCAGACGCATAATGGGGAAATTATCCGGATCAAACTGGAAAATAACCGGCTCCATAGCCTCGGTGGGCAACTCGTTGCGGATGCGTGAGAGCTCTTCCCGGACTTTTAGTTCTGTGTTGCGTATGTTAACTCCATTGTGCAGTCGTAGAATAATAAAAGCGTTTCCCTTACTGATATTTGAGTCCAGCGTTTCAATCCCTTCTACAGATGAAACAGCACCTTCGATAGGTTCAACAATCAAATTTTGCATATCCTCGGGAGCCACATTACTGTAGGAGGTCTGAATGGCAAGAATGGGAATGTTAAAGGAAGGATACATGGTAATCTTCAGATTGGAAAGAGCAAACATTCCAAACCCGATGACTACCAGCGTAATCATGATTACGGTAATAGGTCGTTTTAAAACACGTCCGGCTACGGTATACTTTTTCATAACAAAGTAGTATTACGAAATATCAGATTGAAGTAATGGATCTTCTTTATGGACGGAATCAAAACCCAATTTTTCTACCATTGTATTTATAAGGTTATAAAGGCATGGCACAACAAACAACATTAAGATTGTTGACATCGTAAGTCCGCCGATGACTGTGCGTGCCATTGGGCTCCAGGTTTCTGAACCCGAGCCCAATTCCAAAGCCAAAGGCACCATTGCCAGAATAGTCGTGAATGCGGTCATCAGAATCGGTCGCAAGCGCCGTGTGGCTCCCTCAACAATAGCTTCGTGGCGTGAGAAATCCCGAGCTTGCAGAATCTTGATGTAATCGATCATCACAATACCATTATTAACGACAATACCAGATAGCAGAACTAATCCCACCATCGAAGTTACACTGATAGAGGTAGCAGTAAGCCACAGGATCAGTAAGACACCTGTTAAAGCTAACGGAATAGTTAAAATGATAATAAAAGGCTCCATCAGACTTTCAAACTGGGATGCCATCACCATGTAAGTGAGAATACCAGCAATGATAAAAGCAATGATCAAATAGTAGAAAGATTCCTGTTGATCCTCGGCAGAACCTCCAATTTCATAACGATATCCTTCCGGCCAGTTTATCGTTTCAAGTTCGTTACGGGCCAAAGAGCTGGCATTTTTAAGATCTATACCGGACAAGTCAGCAGTAACTTCGGTAACACGCTCTTGATTTATCCGAAGGATATTTGTGGGACCGCTGAATCGATCAATTCGAGCAAGATTTGAAAGAGGCATCCAGTCACCTGATGGTGTTTCTATCTGGAGATTCCGCAGGTCAGAAACTGATGTCTTTTCAATCTCTGTTAGCTGAACAAGTACTTCAAACTCTATACCCTGATCTACATATGTGGTTGCAAGATTTCCCCGAACGGCATTACCCAGTTTGTTAGCTACATCAGAAGTGCTCATATCGAGCCGGGAAATACGTTCGCGATCCATGGTGACACGTAGCTCGGGACGTCCCTGATCGGCTGTGCTAAAAACATTTACAATGCCGTCTATTCGGCGTAATCTTTCTTTGACACCCTCCGCCAGCTGTTGTTTTTCTTCGGGATTATAACCGTAGATTTGAACAACCATTCCACTTTCACCTTCGGGACTTAGCGGATCCTGCTGTATCTCCTTGATATCGGCACCGGGTATGCTTTCCAGTTTATCCAGCAAGCCAGCAACGATTTCGGATTCACTGCGATTACGTTGCTCCTGAGGGACTAACTCAACCCGCACCGTACCTTGATATCCACCCGGATTATCGGCTCCTTCAACTCCTTCTTTATCTCCGAAATCTGATACAACCAGTCGGGTTTCAGGCACTTCCTCATTAATAACACCTTCAACCTGTGAAATGCTGCGTTCGAGCTCTAACAAGCTCACACCGGGCTCTCTTTGAACATCAAGGATAAACGAGTTGTCATCGACCTTTGGGAAAAATTCGCCGCCCAAAAAATTAAATATTGGCAGTGTAATTAAAAACAGCAGGACAGCCGAAGCTACAACCATACTACTGTGGTGCAGATATTTGTCAAGCGTAGATCTATAACGCTGTTCTATACGATCCAGAAAACCGGTTATGGCAGGTCCAACAGTATCACCGAAGAACGATCCGATTACTCGTCCCAAAAATTTAAACAGCCAAACAAGAGGATAGACGATTGCACCTAGTAACAGGAGGGGAGAAGCCAGCAATCGTTTGAAAACGTTTCCGCGGCTCCAGTCGAGCAGTTGTCTCAGATATGAATCGGATTTTTTCTGATCCTCATCGCTGGTATCCAATATTTGAGAGCTCATCATCGGGATGAGTGATAGTGCAACAACTGAGGATACCGAAAGTGCAAATGATAGCGTCAGTGCAAGGTCGCGGAAAAGAAATCCAGCTATACCGGGGACAAATAAAATTGGGATGAAAACGACAAGGGTTGTTAATGTAGAAATTACAACCGGTACAGCAACCTCTTGTGCGCCGAAAATGGCGGCTTTCTTTCGATTATGTCCCTCTTCTTTAAATCGAAATATATTTTCAAGTACAACCACCGCATCATCCACAACCATACCTACAGCCAGGGTAAGCCCCGAGAGGGAAATAATATTCAGGCTTAATTCCGTCCAGTCCATGATACTAAAAGTGGCAATAATTGAGACCGGAATGGAGATAGCAATAATAAGTGCCGTGCGCCCGCTTCGAAGAAAGGCAAGCAAAATTAAAACTACCAGAATAACGGCTTGTAACCCCGTCAGTAAAAGATTGTCAATCGACGTTTCAATGAATTCTGCCTTATTGGTAAGAATATCCACTTTGACATCACTTGGAAGAATATCTTTCAGGCTATCGAGCTGATTAGAAACGGCATTGGCTGTTGTTACTACATTAGCATCACTCTGGCGATATAGGTTAATAATGACGCCGTCGTTCCCGTCGACATGAACATTGCCGATAGGTTGTGCCACACCATCCTCCACATCGGCTAGATCTGCCAATCGAATAGGTTTGCCATCTCTTACGGCAATAATGGTATTTCGGATCTGGTCTATATTTTGGAACTCCCCAATAGTTCGCAGGGAGTATATAGTACGCCCTTCAACCAGTTCACCAGCGGGAATTTGTATATTTTCTTGTTGTAGCTTATTGGCAATAGTCGAGATGCTTATGTCATACGTTCGCATCTGCTCATTGCTGATATCAATATTTATTTGCCGTTCGTATCCGCCGGCAGTTTCGCTCGAAGCCACTCCCGGAATACGCTCCAGATGTTGTTCAAGCTCTTGTTTGGCAATAGTTCTTATCTCACGGGGGCTTCGGATTTCTGAAGTAAGTGTAAGAACCATGACCGGTTCCTGGTTCGGATCATACGAAAATACAATAGGTTGCTCGGCGTCATCGGGGATTTGCCGGCGGACAGCATCGAGCTCTTTGCGCACATCCGATTCGGCAATATACAGATCCGTACCCCAGTTAAATTTTAACTTTACTACTGAAGCACCCTGTTTGGATGAAGAGCGAACTTCGCGTACTCCACTAATACTTCCCAAAGCCTCCTCAATAGGACGTGTGATCAGCGTTTCCATATCACCCGGTGCAACCCCTTCATAGGTTGTATAAACAGTAATTGTGGGGAAGGTTACATCAGGATAAAGATCAAGCCTTAAATTTGATAGTCCGAAAAGACCAAATCCGATAACGATAAGGCTGGTCATGAAAAATGTGACCGGCCGCTCAACTGCTTTTCGTGCTAAAACTTTCATAAATTATGCAATCTATTTTAGGAAGTTGAGCTTGTATCTTGAGAATTGGTATCCTCATTTTCGGAAGCACCATTACCTGTGTTTCCAATAGGCACTTCAGGGGACTCTCGGAATCGTTCTTGTCCGGCTACACGAACTTTGCTGCTATCTGTAAGACTGTTATGGCCGGTAATAACCACTTCGTCGCCGGGGTCTATTCCCTCAAGCACTTCGATACGGTCTCCCTGCTCAATACCCAATCTCAATTCATTTTGTACAGCCAGTGTATCATCTTTAACAACAAAAGCTGAATAAGTGCGCTCAAGTTGTATCGTATTAGATTCGGGTTCAATAAGTGTTTGTACATTTTCAATGAGCGAAGCGCGCGGAATTACCACTGCATCTTTTCGGGTTTCAACATTAATAGAGGCCTCCACTAATACACCCTGGCTAATAGATTGGGCATCTTCGGTAAGACTGATAACAACTTCGCCGAGCCCGGTTGTAGGATCCAGCTGTGGACTTATCTGCGTGACACGTCCTCTACTGCTTATATCTGATTGGTTAGAAATCGTGAAGTTTACAGGTTGCCCAATTTTGACATTTTGCCATTCTTCGAACGGAAGATAAACGCGAACCTGATACCCGATTAAATTTGCGATTTCAAATGCCACCTGGCCGGTAGAAGCAACATCGCCTTCCGAAATATCACGGCTAAGCACTACGCCATAAGCTGGCGAAGTAATTTCGGTGTTATTTAAATTTTCTCGGCTTTCGGTGAGGCTTGCCCGCGAAGACTGGAGTTGTGCTTTGCTGCTTTCAAACGTGGCCTTGGCTTCTTCATATTCTGAACCGCTAATCAAATCTTTTTGATACAGCTCTTTTTGCCGCTGAAATTGAAGGCTGTCACGAACATAAGAAGACCGGCTTTGTTCCAGCGAAGATTTTGCTTGTTCAAACTGATCGCGATAGGGGGCGTCATAGATTTTAGCCAATACATCGCCCTGTTGTACAGTATCTCCAAGATCGACATAAATTTCCGTGACGCGGTTCGAAATCTGAGGCGTTATTTCAATAATTTCCTGTGCCCGAACATTTCCGTAGGATTTAATTTGTTTAGAAATATCAGTTTGCTGAGCGGTAACAGTTTCAACGCTGGTGCCGGGATTTTCTTGATTCATACCACCCGGCCGATTGAAATTTTCAGGATTTCCACCGCAGGCCTGGAATATTAAAAGAGCAAATAATATTAAACTACAGTACTGTAAATGTTTCACTTGCTTGATTTTTATTGGGTGATTATGAGCAACTCTCTTAGTACGAGTGACTTAGAGCAATGATTCACCGATATCTGATAAACTCCAAGAAATGGGAATGATTAATATTTTTTTACAATGGCCACAATACCTACTATATACTTGATGGGAGAATAGTCAAATTTGAAGGCTTAATTTAAGAAAAAGACTCAAAATTTTTTATCTTAGAAGCAAGTTAAAATAACTATATAAATCCACCTAGCTAATATGAAATTTTTTATTGACACTGCTGATCTCGATGAGATCCAGGAAGCAAATGATTTGGGCGTATTGGACGGAGTAACTACCAATCCCAGTTTATGCGCTAAAATTGGTGTAGCTGATTTTGAGGGACATATCGCAAAAATTTGCAACATGATAGAAGGCGATGTGTCTGCAGAAGTCGTTTCAACAGAATATGATGAGATTGTAGCTGAAGCTCGTCATCTGGCAAAAATTGCTGATAATGTGGTGGTTAAAGTTCCGCTTATTAAAGACGGAATAAAGGCTATTAAAACATTGTCAGATGAAGGCATTCGGACGAACTGTACACTCTGTTTCTCAGGTACGCAGGCTATGCTGGCTGCCAAGGCGGGAGCAACATACATATCACCCTTTATTGGCCGCATTGATGATATTTCGAGTAACGGTATGCAGCTTATTGAAGACGTCGTCACGATTTATGAGAACTATGAGTTTGATACAGAGATTTTGGCGGCAAGTATCCGTCATCCGATGCATGTGCTTGAAGCAGCACGTCTGGGTGCCGATGTAGCAACAATGCCACTTAGTGTTATCGATCAGCTTCTGCATCATCCTCTTACCGATCGAGGACTCGAGAAGTTCTTGGCTGATTGGGATTCTCTGCAGGAAGAAGTGAATGCTAAAGAAGTGGGCGAATAAATTATTATTAAAAAAGTTTTTGAGCCTGGCGGGGTGTAATTCCTGTCAGGTTTTTTTATTTCCCGGCAGTTAATTTTGAATCTGTTTAACGTATCCTTCAAACCCTTGTTGCTTTAGCTCATCTCTCTTTTTACGGGCATTATTTTCATCCACATATAATCCAAAGTAAACACGATATACTGTTTGATCTTCCATCCGGATTGTTTCAACTCGGGATCCGCGGATTTTTCGTGAATGGTTAAAAGCCTGAGTTTTATTAGTATAAGAAGCAAGTTGGACTGTATAGGTAGGCACTTTAAGATCCGTGATGCGGGATTCATCAATTTCACCCTCCAGCAATAGTAGCTCCACATTGGCGGTGCCCCTGTCTATCATATCAATTTCCTGAGCCGCCTTTTTAGAAAGATCGATAATACGATTTTTGGCATACGGTCCCCGGTCATTGATGCGAACGTCCACAGATTTACCATTGTCCAGATTACGAACCCTGACGATACTATTGAAGGGAAGAGTTCGGTGTGCGGCGGTCATTCCATACATGTCATATTTTTCGCCGTTTGCTGTTAGCTTACCATGAAAGTTAGGTCCGTACCAACTGGCTACTCCTTCCTCAATTTTTTTCCCCGATGCTTCGGTAAGATCTTTTTTTTCTGGTTTTTGGGGTTTTTCTCCCATCCGTGATGTTGTACCACAAGAGGTAAGAAATAAACTAAATACTAATGTTAGAAAGAGAAGGTATCGCAAATTCTGTTTTTGTATTTGCTGAACATTACGGGAACAATATATTTTTGAGGAGCCACAAAATCCACAGTTTCTTTCAATTATAAATCCTAAGTGACTTTATTGTGAAAAGATAGATAATCACCTTCAGGAATAGCTGACAGGCGGTCAACAGATTTATTATACAGATAGATCCAGGCGGTTTTTGAATTGTTTGAAGTTTGTACAGATATTTTTCTTCTGACAAACAAACTTTGAGATGGATGATCCGGACTGTATCCTTCATAGGGATCCAGGTATTGAAAAACAGACTCAGGGTCTTTTATTTTATAAAGCTCACCATGAATGATATTTGAATTATTATCAGATGTTATAGCTGCCGGAAAAGAACCGGCATCGAATAATTTGCCTTGAACCGTCCCTTCCTTCACCTCAACCGTATACTTTTCAAGTAAATCTGTTATAGGATGATTTATTTCCTTGCGCAAAGTTCCATACACAAATAAATATGCAGTGTCAGGTGAAGAACTCATAACTATATCATAAAGAAAGGTACGGTAGTGAAAAATATTTGAGCCGGCGACTGGATTCGAACCAGCGACCTATTCTTTACGAGAGAATCGCTCTACCCCTGAGCTACGCCGGCATAATAAGTGGTCAAATATAACCAGTATCGTACTTCCTTAGCAAGTGCATATAAAAATAACTTAATCGCCGTAAAAATTAGCGTTCGAAGGTTCTCTTGTCTATTTTCAGTGACTAAATTTAGATATTTATGGAAAGCTATATATCAAACTACCCGGTTACTTTTTTCATCGTTGCAGCGAATGTAACGGTATCGCTGGCTGCTTTGTATATGTACCCCCGTTTAATCGAGTTTGGTTATCTCAAACCGTATCGCACCGTTAGGAATAAAACATGGTACGAGCTATTAACCTCCGGTTTTTTGCACGCCAATGTCGGGCATCTGTTTGTGAACATGTTTACCCTCTATTTCTTTGGTCCGATTATGGAGCTGAAAATTGGGGGCATTTATTTTCTCGGATTGTATTTATCGGGATTAATCGTAGCCGGAATACCATCGATTATTAAATTTAAAGATGATCCCAACTATGCTACACTGGGTGCATCCGGCGCAGTGGGATCGGTATTATTTGCATTTATTTTTCTTTACCCGATGGATAATATCTATCTCCTTTTAATACCGATCCCCATACCAGCTTTTGTATTTGCTATCCTGTATTTAATCTACAGCATTTATGCCAGCAAACAGCCTCGTGGTAAAATCAATCATGAGGCTCATATCGCCGGAGCTGTCTGGGGTATTCTATATCTTATGATTTTTGTGCCCGATATGATGACTCACTTTATGACTGTGTTCGGATTAATTTGAGGCAGTAGTCAGGGCAAATTATCCGTTTTTACTGCGGAAATCCTTCATAAAGTCCACGAGCGTTTCCACGCTTTCCATGGGGCAGGCGTTGTACATGCTTGCACGTACACCTCCGACGCTCCGATGACCTTTCAACGTGTATAAATCATGCTCTTCAGCTTCGGATAGAAACTTTTTCTCGAGTTCTTCCGATGGCAGTCGAAATGTCGCATTCATCAGCGACCGCGAATCTTTTTGGACGGCACCACGATAAAATTCATCCCGATCTATTTCATCGTATACTAATGCCGCTTTCTCTTTATTAAACTTTTTGAAGTGAGAGAGGCCGCCTTTTTTCTGAATCCATTCAAGTACTAAGTTTACCATGTAAACATTAAATGTCGGCGGCGTGTTAAATATCTTTTCGGCATGTGTCTGATATTGAAGGATAGTGGGCACACCTTCAGTGTCGGCTTTCTCCAGAAAATCTTTGCGTATTATTACGATGGTCACTCCCGCAGGACCAACATTCTTTTGAGCTCCGGCGTAAATAATCCCATATCTGGATGCATCAATGGGCTTAGAAAGAAAATCAGAGGACGCATCACAAACCAGCGGTATTCCATTCGTTTCCGGTTCTTCGGGAAACTGTGTGCCGGCAACGGTGTTATTTGAGGTAAAATGAACGTATACAGGATCGTTGCTGAAGTTTAGTTCTGAATCTACCGGTACTCTATCGTAGCCATTTTCTTTACTGCTGAACGGACGGTGTACGTTCCCGAACTTTTTTGCTTCTGTAATAGCTTTATTCGACCAGCGGCCGGTATCTATATAGTCAGCAGTCTCATTTTCTCCCAAAAAGTTAAACGGAGCCATCATGAACTGTGAGCTTGCACCACCCTGTAGAAACATAATTTCAAAATCAGTTCCCAGGTCAAGCAGATCACGGAGCCGTGATTTCGCCTGATGATCAATTTCGGTGTATTGGGCACTACGATGGCTAATTTCCATTACAGAACGCCCCATATCTTGGAAATTAACCAGCTCTTCCTGGGCTTTTTTCAGAACTTCAAGTGGTAATGTAGCAGGTCCGGCGCTAAAATTGTGAACGCGTTTCATATTATTAATGGTTAAATGTATTAGAGTTAAAAAGTGTGAACGAGTAGTCCCGATCGTAGTTTGGGTTCAAACCAAGTGGATTTCGGAGGCATTAAAAGACCTTCATCGGATACTGCGACAAGTTCTTCAATGCTCGTGGGATACATGCTGATAGCCAAGTCAGCCTGATCATTATTTACGAGCTTTTCAAGTTCTTCAGTACCTCTGATGCCTCCTACAAATGATATATTCTCATCTCTCCGTGGATCATCGATATTCAGCAGTGGTGAAAGAACAAATTCCTGCAGTCGGTAAACATCAAGTTGTTCTGCACTATTTGGATTTCCATTGATTGGCAATTCCATGCTGTACCATTTTCCATCAATAAAAATGCTGATATCTCCCTTTTGAGAGGGTTCCGGCGATGCACCTGCTGTTAGGTTGAAATTTTCTTGCAGGGTATTTAGAAAATTATCCGGTATCGAGTGTATGACACGGTTGTATGCCAGGATATTCATGTGAGACATCGGAAATATAACCGCGGGAAAGAAATTGTATTCTTCACTTCCGGTATGATTCTCATTTTCAGATCGCTTTTGTTCTGCCGCCCGTGAAGCACTCTTGCAGCGGTGATGTCCGTCGGCAATATATAAGTGCGAAATAGACTTAAAAGCTTCTACAAACTCTACTATGTTCTTCGTTTTCCAGAGTCTGTGGACAACCCCGTCATCGGCCTCAAAATCAAAGAGCGGATCCTGCTGCATTGTTTTCTCAATAAGTTCTGCCGTGCGTTGGTCATCCTTATATGTGATCATAACCGGCTCGGCATGGGCTTGTTGAGTAAGAATATGCCGGGTGCGATCATCCTCTTTGGCCGGACGTGTAAGCTCATGTTTAAGAATTACCTCGTTGTCATAATCATCGACTGATACACAGGCAAAGATACCCGTTTGTGGCTGTCCATTTCTTATGAGTTGATAGATATAAACATGTGGAGCTATATCTTGTTCGAATGTGCCATCACTTAAAAACTTCTTCAGATTTTCAGCTCCTTTTTGATATACACTGTCATCATGAGGATGCGTTTCTTCCGGCAAATCAATCTCCGGGCGAACGACATGTAAGAAACTTTTTGGTTTACCTTTTGCTAAGGTACGAGCTTCTTTTACACTTACAACATCGTAAGGAACACAGGCAATTTCTTCTACGTTTTCAGGTTCGGGTCTCCAGGCTTTGAATGGGTGTAATGTTGCCATTAGTCAGTAAAATATTATAGGATTTAATTTCGAAATCAGGCTTACTAAGGTACTTGGATGTTTACAATATTTAAAGAGCAATTTTGATAACTTTAGGACCTGCTATAAATTAATTCTTTGAAGCAAACATTGTATTTTACAATCAATAGCAAATAAAAATATTACTATGGATCAGATGAACTTTAACGGAGATAACTTATCCGAAGACGAACAACAACAGCTTCTGTTTATGATGTTGGTTCAGCAGCATCAACAGATAGCAATGATGGGTATGGGAAAAGCTGAGAATCCAAATACGGGAGAAACAGAACGGGAGTTAAAGTCGGCAAAATTTGCGATTGATACCCTCTTGATGCTGAAAGAATACACCCAGGGGAATCTTCCCGAGAAACTGAGCAGTTATTTGACCGAAACACTTAATAAGCTGAGAGTCAGTTATGCCGAAGAGAAAGAAAAAGAAGGTGAATCTGATCAAAGTGAAGAGGAATAGTTTTGGTCCCGGTAACAGCGGCAGGAGGGGTCGTATACAAAAAAGAGGAAGATTCTTTACACGTACTGCTGATTTTTAGACGTGGCGTTTGGGATCTGCCCAAGGGCAAAGTTGAAGAGGGGGAGTCGGTGCGTGAATGTGCTGTTCGGGAAGTAGCTGAAGAAGTGGGCTTATCTACCCTTCCTGTTATAACAAAACAGCTGATAGAAACATATCATGAATATGAACAGGGATGTAATCGATTTGGCAAAACAACTCATTGGTTTGCAATGAGGCTAGGTGCCAACCCTGAAGAATTCCATCCACAAACCGAAGAAGACATTGAAGAGGTCCGTTGGGCTCCACTCTCAAAAGCAAAATCATTTGTTGGATATGATAATTTAGTTGATGTGCTCCAGTCTTTTGAAGAAGAGTATGTCGAAAAATTCTGAGCTTAAGGAATAACGAAGCACGCAGAAATTAAAATGGATTTGCTAAACCATGTTACTCTGTCTGAACGGATCAGGGACTGTTGCAAAAATAGGGAGCCCAGGCGTTAACGCCTGAGCTATCGGAAGCCTTAGTGAAAATCAGTAATTAGATTTTAAAGAGCAATTGTGTGAAGATCTCATCCCGAAAGCTTTCACGACGGCATCTCATGTCAGGGATTTGTAAAGATCTTTAAAATAAAAAAAGGGACACGCTGTTACGCATGTCCCTTAAATTCTTGGCTATCAATATCAGTTTTGCAGCTGAAAGGTGATCGGCAAACTGTACTGAACACGAACCGGTTCACCGCGCTGGCGGCCGGGTTCAAATTCAGCCTGTTTTACAACACGCAATGCTTCTTCGTCAGCACCGCCGCCAATGCCCCGAATTACCTTCGGATCCTCAACTTCGCCTTGCTCATTAACAATAAACTGGATAATAACTTTTCCTTCTATACCGGCTTTCCGGGCCATTTCAGGGTAGTTAATCTTTTTCTGTAGACTGGCTAGCCCACCTTTAAGTTCGGGCATGTTTTCAACGGCAACAAAGAAATCTTCTTCTTCCTCTTCCTCTTCAGGGGGATCAGGCATCTCGAGCTTTTGATCCATATCCATTTCAGCATCGAGATTAATTTCTTGGTCCTCAATGATCTCATCATTAGGAACTTCCACAGGCACTTGTGGTCGTGGAGGGGGCGGAGGTTCTTCTTCCTGTTCTGTTTGTGTTATCTCCTCCATCTCTACGACTTCCTGTTCTTCAGTTAAATCAGTATCCGGTTTTTCGGATACAAACTCGACCTTCATTGCTACAATAAAAATCAAGAGAACTACAATTAGACCTACTTCCAGAAAGACCGTGTAGTATTGTCTGAGGTCAGCCTTTGGTTTCTTCCTTTCAGAATTCATAATCAATTTCGCATTAATTGGAAAAAATTATTTGGTTCCTAAGTAAACAAAGAATTTATCATAATCTCCACTCCATTAACGTGAAAAAATAGATTTTGTTTCCTTTAACATTTATTAGCCCAAAATAAAAAAAGGCGTACCTGATGGCACGCCTTTATATTTACAAAAATATCAAAGAAAATCAGTTTTGAAGCTGAAAGATCACGGGTAAACTATATTGAACACGAACCGGTTCACCGCGTTGGCGTCCGGGATTAAATTTAGCCTTTGCAACTGCTCTGAGGGCTTCTTCGTCACACCCGCCGCCAATGCCTCTGATAACTCGCGGATCTTCTATGCTACCATCTTCATTAACAATGAACTGCACAATTACTCGTCCTTCAATACCCGCTCGACGGGCCATTTCCGGGTACTTGATGTTTTTCTGCAGCGCAGCTAATCCTCCGATTAGTTCCGGCATTTGTTCGACAGCTACAAAGAAATCTTCTTCTTCCTCTTCTTCTTCAGGGGGAGCAGGAGGAAGTTCCAGCTTTTGATCTAAGCTAAGTTCAGCGTCTATATCCAGGATTTCATTTTCGATAATCTCATCATTGGGAACTTCCACAGGTATTTGCGGCCGCGGTGGGGGTGGTGGACGTTCAGTCTGATCAGTTTGAATAACATCTTCCATTTTGATGACTTCCTGTTCCTGGATCAGATTTTGTGCCTGCTTTTCTGTCCTTAAATCAACTTTCATTGCGACAATAAAAATCAACAGTACAGCAATTAGCCCAAACTGCATAAAGATTGTATAGTATGTGCGTAAATCAGCACTAGGTTTTTTTCGTTTGTTTCGCATATCCTTAAAATTTTAGAATTATCGATCAATATACTAATTGATTTATATAAATTCCTATTCTATAAAAGAATTAACTATGGTAGCTAACGGAGGATATGCTTCTCCTAGTATGTAGATTGATTTTAGTTTGAAGGGCAGGGATTGGCAGATTTGTCAGGTATTATTTGCTTTAATAACCAGATAGCCGCGAGGCATCCAAGGATATCAAATAAAAAGTCCACAGGATCACCTTGACGCTGTAAAGGAAGCACGTGTTGTAAGATCTCGATGAGTAGTCCGAAAACGGATCCACTGGCAAAAACAATCCATAAATTTACAGAAACGGATTTCCTGATCTCGAAATACAAACCCAGGGTAAAGCTCCAGCTTCCAAACAATACCATATGGCCCAGTTTGTCATAACTCCAGAGTTTACTCTCAATCATGGCATCCGTTGGCATCAGGGTGAGCGCCAAAGTGGCAAGAGTAAGGCTTACGATTCCGAGCGGTAACAGATAACTGTGTCTTGCAAAGAACGAATAAACCGAAGAAGTAAAATTCATATAAAATCTTTGGGTTCAGGTAATCCCTTATTATGATTTAGATAAGAGTCTAATTTTTGTTTTCCACGTAGTAACCCCATTGCAGAGCTGCGATCCGTTGTGTTTCCGAGAGCAAAAAAAGCACCGATCTTACCAGCCAAAACGTCGCCGCTGCCGGCGCGGGCAAAATATTGGGTGTTATAGCTTGTTAAATAGCAGCTGCCGTCTGATGTTCCTATGATACCCGGCATCCCTTTTGCCATGATCGTAACGTTCTGCTGTTTCGCAAAATTGCGAACGGTTTTAAGACGTTGATCGTCGGGTGAGGTATCAGCATTTGTCAGCTGTTTTAATTCACCGGGATGTGGTGTTAAAATCCAGTTTGATTGTTCGGGTTTTTCCCATTCATCTATCTGTGAAAGACACCACAACCCATCCGCATCAATAACGGTATCAGCTGTGTTTTGTGAAAGGACGTGTTCGGTAAATGAAATTGTTGTTTCGTTTCTCCCCAGTCCGGGACCGAAAAGAACGGTACCTTCTTTTTCCCGGATGATATCAAGTACTTCATCGGCATGTTCTTTTTTGAAATAATGATCGTCATGACTGCCAACGGGTTTCTTTATGATAGCAGGAAGCTGATGTTCGAAGACAGATAGAATGCCTCTTGGACAGATGACAATGACAGCGCCCAATCCCTCGGCCCAGGCACTCTGCGCCGCCATGATGGCTGCTCCCGTTAATCCTTCGGATCCCGCTATAAGATAAAGAACGCCTGAATCGTACTTGTGCCTGCCGGGTGTTGGGGATTCGATCGGAATCCAGCTTTCATCCAGTAAATAGGTAGTACATTTTTCTTTGTAGTGATTTGGAAAGGGCAATTCGCAATAGTCAACGGTGCCTGTTAATGATGGACCATCGTTCAGGTAAAACCCTAGCTTTCTACTTCCGAAAGCAAAAGTGCGGCTGGCGTTGACGGCCGCCCCCATAACCTGCCCGGAGTCGGCGTGGAGACCTGTTGGTATATCTACGGCAAAAACAGTTTGTTTTTGGCGATTGATCCATTCGACGGCATCCGTGTAATCTCCCCGAAGATCACTGGTAAGTCCCGTGCCAAGCATACCATCGACAACAAAATCATAATCTGAGGGCGATTTAAAATCCTGCCAGGATTCAAATACAGTGAGGCCATTTTGAGTATCGAACTTTTGCAACAGCCGGTAATTTTTTTGCGCATCGGGAGAAAGGTCTGTACCGCTCAAAAAAACTACCGTGGCTTTAATGTCATGCTGTAGTAAATATCGTGCTATCACCAGAGCATCGCCGCCATTGTTTCCTTTGCCGCAGAGGTAAATGCCATGTGATAAATCATGATCTCGGAGCATTATTTTTGCCGCCGATGATCCGGCAATTTCCATCAATGTAAAGCCGTTGATCTCCATCTCTTCTATGGTGCGCTCATCGACGCGGCGACTAAGGTCGGAATCCAATAAATAATAATCGTGCGGAGCTCGTAATGATGATGTTACCATAACTGTTGAATGAATATGATCTCAAGTATCGTCAAAATAATGCCTGAGGAAGTTCCGCCGATCAGTTCACCTGCTGAATGTGCCTTCAGGTGATAGCGTCCCCAGACCATTAAAGGTAAAAGTACCAAAAGGTGCAACAATGATAAAATAATTGTGAATACGGCAAATTCTGAAATCCCCAGAAAATAAACTGCTGCATACACAGTACCGGCCACGGCCACCGATGCTGAATGAACACTTATTTTCCACCTGAGATTAAGCAGGAATGCGATGCTGAGATTGATCAGGAATACAAGTGACAGTGTGAGAAGAAAAGGGTGGGCTGTAGGGATGTATCTGTAAATTGCGAAGCTTGCCACAGTGGCACAGCCTATAGAGAAAGCATACAATACAGTTCTGGTGTGGCGTATCGGTAAATCGAGTGACGTTATGATACCATTTTTTAGCAGGTAAAGCGTGAGCACAAAGGGTAAGATGGTGTAGCAAAGTAAAGCTATGCTAAAAACCTGGAGCGTAGTCGCCAGCGTTTGTCCCAACAAGAAGGAGGTGAACACCAAAACCACCGGAGGCATAAACAGGGGGTTGCCCAAATCAGATAGCAGGCGGGCCAGTCCTTCTTCGCCAAACCTCTTTAATATGTTGAGCGAGCTGTCAACCGGTGACTGTGCCATGTAGCAATCTTATTTAATAGGCACGAGCAAAAAGAACTTTTTGTTCAGAAGGCTCTCCCGTGACCATGCATTCTCCTTTTTCGCCATCTTCTAACGGGATGCACCGAATGGTAGCCTTGGTTTCGTCTTTGATTTTCTCTTCTGTTTCGACCGTGCCATCCCAGTGGGCGTAAACGAAGCCACCCTCATTTTCGATGACTTCTTTGAACTCGTCATAGGAATCGACGACATGCGTATTATTGTCGATACGTTCTTTTGCAGAATCAAACAGCGTTTGCTGGATGGTATCAAGCAGTTCATCAACTTTGGATGCAATGCCTTCGCGGGTGACGATATTCTTATCGAGCGTGTCTCGACGGGCAAGTTCTACATTATTGTTTTCCAGATCACGCGGACCGATAGTCAGTCGCAACGGTATTCCGGCCGCTTCGTGCTCATTAAATTTCCAGCCCGGACTCATATTTTCGCGATCATCCAGCTTGACGCGGATATTAAGCGCTTTGAGTTCATCTATTATTTCGTCGCAGTAGTTCAAAACTGCTTCTTTTTCTTCGTCACTTTTCCAGATCGGTACGATAACAACCTGGTTAGGCGCCAGCTTGGGAGGCAACACCAGTCCCTGATCATCGGAATGTGTCATAATAAGTCCGCCGATAAGCCGCGTAGATACGCCCCAGCTTGTAGCCCAGACGTATTCGTGTTCACCCTCCGAGCTCTGGAATTTTACATCAAAAGCCTTGGCAAAATTTTGCCCTAAAAAGTGTGAGGTACCCGCTTGAAGTGCTTTGTTATCCTGCAAAAGTGTTTCGATACAGTACGTATCCACGGCGCCGGCAAAACGTTCAGATTCTGATTTGACGCCCGTTTTTACCGGCATTGCCATATATTCCTCGGCAAATGTGCGGTAGACATCAAGCATTTGGTGTGTTTCTTGCACCGCTTCTTCTTTGGAAGCGTGAGCCGTGTGACCTTCCTGCCAGAGAAACTCCATCGTTCGCAGGAACAGCCGGGTCCGCATCTCCCACCGGACAACATTGGCCCACTGGTTAATGAGGATTGGCAAATCGCGATACGATTGGATCCAGTTGCGGTATGAATCCCAGATAATTGTTTCCGAAGTGGGACGAACAATTAGTTCTTCTTCCAGCCGCGAATCAGGATCCACTTCAACACCGTCGTTGGAATTTTGCAGCCGGCTGTGGGTAACAACCGCACATTCTTTGGCAAAACCCTCTACATGCTGAGCTTCTTTCGACAGGAATGATTTTGGAATAAAAAGCGGGAAGTATGCATTCTCATGACCGGTATCTTTGAACATCTGGTCCAGTGCATCCTGCATATTTTCCCAAAGCGCGTAGCCGTTGGGACGAATAACCATGCAACCGCGCACCGGCGAATGATCGGCCAGTTTGCCTTCGCGAATTACATCTTGATACCATTGGGAAAAATCTTCGTCTCGTTCCGTGATTTTCTTAGCCATGAGAAGTAGGAAATTGTAAAACTATCGGTTTTAAATTAGTAAGCTGGAAAATAAGGTGATTTCTATGAGCCTCAAAAAAAGATGTGAGGAATAAATCTGACGAGATTTTAAGGCCGCATTGGAACCAGCTAAAAAATAGTGAACCGAGACTTAATTTTTAATAATAATTGCCTTATATTTGGCAACTCTTGATTGCCGATATGGCGTGGTAGCTCAGTTGGTGAGAGCGTCGGATTCATAACCCGGAGGTCGGCGGTTCGATTCCGCCCCACGCTACTGTATAAAATCCCTAAGTGGCTAATGACAGCTGCTTAGGGATTTTTTGTTTGTTGTTGGCAATCCTCCTCCCATATCTTGAAACGTTTTTCCAACACTCTCTTCTTGTTTACCTTTTATGGTTCCCCTTGATTCATATGTAAAAAATGATATGTTACCAATTCTTTTAAGTATATATCTAATACATCAATGGACCTACAAACAAGAAGTACAGATACGCTGCTTGTTACTATTCTTATCTTGGGTCTCTTTTCCCAGTTGTATTTTGTTGAGGCAAAAGATGAGCCATATCCATTAATATTATTTCCTGGTGGCGGTGAAATAATTAAAGATGAGGACCGAATATCTTATTCCAATTATCAATTCATTGCTCATTCCATCGATGGCAGAGAAGAAAAAGTAAAACAATTTGATCTATTTGATACGGTACCTGCTGACTACTCATTCCATATAACACGGAATATAATGAACTTGAGTAGGCAAGATATTTTTGATCCTAAAGATAAAATTAAAGGCAAAGATTGGTTACGGGAAAAGTTGAAGGAGATAACTTCTATAAGTAAGGTTCGAAAACTTGAAATTAAAAATGTAAGCTATAATATCTATCTCTCTGATAATACAATAGATTCCATACGGACAAAACGAATCTTAACTATTGCTAATCTCGATTTAACTGTGAATGAGTAAGTTGAAAAAAATATCTGATTGGTTTGGCCAACTTATCCATAATAAATATTGCATTGGTGAGTATGGTTTGGCTCTCTATCGCATTAGTTTTGCATTATATCTTTTAACTTTTGGAATCCCCATTTTCTCTTGGATTCATGCCAACCCAGATATTTTCTTTGATCCTCCTACCTATAGTTTAGCAAGTTTTTTTCAGGGTTTCCCCTCGTTTGAGATCCTTTTTTTACTGGATTTCAGCATTATTTTATTAGCTATATTCTTGCTTTTCGGATATAAAACGGTATGGACGTCTTTATTTTTGAGTCTTTTATGGCTTATTGGATTTTCTTTTAAGTATTCATTTGGAAAAATAGATCATAATATTCTGTTCGTTATTACACCTCTAATAATGTCTGTTTCCGGGTGGGGAAGAAAACTATCACTAGATGAGAAAAATTCTAATGTTGATGACACGTCATCCCAATATACAGGTCTACCAGTCTTTTTATTAGCATTACTGTTAGGGTTTGGATATTTCACTGCCGGATATGCAAAAGCGTTTAATTGGTTGGATTTCAATATCAGTACCCATGGGGTGAGAAACTGGATTGTAAATGCAATGTATATTTCAGAAAATCCGGCTCTTTTACTACCCAAGATTATTCAAATATCGAATCCTTACTTTTGGGAACTGTTAGATATCATGGCAGTTACGTTTGAGTTATCATTTTTCATAGCCGTTTTCAATAAAAAAACATTTAAATTCTATTTACTCATTGGAGTGATTTTTCATTGTGCAAACTTGCTCATGCTAAACATTGCTTTTCTATCTTTGATGGTTGTTTACCTACTTTTTATAGAATGGGATTATCTAAAAAAGAGAGTAAATCTAAATTTTATAAATCAGTTAGTTTCATTTAAAAATTTAGTGATAGCACTGCTGATATATTGGAGCATTTATATTTACTTTATATTTTTCCCATCAAGCGAACTTCTATTCTCTTTTGGGCTTCTTGAAATTATTATGCTTCCCTTTTCCGATAATCCACAATATTTTATTAAATATTTAGTCATGTCACTAGCATTTATTGTAGCACTATTTTCTGCATATAAAATTATTATTAATAGAACAATCAGTCGAGGATTGTTTTATTTTCGAAGGAGATAATCTGGCTTTCAAAATTTAAAGTCATTTGAATCTGCCTCAAGAAATTAGTGTTACTAATGTAGTAGCAACCCTCCAATAATTTTTCATGTGCTATTTGATGATCTTTTTTTCTTAAATTTCAATTAATTCTTCTTTTTCTATTGTATGCATATGCCTAGCATGAGGAGTTAGTTTTCTCATGCCCTGGAACCCTTTTCCACACTCTGAATACGTTAATTTGTGCTCTTCGTTTTCTTTAGGTCTCTTTCCGCCGCATACAAATCCACCTGTATCTGTAGTGGCGTCTTATTTTTCCAGGCGCCAATATGTACATGGGGGCCGCGAGAGATGCCGTTGTTACCAACTTTAGCGATTACATCACCAGGTTTTACGGTTTCGCCTTCCTCAACTGCAATTTCACGCACGTGTACAAAGAGTGCGACGACCCCATTTCCATTTTTGATATGAATCCTTCCCGGTGCCGATTCTCTGTCCATATTTCCAGGTTTGTTGGTTCTTTCGGGATGATTTACTTTTGTGACTTCACCATGAAATGGAGCCAATACATTTTTTTGCCACGCAAAATAATCCCCATTCTCTGAGCCGTCACTTTCAAAAACTTCCATAGTTCCATTTTCACCAATGCGCGTAATTACAAAATCACGCCCCAGCTGATCCCCTAATTGCAAGTGTGACTTATACATATGTTCCCGGGAGACGATTAATTCATTATCTTCGGTTTCGATGGGTGGATGTATGAGTACTGATTTGGTAAGGGTATCATCTTCAATATCGGCAAGACCATATTGGGCCGTTGCGCGATCGACCGGTAAAAATAATGTCAGTGTTAGTAGTAAAAATGCAATAGATGTCAATTTATCTATATTGATCGAATACATGATTCACAAAATTTTGAAGGATTGTTGGTTCTCGTGAACAAGTATCGACTACGAGCAGAGTGGGATGATGTTACGTGGTCAGGAAGATAGGAATGGGGTAAAAAAAATTAGCAGCTATCCTGTCACAGATAGCTGCTAAATATCATCTACAGACGGCTATTACCCCATTTGCACTTATAAACTTAATTGACTGCGGACTGAAGGACAATAGCTATTAATTGGTATTTTGTCTACGTAATTTTACGTAGTTCCCTTAATTCGTTGAGACAAGCTCGTTTTGGATGGCATATCGTACTAGATCAGCAATGTTATTGAGCTCCAGTTTTTCCATCAAATTGGCCCGGTGAGTGTCAACAGTACGAGGGCTGATATACAATTTTTGAGCTATCTCTTTGCTCGTGAATCCCTGCACAATAAGTTGCAATATCTCAGATTCACGACTTGTTAATTCCGTATTCCCCCCCGTAGTATGTTGAATATTATTTCGATTCAGGAAGGATTCTTTCATCAGGTCCGAAATCGGATCACTGTAAACCTGTTGTCCTTTTATAATAGCCCGAATTCCATTTAAGATATCTGACTTGTCCGTATTTTTTAACAGGTATCCGTTAATGCCCGCTTCAAGTGCATCGTTTAAGATCTGTTTGTTGATGTGCATAGACAGGATCAGGATCTTTGTATCCGTATCAAGCTCACGGATCAAGCGGGCAATTTCTATTCCATTCTTATCGGGCATGCCTATATCGAGAAGGCAAACATCGGGCTTTTCTTCCTTAAATAAATGGATGCATTCTTCTCCCGTTGAGGCTTCGCCTACAATTTCGATGTCGTCTGATGATGACAAATATGTGCTGATACCAAACCGCACAATTTCATGATCATCGGCAATAAGAACGGAAATGGAGGCCATAATAAATCCCTTACTTTGCCATCTCAGTTAATTGTTTTCCCCGTAGGTGATGTTCAAATAAGTTAAGTAAAGCTATGCAATAAGGGAAACGATGTAGATAATTATATTAAGGATGAAAAAGAGTATAAGGAAATTAATTTTTAATAATTCTCTAATCTTTGAAAGGCAAATTTCGGTTAGGCGATTGGTTATCATAATACTTATTTTCCAAGCTTCTAAAATGATTTTGAATCTTATTGACAGTTACTATATATGGAGTGGAAACGAACCCACAATTGCGGAGAACTTACAACCGAAAAGATCGGCGAAGAAATTATCCTGAAGGGATGGGTTGATAATCGTCGTGATCTGGGAGGAGTTATTTTTGTAGATCTCAGAGATCGGTATGGTGTTACACAAATCGTATTTTATGAAACGGATAAAAAACTGCATGAAAAAGCTGAGGATCTTCGTAATGAGTATGTAATCGGCATTAAAGGAATTGTTGACGAGCGTGGCGAAGAAAATGTGAACCCGGAGTTAACGACCGGCGGCATCGAAATTCGTGTAACGGAGCTTAAAATTTATTCCCGTGCCGAGACGCCTCCTTTTGAGATTAAAGAAGATATTGCTACCGGCGAAGAGCTGCGACTGAAGTATCGCTATCTTGATCTGCGCAGACCGGATATTCAAAAGAATATGATATTGCGTTCTAATTTTTACCGCTCCACACGCGAATATTTTCACGAGAATGATTTTCTTGAAGTTGAAACTCCGGTACTGATGAAAAGTACGCCGGAGGGGGCCCGTGATTATTTGGTACCAAGTCGCGTAAATCCAGGCAAGTTCTTCGCACTTCCCCAGAGCCCGCAGACATACAAGCAGCTGCTGATGGTATCAGGTTTTGATCGTTATTTCCAGATCGTGAAATGTTTTCGCGATGAAGATTTGCGTGCTGACCGTCAGCCAGAGTTCACGCAGATCGACATGGAGATGTCGTTTGTGGATGAGGAGGATGTCATGGAAGCTACTGAGGGACTCATGAAAAAACTCATGAAAGATACGGCAGATGAAGAAATTGAGACATCGTTCAGGCGAATGACCTACAAAGAGGCGATGAAAACCTATGGTACCGATAAACCGGATACGCGTTTTGGTCTCGAATTCGCCGACTTTTCTGATCTGGTTAAAGATTCTGAATTCAATATTTTTTCCAACACGGTTGAAGAAGGCGGAGCGGTACTGGGAATTACAGTGCCGGGCCAGGGTGATATGGGACGCGGTGCAATCGACCGCTTGACAGAACGCGTTAAGCAGGAGACAGGCGCTGCGGGATTAATTTATATCAAGCTGAATGAAGAGGATGGTGTAAAGTGCAGTGTCGAAAAGTTCCTTAAAGATGAAACGGTGGATGCAATGGTCGAAAGAGCGGATGCCGAAATGGGAGATCTGGTGCTTATTTTGGCCGGTCCGTCGCCTGATGTATATAAACAGATGAGCAAGTTGCGTTTGATGATGGGAGAAGAACATGATCTTATAGATAAGGATGCATATAAATTCTTATGGGTCACCGATTTTCCACTGGTAGAGTATAGCCGTGAAGATCACAGGTATCATTCGCTGCATCACCCGTTTACAGCTCCACATCCGGAGGATATTGACAAGCTCGATGATGATCCGGAATCGGTACGTTCGCGGGCTTATGACCTGGTGCTCAACGGCTATGAAATTGGCGGGGGATCGATCCGTATCCATAACAGGGAACTGCAGACACAGATGTTTGAGCTGTTGGGTATCGATGAAGAAGAGGCACAAGACAGATTCGGTTTTCTGCTGGAAGCGTTCAAGTATGGCGCACCGCCGCATGGTGGAATTGCCCTGGGCGTCGATCGAATCGTTATGATCCTGGCAGGAGGTACAAGTCTTCGGGATGTTATTGCCTTCCCAAAGAATCAGAAAGCACAAAGCCTGATGGATAACAGTCCCGATTATGTAGATCAGGAGCAGCTTGATGAGCTGCATATAGAGCTTAAGAAGAGCGTTTCTGAAACGGAAGAATAAAAACTAAAGACGAACTAAATATTTTGAAAACATTAGGAATAGACGGCTGTCGTGCTGGTTGGATCGCTATAAGTTTGGATGATGAGAATGCCGGCTATTGGCTGCTTGAATCAGACGAAGAGCTAGGCGAATATTTCGAAGAGTTCGATCGTATTTTTATTGATGTCCCTATCGGGCTGACCGAAGATGAGTACGTGCGCGAATGTGATGAAGAGCTTCGCGATGTGTTGGGACCTGATTACGAGGCGAGTGTTTTTAATCCGCCTATTCGTCCGGCCTTATATGCGCCTACGTATGCCGAAGCGTCAATGACCAGTTTCGAAATTACGGGCAAAAAAATATCCACACAATCGTGGAATATAATGCCCAATATTAAAACGGTAGATCGGTATCTGCAGGAGAATGAAGAACTGCGGGACAAAATTTTTGAGAGTCATCCGGAGTTGTTGTTTCGCATCCTGAACGGTAATAACTCGATTTTACAGAAAAAAGCTACCAAAAAAGGATTACGTCACCGGCTGGGTCTGTTAAAGGATCAGAGCAAATATGCCGATGATTTTTTCCGTGATATCAAAGAAGAATACCGGCGTAACCAGGTTGATGAAGATGATATTGTAGATGCGATGGCTCTGGCTCTGTTCGCGTTGCGTTCCGTTGATGGGGAAATTAAGACGCTGCCTGATGATCCACCAACAGATCCTACTGGATTACCGATGGCTATTCACTACGTATAGAAAATAGAGAGATTTAGCCGCTTATCTTGATCTCGTTACGTACCTCTGATGCGAAACGAAGACATAGCCAGTTTCCCAGTTGTGAGGGAGCCCGAACCTTAACCTACCTCATTCCCAAGCTCCTTCATTGACCGTTACGAAGCAGGAGCTTCGTAATGAGGAAGTCGGTTATAGCGCGAGCGTCCGCTCGTGCTAAACAGATTTTTTGGCTGTTATGGGCGTTATGTAGGATTTCTGTCAAGGTAGAAAAGGAGTGGCAGAATACCAGAGAGGGAAAAACTAATATCCCACCACTGACGTCATCCCGCGCTCCGACGCGGGATCTCGCGCGGCAGGAAGAATCAGAATTAACACGGTTTTTACCAGCGTTCAGGGATGCTAAAAGAACGAATGCATTTACTCAGCCTTCTTATTCTCAAGAATATTTTTGTATTTGACCCCGGCCTTGTACACGCGATTGACACCATTAAAAGCAGCAATGCGATAAGCTTCACTTAAGGTGGGATAATTCATCACATGTTGAATAAAATACCGAATATCACCACCGTATGACATTACAGATTGTCCCAAATGAATAAGATTTGCTGCTTCATCTCCAATAATATGAACGCCCAATAGCTTAAGGGAATCTGTTTCAAATACCAGCTTTAGAATTCCCTCATCGTGATTGGTCATATCCGCTTTGGCAATATTCTTAAAGTATGCCCGTCCCACTGTTATATCTAATCCCTTTTCCTCGGCTTCCTGTTCAGTAAGGCCAATGTTCGAGATTTCGGGAATAGCATAAATGCTAAATGGGATCTCTTCAGGTACATCCAGTGCCGGAATGCTGAACATGTTACAAGCCGCGAGACGTCCTTGTGTAAATGAAGCGGAAGCTAATCGTGGAAATCCGATAACATCACCTGCCGCATATACGCTACTCACATTTGTTTGGAATGTATCATCAACCTCGATAAAACCATCCTTACTAATTTCGATACCTGTTTCTTCGAGGCCAATATTATCCACGCTGGGTTCTTGCCCGCCCAAAAAGAGCACATGTTCCGTTTCGATGACTTGTAGCCGTTCTTTGTCATCTTTGCTTATAAACTTAACTTCAGTATAATTGCGCAGGGGATTAAAATCGACCTCCTGAATAGCAATATCAGTTTTAATTCTAATGCCCTTGTCATCCAGCGACTTTTTGAGCTCTTCCTTAATTTCATGATCCAGGAAAGTTAGATAATCCTCTTCTTCAATTAATACAGTCACGCGTGTTCCAAGAGCAGCAAACGTGGTAGCATATTCTATGGTGTTAACGCCCGATCCAATAATGGTAAGCCGCCTTGGAATATGGGTTATATCCAGGATCGATTTGTAGTCTAAGATCTTGTTGTTGTCAATTTCAAATTTTTCCGGCTTCAGGGCATGACTCCCAGTGCTCAGCAGTATATAATCTGCAGTATATGTTTCTGTTGATCCAAAATGTGTTTGTACCTCAACAGTATGTTCATCAACAAGGCGGCCGTAGCCTCGCGCAACATCAACCTTGTTTTTAATCAAGTCATTTTTCACCTTCCGGTTTTCTTTCTCCAGGATTTCCTGCTTGTACTTTAGCAGATCCGCCATCTGGAACCGTTCATAAGGCTTTTTCGTTGCCTGATCGCTGAACTGCTCATTAAAGTTGAGAATTGTTTTAGCTGCTTCACGAAGAGCCTTGCTGGGTACGGTCCCGGAATTAATCCATGTGCCCCCCAGAAATTCTTTATGTGATTCAACAACCAAAGCCCGTTTGTCAAATTTAGAACTCTGCATTGCACACGAAAAGCCTGCAGGTCCACTGCCAATAATTATTACATCGTAATCTCGATCCATAACAACTGAAAAAACTACCAATGATTATTAGTTGAACGAATAAAATAGGAGAAATTGAGAACCATTTCTTCATTTTTTAATAATGAATGTAAAGAATCGAATATGGAACGATTAGCAAAATAATTTTGATTGATGTGTTACCTAAGGTGCCTATATTTTAAGATGCTGCACCCTAGTGCTTATACGACATTATTTATTAACTATTTCAAATTTAAAACAGCAATAATTATGGCTTACGAACTACCAGATTTACCCTACGATTACGATGCGCTTGAACCGCATATCGATGAGCGCACGATGAAGATCCATCACACCAAACATCATCAAGGTTACACTGATAAAACAAATGCTGCGCTTGAAGGTCATGAAGAGTTTGAAGATATGCCTATTGAAGATGTACTGCAGCGCATAACAGAAGTGCCCGAGGATATCCGCCAAAAGGTTATTAACAACGGTGGTGGATATGCCAATCACAAGTTGTTCTGGACTATTCTTTCACCTAATGGCGGCGGAGAGCCTACAGGTGAAATTGCAGAAGCTATTGATGAAGAGTTCGGTAGCTTTAGTGATTTTAAGGAAAAATTAAATAATGCAGCTACCGGTCAGTTTGGTTCAGGATGGGGCTGGTTGTGCGTAACTAAAGATGGCAGCTTGGAAGTGCTTTCTACGGCTAACCAAAATAGTCCCTATATGAATGGATTGACTCCAATTTTAGGTGTCGATGTTTGGGAGCATGCCTATTATCTGAATTATCAGAATGAACGTGGAAAGTACGTTGAAAACTTCTGGAATCTGGTGAATTGGGATCAAGTGAATGAGTATTACAATGATGCTACCTAATTCCGGGAGTATATAATGTTTACAAAAGGAAAAGCACTTCGTACCTTTATACGAAGTGCTTTTTCTACTTCATCACTTCATAATTACTTGTTACAATAACCCTTAAGCAAAAAAGCGGAATAAAATCACTTACTTATGCAATTTGGATTAGGAGGAGGACCCGATGTCTCGTGGATGCGTGAAGAATTAACCGAGCTCGGTATTGAAGAACTAAAGACTGTTGAAGATGTAGATCGTGCCATGGATGAATATGATGAAGGTACGATGCTAATGGTTATCAATTCAGTGTGTGGATGTGCTGCCGGAAATGCACGTCCGGGTGTTAAGCTGGCGCTGGATGAGTCAGATGTTAAGCCTGACCATATGGTAACTGTATTTGCCGGACAGGATAAAGAAGCTACGGCCCGGGCCCGTGAATATTTTAGCGAATATCCGCCGTCGTCTCCTGCGTTTGCCTATTTTAAAGATGGAGAAATTAAAGCCATGATACCCCGCCATCGTATCGAAGGACGTACGAAAGTGGATATCGCAGATGATCTTAAGATGGTTTTCAAAGCATTTGACGGCGAAGAAGAAACAGAAGAACAGGAAAGTTAAGAACGCTTTTTACTTTTTGGTGAAGCTTATAAAGCCGATGGTGGTATTGCCATCGGCTTTCTTTATTTAGGAGAATCAATTTCTTGTCCTGCTTTTAATTTTCACTCCTTTGGTTTAGCCAGTTTACCTTCAGGACCACAAATATAAATAGTGGTAGCCCAACTTTTTTCGGTCCAAAAGGGGTATTGAGGAATATAGTTAGGGGAATTCGACAGATTCAAAAAAGCCTGCTTTCAATTTCTAATATCATTGAAAGGCAGTAGTTAATTGTGACGGAAAGCAGTAACTTGGAAAAGGTACCCCAGTAAAAAGTCAGCATAGTAGCTGATAGCTGAAAGTTGATTGCGAAATATTGCTTGTCTGTTATAACGAACAGGATATACTTCGGGCCAGAGATGGAAACAGGATATATTGATGCAGGCCTGGTAGTAAATCGGCATAGGCAAAATTATTAGAGGTTGAGCTATAACCTACGAGAGCGCGCGAGTCGAAAACTTGGTGCAGTTTTTCGGGTGGTCAACTTTTTGCTGATCTGTCCCGTCATACAATTGCAGGTTTGGGTAACTAGTTCTGGGCGCACATGTCCTTCTTGTTACCAAATAATCAAGTATGTACGGCACGATATAGATTTCGAGTAAGTTTTGCGGATTTTTAGCACGTCCGTATTAGCCATATACACCACTGCTCAAGTTTAACAAGAGCAACAATAACGGAAAAAATCCGTAGGGTTATTTTGTGTAGCATGGTATATTTGAAGTTAAATTATAACTTTGAGTAGCTACTTGAAGCTAAGGCTAACTATTTGTTTTTATTAATCTAAAATCTCAAAATTCAAGTGATATACTACAGGTAAGTTTATACAATAGATGGGGCAACGATTAACATATTGGTTATTTTTAGGGATAATAGGGTTTGCAACATTCTTTGTGTTGTATCCTACGGTTTCCTTTAATGGTCGTGCCCCAGTTGAGGAAAGCCGGTCAACAATAGAGGGAAAAACTGCTGCACTTGCCAATCAGCTGGGTTTTTCCACCGACTCTCTACACCTGCGAACGAGACGCACACAGCATATCAACTATTATAAATCTTTGAAGGATTCTTCAGATGAAGATTTACGGGCTGCAGACCTTAATGCGCAGGGAGTAAACCTGACAGGATGGAAAGTTAGTATAGGAGTAGCCCAGGATGATGACGACAAAATTATCCAGGACAATATTATGGATGATCTGGGGCGATTAGACCTGCAATTTGATCAGGAGGGGAAGGTGCGTCGTATTTCATCCTATGAAACGAACAATAATCCTACATTTGTAGCTGGTGATTCACTTTTTGCTATAGCTACTCATATCGTAGAAGGTATTTTGAACTATAATCTTACGGATTATGAGCTCAACTTTGTTGATGTAAAAGATACCGTCATTACACGGGAGCCGGGATTCAGGCAGGCGCCGCTTAATTTTTCTGATCGGAGTGTAGGCAATAATATGGTTTTTAAATGGACAAAAAGCAGCCCTGATGTTAATACTCCTGCTGAAATTTCGCTCGAGGTAAAACCTATTATTCGTGAAACCAATCGTCCGAATATGGCTGATGTCCGGTATGGCGTATCAATCGAAAACTTTGAAGCACTAGATACCTATGAACCGGAAGAATTGGAGTCTGGCAATACCATTTCCAACCTTGATCTTATTAGTATGTTTGGATCGCTGGCAATCCTGGCGATTCTGGTATTTTTTATAGGGATCAAGTATATCAACAAAGGGCAGGTAGAATGGCGGCGTGCAATTTTCATACTGATTAGCCTGGCTCTGGCCTCGTTGGGATGGCGCATATTTTACCTGATGAATATGACGGGGGATTTTTTAAATGCTACCAGTCAAGCTATTTTTATTGTTAATAGTATAATATTTGCCGCGGCTATTGGTCTTTATGGAGCGCTGGGATATATCGGTTGGGAAGCTATAGCGCGCAGTCAAAATCAGAAGCAGCTTCATCTTTTTGATGCTATTTGGCAAAAACGATTTTTCTTTCACGAAACCGGAGAAGGGCTTCTTCGGGGATATGCCCTGGCTGGAGCTATGCTTGGCCTTTTTGCGGTATCACTTTATCTCCTTGGCATCGAATATTATCAAGCGGACAGCCAGTCTGGATTTACTGAAGCCAGTATGCAGCCTAAACTGCTAACTATCAACATTTCGGTGTGGTTGAATAGTTGGCTAATTGTTTTGGGACATATAGGAATCATACTTGGGTTGCTGCGATCAAAACTAACTAATAAATGGCTGTTCTATGGAGCTGGTATAGTGCTACTCGGCTTTTTGTTTGCAGGTATAGGACCAATGGTCGAAATCGTTGGTACCGAGTGGTATGATATTATAATATTTGCTGTTATTTCGATCGTAATTATTTTTGCTTTAGAACACAGCGGGTTGTTTACTGTTTCTACAGGCTGGTGGGTATTTGCAGCTATTCTTATGATTATGCCATACTGGGGATCTTCAAGTTTAGATGTCGCTTATATCTCATGGGCGCAATTTTTTATCCTTGGCATCCCCTTGATTTATGGTTTTATCGCTTATAGATATGGCGATTCTGTTTCAGAAATGGGGGGATATATTCCCGAATACCAAGAGCGAATGGCCAATCATTTACGTGTTGAGAAAGAGATTGAGATTGCCCGTGAGAGCCAGTTTAAACTTATGCCGTTGCAGCCGCCTTCGGTGCAGGGAATCGATGTTTATGGCTTTTTTATGCCATCGTTCGAAGTGGGAGGCGACTATTTTGATTATATCGTCAGTACCAATGGATCGGCTAACAGCCCATTTCTTAACATGACGATTGCTGATGTGTCAGGCAAAGCCATGAAAGCGGCTATGCATGCCGTATTTACAAGCGGTCTGTTGCTTTCACGTCTCCATCGGGATGCACCAGAAGCCATTCTCAGAGAGATTACCCCCACCTTATATACCCGCACCGACAGACAAACATTTATTACCTGCATTATTGCACAATATGCTATTTCCAGCAAAACACTGCGTGTTGCCAATGCCGGTCATTGCTTGCCGATACTTAAGCGAGATGGAAAGGCGGAGTTTATTTATACTCCGGAGCCCAAATATCCGCTCGGTGTCCGCGACAAGGTTGACTATGAACCAATGGAAGTTACGCTGCAAGAAGGCGATTTCCTCTTGCTCTATTCCGATGGATTGCCCGAAGCAGTAAATCCAGAAGGAGAACGCTTTGGATTTGATAATCTTATAAATATGGTCGAAAAATTGGATACCGACAGCCATTCGAGCAACGAAATTTCCATGGATATCAAAAGACAAATTCAAAAATTCAGCGACTATCATTTGGCTGATGATACCACTATAATATGCCTTAAAGTTTAAGGGATTTAGTTTTTTCGTTAAGGCAATTCTTTTCTTTCTAATCAAAACATAAGTACTAATGGCTAACAATAATTTTTCCGGCATGGATATGAATATGCCGCCTCAACTCAAAAAAATGAGCAAGCATATCCGGCTAATAGTGCTGGGTGCGCTTGTGATTGTTATAGCATTCTCCTCCTTTTTTACGGTTAATCCCGAAGAGGTGGGAATTGTGACCCGTTTCGGTGAATTTACCCGGACGGCAGATCCCGGATTAAATTTCAAGGTTCCTTTTGTCGAAGAGGTGCGTTATGTACCTATCGAACGACAGTTGAAACACGAATTCGGTTATCGTACAACAAGTTCCGGCGTCCGTTCTGAATATCAAAAACAAGGTTACACTGATGAGTCATTAATGCTCACCGGAGATCTCAATTTGGCGGATGTAGAGTGGGTAGTGCAGTATCGTGTGACCGATCCCTATAATTATCTTTTTAAGATTAGAAATGCCGAACAAACACTGCGTGATATTTCGGAATCAGCAATGCGCCAGATTGTAGGTGACCGAACAGTCAATGAAGTGCTTACGGTGGGGCGAGCAGAAGTGACTCTTGAAGCACAGAAGTTGATACAAGAAATGGCTGATGAGTATGAATCCGGCTTACGAATTGAACAGATTGTACTTCAGGATATTAATCCGCCTGATCCTGTTAAGCCTTCTTTTAACGATGTTAATGAAGCCCAGCAACAGAAGGAGACTCTAATAAATCAGGCCAAATCCGATTACAATAAAGTAATACCGCGGGCTGAGGGGCAGGCAGAAGAAACGATACAGCGGGCAGAAGGATACGCAATCGATCGCGTAAATCGTGCTGAAGGTGAGGCATCGCGTTTTGATCAGCTTTATCGTGAGTACATGAAAGCCCCCGAAGTTACCAAGCGCCGTATTTACCTTGAAACGATTGAGAAGATCTTACCTGAAATGGGCAATAAAATCGTCACCGATCAAAATGGAAATAGTGTATTGCCATTGCTTCAAATGCAGACAGATGGCATAGAAGTAAACCAGCCGAATACGAATTCAAATCAACAAGGAAATTAAGATGAAAAATTTAACAAACATAACTGTACTGGTTGTTCTGGGTATTGCAATTCTTATTGGTCTTGATGGATTTTATATCGTAGATGAGACTGAACAGGTTATTATTACCCAGTTTGGCGAACCTATCGGTGAAGCGGTTACCGATCCGGGTATGAAGATGAAGATTCCGTTTGTACAGCGAGCAAACTATTTTGACAAGCGTTACCTTGAATGGGATGGTGACCGCAACCAGGTCCCCACGAAAGATAAAAAATTCATTTTTGTGGATACGTATGCACGCTGGCAAATAACTGATCCGCTTCAATTCTTTAAGCGACTGCGCGATGAATCCGGAGCTCAGTCCAGGCTGGACGATATCCTGGATGGAGAGACACGGAATGCTATAGCATCCCATGACTTGGTTGAGCTTGTGCGGTCAACAAATCGCGATCCGGAATCCGGAGCTACCATAACAGAGATTGTGGAGGATTCGCTGGAAGAAATTGTTGTAGGACGTGATGAGCTGCAAGAAGAAATTCAGCAGTTAGGTAATCAACGAGCAGAAGAATTAGGACTTGAAATCCTGGACTTTCGTTTCAAACGCATCAACTACGTAGAAGACGTGCGACAAACAGTATACGATCGAATGATTAGTGAACGGAATCGTATCGCCGACAAATTCCGCTCCGAGGGAGAAGGCGAAGCAGCACGCATAAATGGAGATAAAGAACGTGAACTAAAGTCGATCCAGTCGAACGCTTTTCGAAAAGCCGAAGAGATCCGCGGTGAAGCAGATGCCAAGGCAACGGCTATCTATGCTAAAGCTTACAACCAATCGAATGCCGCTCGTGAGCTCTATGACTTTACACGTTCTATGGAGTCGTATGGCAAAGCTTTCGACAAGCAAACATCCCTTATTTTATCCACAAACAGCGATTTCTTCCGATACCTAAACGATATCCAGGATTAAAACAAAAAGCTATAGTTTTTGAGCCCGCAAGGTTGTTACTTTGCGGGCTTTCTTATTTAGCCCGCATTTCTCACAAATATTTATGGTATAATTATGTAACCTTATGATACACATTAAGTTACATCAGTATTTAGAAACAGAAAATGATAACAATGTGTAAAACACTTCGAAATTTGCCTTCAGCCGCGTTAAAGGAAAAAATAGCGTGCTCAACATACTACAGTATGTTTCCGCTGCCATTTTTCTTTTGCCTTGCTGAAAACCAAATTTCTTGGTGAGAAATGCGGTTAGGGCGATTACTACAGAGATTCTTCCTGTTTCATTTCATTCAGTACCTTTTTAGTGACCTCTTTGCTTCGGCGCGTATCGATATTTGCTTTCAGCTTCATTAATATGCTGTACAGCCCCAAGTGCACTTTTGTACTGTAGATGAAATTCTTGTCGCCCCGTGGCTCATTCATGATCGGCATTTCCTTGGCGTATTTGTTGATTTTCTCTTTGAAATTTGCCTTGCCAAAATCAAACTCATCCTCCATATAGGGCTGGGCAAATGTGTTGCCATAGTTCTTACAGAATTGGAAAAACTCCTCTTCTTTTTTGGGATTGTCAGGATTCTCTTTAACAATTCCCAGCTGAGTATAAAGATGACGGATCTTATCTTCATCTTGCTCCAGGTGAGTGGGCAAAAGCCGCATATAGTTCTGGGTAAACTCCTCAGAAAATTTCTTAACACAGCCAAAATCGATAACACCCAGCTTCCCGTCCTCCCGAAAGAAAAAGTTGCCGGGATGCGTGTCAGCGTGTATAAAATGCCGCTGTTCGACCTGGTCGTGGAAGAAATCCCACAACAGCTGGCCAAAGTGATCACGTTCTTCTTGCGACGGATTTGTAGACAAAAACTCTTTAAGGTGCTGACCTTCCACAAACGTCATGGTAAGTACTTTTTGGGATGATAACTCCTTAATCCATTTCGGCGTCACAATATCTTCATCGTTGAAACGCTGGTGAAAATGAGTAATATATTTACCCTCTTGCTCATAATCTGTTTCTTCCATCAGGGTTGATTCTACCTCATCAAAATACTCATCGAGATTGGCGCCGCGCTTTGTGATACGCTTTATCAATGTCTTAGCCATAGCCATGTCGGAATGGATGGTGTTACGCACATTGGGATACTGAATTTTAACCGCCACTTTTTGTCCATTTTTAAGCCGTGCTTGATGCACTTGGCCTATGGATGCTGCAGCGATGGCATCAGAGTCAAAGTCGGCATATAGGTTTTCAGGATAATCGCCCAATTCTTTTTTTATAATCGATCGTGCCAGAGCCTTGTTGATCGGTGGTACACTGTACTGGGCTTCGCTCATTACCTCGGCAAACTCTTCGGGCAACATGCCCTCATCCATACTCAGAGACTGGGCAATTTTCAGAGCTGTGCCGCGCAGCTTTGTAAACTCGTTGAACACCTGCCGCGCATTATCAGAATGAAATTTTTTGCCTTCTTCTTCGGTCTCTTTCTTGCCGACTGATTTTTTAAGATATCGCTTGGCGTAGTTTGTACCTACTTTGAGCCCGGTTTTTGCAAAGATTTTACCGCGCTCAAGTTTGGATGAAGGAAAATTGTCGCTCATAAATTATCGTATTTCAATGTTAGAATAGAATTGTTTTACAATCGGGATATTTTTGAGAAAAGCTTCTCTGTTGGAAGCCATAAACTTAGCAAGGTCGAATCCCTTGTCCAGAATATTATTATACAATAGTTCTTGCAGTAAACTGGTCAGCTTATCGGTAAGCTCCATCGAGAGCTCTTTATTTTCGGTGGTATCATTAAGCCAAAACCGAACCAGCTCCAGGTATTGCCGTCGCAGGAGGCTGTAAGCACATTTGTTTTGGATAAGAGCAGAACCTATTGATAACTGCTCGTCACTTTCTATAAAATGTTTAGTAAGTCGTTCAACTTCTTTTTCAAAATCCGTTTTGGTAAAACTCCTCAGGATTAGATCCTCGAACGTTGCTTCGACAAACGCCTCTTTTTCCCGAAGCATATCAAAACTAACATAAGCAAAATTCGAAAGTTTTTCGCTGAGGGTATATGATTCGAATCCTTCAATTTCATCGACCATTGCTTCGTATCGGATAACGAGAGAAGCATAGTAAAATTGCAGAATGGACTTTTTATCTGGGAAATAGTTAAAAACCTCAGCAGGATCAATATCAACTCTTTCGGCCGCATCTCTAATCCAGAAATGTCCGCCACCTTCGATATACAGATCCGTGGCGGCATCAGCAATTGCAAATTTGATTTCAAATTTTTCCGGATCGAAAGTATCCATAATTAATGAATCTGGTTATTAACTGATTATACAGTCGCGCTGTTTTGTAATTAAACAATCACGAAGTGCTATTAAATTCCCTCGGGCCATTAGTAAAAATTTACGTACACATGAACCGTGGAGTTGCACGGAGGTATTCACAGAGGATGATAGTTCCTGGATAGCTCCGCGATTTTTTTTGAGTGGAATTAAGGAGGGAGAGTCGAAGTATCCAAAATTTTTCTCGTGGGGAGTGTTGGCCCCGACGACTGGACGGACGAGGGGTATAAGCACAAAGCAGTAGCCATATCACTCTGTGACCCGGAAGGATTTTACTCCTAAGGATCCAGAGAAAAGATCTCTCTGCACAACTCTGTGAGAGTTCCTCTGATTTCTCTGTGGTTAATAAAAATTGGGTTTAGTTTAAACCGCAGAGTTGCACGGAGTTACCACAGAAGGTATGTTATCTCTGTGAAGCTCTGTTTTCCCCCTCTGTAGTTTTCATCGTCAGATATTGGTTTGTTCTCGCCGAGTATTTAACACTTGTAGTGTCTGTACTGCCTGCCATTGATGGCGGCGCTGGTGGACCTCGGCCAGGGCAAAGCATTCGGTAAGCGTCATTTTAATAAAAGAGATCATGGGATGTCTCATTTTGGCTTTGCTTAGATCAATGTGGCGCTGATGAGCTTTTTCCAATTGAGTAATGAATCGATCTTGAAGATTTATGTATTCATCCAGTAATTCCAGGCGGTCATAGTCTGATACGGGATCTGGTTTCATAGCTTTGACCGTTTTTAACTTCATTTTGTAAGGCGGTTCAAAAAACGACACTATTTTTCTGACGAGCCAACGCGGTTGAAATGATTGCTGCAAGTTGCTGGTATCTTTTTGGGTGTTGTCAATTGCCTCAGATAAATTGCTATAATACAGGTCTCCATAATTAATTAAATGACTGTAGATCTCAGCAATACTCCAACGGTCCTCCTCAGGTGGCTGCAAAAATACCGCTTCATCTACCGACAAAATGAATTTTTCGGCCTCATCTTTGGCTTCATTAAATTTATTGATATACCATTGATAGCTGAATTTTGATTCCATGATTCAGGATTTATGAAATTAGAAAAATAAGCTGGTACAAAATGCTCATTGCTTTCAATTTGTTATGCCGTAACTTAATAATCACAGCATTTTTACCATACAATAACTTCATCGGAGATTAGTCACAAATGTGGAACGAAATTCTAGAATTGTTAAAAGAAACCTATAACCGATTAGCAAACTTTAGCCTTGGTTTGCACGGAGCCGCTATTGCCTTTTACGCTATATTTTCAACTGCTCCGCTGGTTATCATTTTAATCTGGGTGACCAGTATTGTTTTAGGTGAGCAAATGGGAGAGGCAGAGTTTCATCAAACGATGGAAGGTATTGTAGGGCCCGAGTTGACCGATTCAATAGATGATCTGGTTAAATCCACGAGCCAGGGTGCCTCGGGATTATGGTCTACGGTCATTGCCGTGATTACGCTCTTATTTGGAGCTACCACTTTGTTAGCTCAAATTAAAAGCACTCTCAACAAGATCTGGGGAGTTACGAATCTTCAAATAAGTACAATCTGGTCTATTCTGTGGGATCGGTTAAAAGGATTGATTTTTATTGGTTCCCTGAGCCTCCTTTTTCTTGCGGGTCTTATTTCAGAAAGCCTGATATATGGATTGGAAAATTTACTTGTTTCCTTAATTGGAGACAAAAATGTTGTTCTGATGCAGGCTGGTAATACCTTGTTGAATATGATTCTTGCCTTTTCCTTTTTTTCTGCAATGTTCAGAATACTACCCGATATAAACGTGCGCATACGTGATCTTGCAGTAGGCGCTCTTGTTACTACTATTTTAGTAATGATTGGTAAATCGCTTGTGGACTGGTATTTCGGCGCGGCAGATCTGGAACCGACCTATAAGGCCGCCGGATCATTTGTCATTTTTCTTATTTGGATGTATTACAATGTGCAGGTAGTGCTTATAGGTGCCATATTTACGCAGGTGTATACTAGTCGGTACGGAGGTAAAATCAATACTTATTGGAATGCTACCCTTAAAGATGAATGGTACGAGGAGTAGGCCTGATTCTGATAGAATTAGAATATAGTTCATACTGTGGTTATTGCCACTTTTTTGCTTATAGTTACTTTTTCGATAGCCCAGGCGTTAACACCTGGGCTATCAATGAATCAGTGAAGAAATTTCTTCAAACATTAACTCAACCATAATTATGCAGTTCAGCAATCGAATTTCATATTTTTATTTATTATCCATACTCATCCTTGGAATTTTATCATTCCCGCTATCCGCTGAAGCCCAAAATCAACAGCTTACCTTTGAGGATGTGATGAAGTGGGAAGACATTGATGATCCTGAATTATCAGCCAACGGAGAGTGGCTGGCCTACAGTGTGTGGCCTGATCGAGGTGACGGTGAAGTACGTGTACGTCACATTGATAATGGCACTGAGTATACGATTGAGCTGGGTGATAATCCCAAAATAAGCCGAAGCGGAGACTGGATGGGCGCATATCTTCAACCGAAACTGAAAGATCAGTTGAAAGCAGAAAATGATAATCTGCGTCGGGGACTTGCGCTCTTGAATACATCCAGTGGGAACAGTATCAAAAAAGACAGCGTGAGATCGTTTAAATTTTCCAACGACGGACAGTGGGCGGCTATCCATTTTTATCCGTCAGAAGAGATTGACAAAAAGAAAAGCGATAACAGCCATATCGGGTCAGGGTTTGTACTGCGTAATTTGGATTCCGGCGAAGAGCATCAAATCAATTTTGTCACCGATGCGGAGTTTGACAGTACGTCGAACTACCTGGTTTATTCGGTTGTGGATTCAAGTGGTACTTCGAACGGACTTTATTATCGCGATTTAGAGGATGGACCGTCCGAACAAAAAGAAATTTTATCAGAGGAAAATAGCTTGTTCGATAATATAAGCTGGGATGATACCAACCGGCGCCTGGCATTTACTCAGGCGGCTTTGGATACGGCATATGAGGCCGGGGATGCCAACCTGCAGGTTTGGGATGCCGATAGCGATGAAACCTCTCAGCTAATATCTGCAGCCGATATTAATGACGGATGGACACTTCGAACAAACACTAACCTCGAGTGGACCGACGATGGAGACCGGCTGTTCTTTGGATTGATGCCGCAGGAGATGATGGATCTTGATTCCAAGGATGAAAAGAATGAAGAAGCCGAAATGGATATCTATGATCGCGAGCAGATTCTGTCCGAAAAAGAGGCAGATGTATGGCATTACGACGACCCGCGGATTAAGACTCATGAAAAGGAGACCTGGAACAGGAGAAAAAATCAGACATATCGGGCTGTATATCATGTGGAAGGTGACCACTGGGTTCAGCTTGCTGATCGGGAAATGCCAGGCATTTCGATAAGTCAAAATGAAGATTATGTGCTGGGAAGTTCTCGCGTTCCCTACCTGCAGGAGATGACCTGGGATGGTTTTTACAGCGACTATTATGTAGTGGATCTCCAAACAGGGGAACGAGAAAAAGTTGCCGATAAACTACGGTCCGGAGCTCAGTTGTCGCCCGGCGGAAATTTTGTGGTTTTTTATGAAGATAAAAATTGGCACTTATACAATGTTGAGGATGAGGTCTATCGAAATTTAACTGAGGATCTGGACGTGCCGTTCTATAACGAAGATCATGATCGACCGTACGACGTTCCGGGTTACTCTGTAGCAGGATGGACTACTGGTGACGATAATATTCTGATATATGACAAGTATGACATCTGGAAATTTTCAACCGCAAATGGCAACGCCGAAAATATGACGGAAGATGGTCGTGACCGGGAGATCAGTTACCGAATTATCCGCACCGACAGAGAACGGGATACATTCAGAGAGGATGAAGAATTGCTTGTTCGTGGTTATTACGACAAAAAGAAATACTACGGTTTTTATAATCTGAAGCTGGATGAGAACGGCACCGAGCAGCGTCTGGAAACCCAGCACAAATATAATTTTATAGCCAAGGCAGAAGATGCGGACCGCTTTATTTACAGCCGTGAAAAGTACGACGAGTATCCGAATTTTTGGGTGAGCGACGGTATTACCTTTGGAGAAACTGAGCGTATTACCGACCTCCATCTGGATTTGCATGATACCTATAACTGGGGTACAGCTGAATTGATCGACTGGCAGAGCATGCACGATGGACGTACGATACAGGGAGCGGTCATTAAGCCTGACAATTACGATCCGGATAAGAAATATCCCGTGCTGATTTACTACTATCGCTTCTTCTCACAGCGTGCCTATGAATTTAATAACATTACCAATGATGACCGACCCACTCTGCCCCAGTGGGTGAGCGACAATTATGTGGTATTTTTACCCGACATCCGCTTTGAAATTGGTTCTCCCGGTTTTACATCCACAAAAAGTTTAGTGCCAGGCGTGCAGAAATTGATTGAGATGGGAATAGCCGATCCCGATAAGCTGGGGCTGCACGGACACTCGTGGAGTGGCTATCAAACCGCCTTTATGATAACACAGACGGATATTTTTGATGCTGCCATTGCCGGAGCTCCCGTATCGAACATGACGAGTGCATACAGCGGCATTCGATGGGGATCGGGTCTGGCCCGGCAGTTTCAGTATGAGCAGACTCAGAGCCGAATTGGTGGTAGCCTGTGGGAGTACCCGGAACGATATTTCGAAAATTCACCGGTCTTTTATGCGGATCGGATAAATACACCGCTCCTGATGATGTTCGGTGACGAAGATACGGCAGTGCCGTGGGAGCAAGGGATCGAAATGTATTTAGCCATGCGTCGGCTCGATAAAGATGCGATATTTCTACAGTATCGGGGTGAGCCGCACCACCTGCAGGAATACAGCAACCGTCTTGATTATGCCATAAAAATGAAGGAGTATTTCGATCATTATCTGCGCGGAGCCGAAGCTCCGGAATGGATCACCGATGGCGTACCATATCGAGGCGAATAGGTTGTATGAGTGATGCGTAATACGTGATACGTAATTCATAATCAAATAATGATCCCGTATCACGTGAATATCCCTAATATAGTTTGGTCCGTGTGGGCAATCAAACTATTCGAGGGCAGGACAACATACCACGCATTACGTATAACGCATCATTCTAATTAAATCGGCCCTTAAATTCCATGATCCGCTGATACGAGCGGTCAATTCGTTCTGGAGAAATTTCACCATCGTCAATTAATTCGTTGATGATTTTGTGCGCCTTGGGAACGATATCTGCATCGTAGATTGAATTATTTCCAAAAGAGAGAATATCCACGCCTGCAAGCAGTGCTTGTTTGATAGCGGTTTCAAGGCCGTACTCTTTGCGAATGGCACCCATCATCAGATCATCAGAAATGACTACGCCATCAAAGTTCAAGTCATCGCGCAAAATACCGGTAATAGTTGGCTTGGATAGGGTGGCAGGATATTCAGGATCAATATTCGTATTAAAAATATGAGCCGTCATCACAGCATCGGCTAAACCTGATTCAATGAGGTTACGATAGGGCAGGAGCTCTTGTTCGGTCCAGGTTTTGGTTACATCTACAACGCCAAGGTGCGAATCTTTTTCGGAGCTTCCATGTCCGGGAAAATGTTTAAGCACAGTCATGATATTTTTCTCATGCAATGTTTCAATGTAGATGCTCGCATGCTTTACCACTGTTTCAGGATTCCCAGAAAAACTCCGTTCAATGCCACCGATAATTGGGTTGTCGGGATTAACGTTTATATCTACAACAGGAGCCAGGTTTACATTGATACCTAATTCTGACAGCGTTTCTGCTGTTTGCCTCGCATAGTGGCGTGTGCTGTCGGGATTATCGAGTTTGCCAAGATACTGCGCTGATACAGTCTCCGGGAAACCATATCGGGACTTGAGCCGAGCCACACGGCCTCCTTCCTGGTCGATCGAAACCAGAAGCGGTATTTCTGATAACTGCTTGAGATCCTGAACCAGAGTTTTAACTTGTTCGGGTGATTTCACATTGCGATAGGCGGTATCGCGTGGGACATCGTAATCAAACAACACCACACCTCCCAAATGATATTGTTGGATATCACGGACAATATGATTCGTGTCATCGACTTCCATGCCGCGAAAGCCAATCTTAAGCATTTGTCCAATTTTTTCATCGAGTGTAGTCTCATTATTTGAATTAGACTCTGCCTGTGAGCAGGCGATTTCGGCAAATAATACGCCAGTGAGCAGAAGAAGAATTAGTAATCTAGAAATCATGAATTGAATATAAAAGGGTTATCGGGTTATTAGGCTGTCAAGAATAGTTGGGAGATTAAATGACGGACGAGCATCATTATATCGAATAATATTGCCTTCGGGATCTACAAGTATGTAGAATGGAATCCCGCCTCCTCCATATGCGTCGAACGTTTCCTGCTGGAATCCATTTCCGCCATACAGTTGTGGCCATGGATTATTAAATTGCTGCAGCGACTGCCGCCAGCGCAGGCTGTCTTCTTCAATAGAAATAGCAACAATATCGAATTCATCGCGTGAGTACTTGTTATATAATTCTTTCATGTGTGGAAATTCATCAAGACACGGAATACACCAGCTTGCCCAAAAATCCAGAAGTACATAGCTGCCCCGAAAATCATCCATCTCTACAATCTCTCCATTCTGGTTGGGAAGCGAAAAGGGAATGGCTGGATTGCCCGGCGAAACACGTTCAATTTGGTCATAGAATGTTGACAAAAAAGAGGTGTATTCAGGGAAATCATCATACTCTTCAAGGAAATGCTTGTAACTGGGCGTAGCTATGTCTAATGGCATTTCACCGATGCGTTCAGCAATTAGATGCATCTTGGAATATGCAAGGGCTTTTCGTTCATCGATATGTTGCAGCACGGATGTCCGTACAGAGTCGAGTTTGTCATAGCCGAGCTGCTTAACATCGTATTGGGTGAGTTCTTGATCGTATTCCTCTTCCAGACTGTCGGCAACGCCAAAAGTGTTGGCAAAAGCGTTAGTAAAATCCCGGATACCGGCGCGCTGGGCATGCAGCGATTCAAAGGAGAAAAAATTTAGCTCCCGGGCTTCATCAAGAATATTTTCTCTTGTTTGGGAGGCATCAAAATTGGGGTCTTCACGACGATATTTGATTTCTTCAAGCCGTTTGACGAGATATTCACCAATGGTTTTATAATAGAGTGCCTTTAGCGGTGTACCCTGAAAATGTTCCCCGGCTATCTCATATCGTTCTTTGTACAGAGAAGGGATATCGGTTTCATCCCCATCACGAAAATCTGACAGCGTTTCATCTATCTGTTGCTGCAAGGATGCGATTTTTTTGCGGTAAGAGGTATAACGTTTATTCCATGATTCCGCATATCCTTTTATAGTAACAGAATCAGGAAAATTTGCGCGGGTTATAGTTATCTGTATATCCTCTCCCGGTTGTGCTACAACAGGATAGGATTGATCATTAACATTTAGATCTATAAGTTGAGTTGAATCAATTGGGATGGAGAGATCAAAATTGCCATCAGAATCGGGGTTAAACGAAAAATGTTTTTTAGGGGCATACTTATAGTGGACAGGCTGCTTTGAAAAATAGATATCAGCAGATCCAACATAATCTATTTGACCTGTGATGTGCAGATTATCATTTTGATTACATCCCCAGATAAAAAGAAAAAGAAACAATAGATGTAATTGCCAAGATTCAGACATAAGTTTTACTAGGAAATTTAACATTAATTTTTTCTAATATTTTGATATTAATATGTCTTATTGGCTATTAAAAGGGTGATTCAATAGCTGTGTATAATTGGTCAAATAAATAAATCAAAATTTTTTGTAACAACCACGCAGGATAATACTCTTGTATAATGAATGAGAATAAACATAACAAGTCTTATATAGACAGTATCCATTGTGTTTATCTTGTTCATAAAGTAATAGCAGTTAGAAGATAACATTTAAACAAAATACGTTATGATCGAGAGCTTTAATAAAAAAGAACTTGAGGAGAAAATAGATCTGTATATCAATGGTCAACTTTCGGCTCAAGAAGTGGACGAATTGTGGTCAGAACTAATACAAGATGGTTATCACTTGGATTACCTGAAAAGTGCTGCAAACCTTAAGGCGGTAATTGAACGCAAAAGAGAGGAGCGAAAGGCGCGACAAAAGCAGAAGTACTGGTATTACGCAGCTGCTGCTGTAATAGCCTTGTTAATCACCGTAATGGGTGTCATGAACTTTTCATTTCAAGGCGATGACTTATCAGTACAACCCGTAGCAAGTGTTGAGCTGGATTACTATCGTTCTGGTGATGGTGTTATAGACTCAAGTAGCGATAGAGAAGTTATTCAGAACGCGATAAGCTTAGCTAATACCGGGCAGGTAGATAAAGCGATCTCTCTGTTAAATACAGAGCTCGAAGATGCCTCAGAGCCGGAATGGATTGCGGAGCTGAGTCTGAGCCTTGGTTCTTTGCACTACAATGAGAATCGTTATAATGAAGCAATTAGTTATTATCGCAATGTGATTGATCGAAAAGATCAGGTGGATATGCTAATGGTTGAGAAAGCCTATTGGTATATTGGAAATGCTTATTTCCATATGGATAAACTTACTGAAGCTCAGGAAAATATCAGAGAAGCTTATGAACTGAATGGAGCTTACCGCCGGGTTGCAAAAAGTTATCTTGATGCCTTGGCGGAATGAATAACAACTATTTAGTTCAAGAGAGTTCTTCCACCAGAAAGATGACCTATTTTTGTGTTAGTTGTAAGTAATAGGGCAATAATATCTTTCACTTTGGCTTATCCGCATAAAGCTATGCAGCTTTTCTGTCCTCCTGATTACGAAAGATGAGTCCTTGCTGTGTGAGATAGGATAAGCCGACCATCAGTAGAAAATAGATGATGAAGGTTCCGGCCATTGCCAGGTTGTTATTTCGGTTGGGTTCTATGATGGAGTCGGAATTGCCGATGAGCATATACGGCCCCCAGAAGTGTGGGCTGGCATTTTTAGAGTTCAGGAAATAACGTTTGGTGTCACGGAGAGCTTCAGCCTTTGATTTTCCCTCATTTAGTTGATCATAAAAATGAACGGCAAAGTCAGAGGCAAGCATATCGTTGACCGACCAGAGGTTCAGAACAAGTGAGTTGGCGCCGGCATAGCGCAACGCACGGCTTATGCCCATAACGCCCGTCCCCTGGATAAAAGATCCTGATCCTGATTCACAGGAATTGAGCATAATCATCTCATTGGTGAGATTTAACTCAAATAGTTCATAGGCAAAAATTTGGCTATCGAACGTGCTGTCAGCTGCGGAGGCTGCATGGCTCAGGTAAACAGTCGAAAACATGGGATCACGCTCAGATACTTCACTGTGCGTAGCCAGGTGAATGATTTGAGATTCTGGGGCAGTTTGTTTAAATGTGGCTTTGGTAGATTGCTCATTTATAAAAGTTTGCACATTTGAGAATCGGGTTAACTTATTTGCAATATTTGATACTTCTGTTTGTGCAAAGGGGAGTGTTACCAGTGATTGTTTATTGTATCCACTAAAGTTAGATACTCCATATCCTGTATAGTTAAGTTCATTGGAAGTATTAGATTTTTCCGATGGATCTGTTACAAAATCCTCCAGAGATGTTAGATATTGGGTTCTGAACTTTTCGATAGCATAAGTCACATCTCCATAGCTATAGCTGTGCGTTGGTTTTTCCATCGGTAAGATATCTATAGGCAGCTGATAGAAATCACTGTCGGGAATGAGTGTTACCTGTTCTACATAATCCGGAATTTCCTCAAGATTGAGAATTTGGGAAATCTTGTATAATGAGTTGAGATCGGTTTTATTGGTAGCGACTTGTTGTGCCGAAGTCGACAGCAAATTACGGAGCGTTGAATCTAATGGAATAGTATTGATGGAAATATCAGATCTTGAAATGTTGGCGAGATAAAACTGATCATTCAGCTCGGTAATATGTAATACCAGTTCGCGGCCAGAAAGATGGTTTTGAATTTCTCTGACAGAAGTGGAGTTATTGTCTATTTGATTGGTAAGCTTTTGGTCCAACCTGCGTTTTTTCAGTTTGAGTTCGCTGATTGTCTGCCGGATATCAAACTGCTTCTCTTCGGGTGCTGTCAATAGTTTTTTTCGGGTTACATCTAGCTGGTCTGTTAACCGCTTATATTCAGTAAGCTCCGATTCGTTAAGTAAGCTGGATTTTACAAGCGGGTTTTGATAAAACGAAGCATCATTGATCGTTTTTAGCTGATCCAGTGTCTGAATAGCTTTCCCATCTTGCCCCAGTTGACGGTAAATAGATACCGTTAAATCAAAAGCATCCAAATACTCATCCTCCACATGCCAGAATCCAGATTCAAGATCGGCGCTGCTTTTGGCTCGTTCTATAACTTGTTCTAACGCCGGTTCCAGGATCGTCAGCGCTTCCTGATATTTACTATTTCTTTGAAGATAGTCAGCCTCGACTGTTTTGGCTTTGATGATTTGTTCAAAATCAAGCTGACCAAGATCAAAAGATTTAAACTTAGTTATGAGTTCACCTGTTTCCTTTGCTTTATCCATCTTTAAATGTACTAAAGCTTTATTTACTAAAGCATCTAAGTAGTTTATACCTTTTTCACTTTCTGTTAATTCTATTATTTGATCATGGATCTTTATTGCTTGACTATAGTATTCTTGATTTTCAAAAGTTTCTGCCTTTTCATTTAGCAATTTTATATAATAGCGGGCATTTTCTGCGTCTAAAATCTCTTTAGCTTTAGCATAGTATGCATGGGCTTTCTGATAATTTTCAAGGAACTTCCTGTAAAAAGAACCCAAAGAGATGTAAATATTACCTAAATCCTCTGAATTTGCCTTATCTTCGGCTATTTTTCGTGCTTTTTCCAGATAATTTAACGCCCTTTCCGAATTATTTGAGTCACGATAGTAAACAAAAATATTATTTAAAGTTTTAATCTCGTGTGAATAATTTCGTGACTCTTTTGCATTTTCTAAAGCTTGGAATTGTAAGTCTAAATATTGTTCATATTTACCTAATTTGAGATAAGATAATGCTAAATTATTATAGAGTGAAGCTTTAGGAATGCTGATATCTTTTTTCTGTGTTTCATCCAATACTTCTTTATATATTTTTTCTGCTTCTTGGATTTTGCCTATACTATAAAGATTTATTCCTGTGGTGAATTTTATCCTTATTTCAAGAGCTTTTCGATTTAGATATTTAGAAAGAGGTAATGTGAAAGTGCGGGCAATGTCCAAATTACGGTTAAAGTAACCCAGCTGATACATTGCATAATCTAAATATTGATAGACTCTCAATTTTAATGAGGAGTTTGGGAATATCTTGTTATTAGATAAGGACTGATAAAGGGTGGCAATTTCAGAATAGTTATCTGTTATATATAAAGCCCGAAAATAGCTTAATTCTGCAAAAGTAGAATTAAGATTAGTATCTGCAGAAAAACTTGATGACCAATTTTGCAAAATTTTTTGAAAATAATTGTCGGGTAAAAAAGTATTATAGTCTCCATGATAAAATAGAAAGAAATGAGGTAGTAGAAATCTTTTGGCGGATAAAATACTCTCGGTTAACTTTTTGTTTTCGATTATAGCCTCACAAAGTGCTGTATAATCTATATTTTTTGATGTAGGTAAATCAAATTCTGAAATAAATCTCTCATATATCGCGCGTTTGTTTGCAGAATTTTTGGTAGTAAGTAAAGTGGCTATCAATAGATTTGATGAACCAGTTTGAAATACTACCTTTTCGAGTTGATTTTGAAGATTCTCTTCAAAATCATTGAAAATTTTAAGAGAATTGCTCTTCTGGCTTTCTTTTTCGATGAATGATTTTATTTCAACTTTTTCACTGCCTAATATTGTAAGAGCCCAAATATTTTCTTCTACATTTACTCCATTTTCTATTTGACTAATGTAGTATTTAGCCTGCGACTTAGATTCGTGGGCAAGATCACTACTTTCTGATCCTGAAATTATTTGTAGAAAACCAAGAAGAATAGTTAGCAGCATCTGAAACTAACTTTGTAAAAAAGGAGTAATTTATTAGGCATCAAGTAAGTAAATCAAAAAATGATAATTATGCCACTTTCCCAACTATGATATCATTTACTCAGGCTTGTCATAGATCGGATCTTGGTCCGATTCGGTGCCGAAGTCGGTATTGTCAACCTGTGGTGTTGGCTGCTCGATTTCGGTCTGGTCGGGCTGGGTCTCGAGTCCGGCGTCGGTGACCGATCCGCAACCG